>PSLH01000067.1:0-6232 GCA_040289505.1 Thermoleophilia bacterium | reverse complement strand
TGGCCCCGGGTAGCATCCGCGCGCGTGAGGACCGTTCTCTTCGTCGGCGCCGGGCGGCACCAGCGGCAAGCCATCCTGCGCGCCCGCGAGCTTGGCCTTCGGGTCGCCGCCGTCGACGGCGACCCGAAGGCGCCTGGGCTCGGAGAGGCAGACATCCCCCTCGTCGCCGACTTTCGCGACGTGGAGGCAGTCCTTGCCTTCGCCCGCCGCGTCCGCCCGCACGGCGTCCTCACCGTCTCCGCCGACCGGGCCGTGCCTGTGGTGGCGGCGGTCGCCGAGGCACTGGGCCTCCCTGGCATCGGGGTCGACACCGCCCGCCGCCTTACGCACAAGGTGGAGATGCGCCGTACCCTGGCCGCCGCAGGCATCCCCCAGCCTGCCTTCGGGCCCGCCCGTACCCTGGAGGAGGCTCGAGCGGCCCTCGCCCAGGTGGGGGTGCCAGCAGTCCTCAAGCCCGCCGACTCTGGCGGCCAACGGGGCCTCTTTCGCCTCGGCTCGGTCGCCGACCTCGACGCCTCCTTCCCGGCTGCCTTGGCCGAGTCGCCGACCGGCCAGGCGATCGTAGAGGAGCTCGTGCCCGGGACGGAGATGAACGGCATCGCCATCGCCCGTAGAGGAGCGGTCTCGACCCTCACCCTCTCCGACCGGCTCCGACCTCCCGGCCGCGGCTTCGGCGTAGGCTGGATCCATCTCTACCCCGCCTCCCTCTCCCAGGAGCGACTCCGCCTGGCCGAGGAGATCGTGGCCGAAGCCGTTCGCGCCCTGGGCCTCCGCGACGGCATCGCCTTCCCCCAGCTCATCGCCGGCGAGGATGGCGGCCTACGCGTGGTCGAGGTGGCAGCCCGCATCCCGGGAGGGCAGATGGCCGATCTCGTCCGCCACGCGGTCGGCGTCGACCTGACCGAGATCGCCCTCCGTCAGGCGCTGGGAGAGCCCGTTCCCGACGAGCTGTGTCGGCCTCGCTTCCGCCGGGCCCTCGCCATCCGCTTCCTCACCGCCTCCCCAGGGCCGCTGCCGGTGGGCAAGGTGCGGGCCGTGCGCGGGCTCGAGCGAGCGTTGGCCCAGCCTGGCGTCGTCCAAGCGGAGAGCTACATGACCGTGGGAGAGACGATCCGCCCAGTCAGGCTCGACGGGGATCGTCGCGGCTACGTGATCGCCGTCGGAGAGAGCCGAGAGGAGGCCTTGGCTCGGGCCGAGGCTGCCACCGCCCTGATCGAGGTGGAGGTGGAATGAGCTGCGGCTTCACGCTCGACCACTACCGGGAACTCTTGGCCGCCGCCCGGGAAGGCGGGTACCGCTTCACGTTTTTCGACCAGCGCCCCCAGCCGGGAGACCTCCTCCTTCGCCACGACGTCGATCTGTCGCTGGAGGCCGCCCTGGCGCTGGCTGAGATCGAGGCCGAGCTGGGCGTCCCGTCCACCTACTTCCTGATGACCCGCAGCGAGTTCTACAACCTGGCCGCGCCCTCCGGAGAGGAGGCGCTCGCCCGGCTGCGGGCGCTCGGTCACCGGGTCGGCCTCCACGCCGTCTACCCCCACGTCGATCTCGACTCCCGCTTCGACCCCGTGCTCGCCTGGCACAACCCCGACCCGACCTACATGACGAAGCCAGTGGAGGGAGCGGTGAACGCGATGCAGCCCGGCTTTTTCCACCCCGATCGCTACCGCTCCGACTCGAACCAGCGCTGGCGGCACGGCTGCCCCCACGAGGAGCTTGCCCGAGGCGCCTTCGACTGGCTACAGCTCCTCATCCACCCCGAGATCTGGGTCTACCCGGGCGAGACGATGGGGGAGACGATGCGCTCTCTGCTCGACGCCGAGCGCGACCTGCGCCTGGGACAGCTTCGCGAGGACCGGATCGAGCTGTGACTCCGCTCACCGTGGTCGTCACCGCTAGCGGGGCGCCCGGAACGGCGGCGCTCCTGCGAGCCCTGCGCGAGAACGGCGAGCGAGCGGTACGCCTGGTGGGAACCGACATGTCGGAGCGAGCGATCGGCCGCCACCTGTGCGACGCTTTCTACCTCGTACCCCCTGGCTCCGATCCCGGGTTCGCCGAGACGGTGCTCGACATCGCCCTCAGGGAGGGCGCGAGCGTCGTTCTTCCCCAATCATCCTTCGACCTCCCCGGACTGGCCGAGGCTCGGGAGCGGCTCGCCAGCCACGGGGTGGTCGCGCTCGTCTCCTCGCCCGAGGCGGTCCGCCGCTGCAACGACAAGGCAGAGACCTACGCCCTCCTGGACGCGATCGGAGTGCGCGGCCCGGCCTGGCGACGGGTAGCTGGGGCAGAGGCAGTCGATAGAGCTGCCCGCGAGCTCGGCTACCCGGACCGAGACGTCTGCCTCAAGCCAGTGTTCTCCTCCGGGACGCGGGGCTTCCGCATCCTCTCGGCCAAGGCCGACCGCCGCCAGCAGCTCCTCGCCAACCGACCGGGGGTGCCAGAGGCGCTGCTGCTGGAGGAGGTGGTGGAGCTCCTGGGCGACGACCGGACCACCGAGCTTCTGGTCATGGAGCTCGCCACCGGGCTGGAGCGCACCGTGGACGGGATCGCGGCGGGCGGGCGCATCCTGCTCGGCCACCCCAAGACCCGGGAGGCGATGCGAGCCGGCCTGGCCATGTACTTCCAGACCTTGGTCGATCCCGATCTGATGGAGGTCGCCGGGCGCATCGTGGCCGCCCTCGGCCTCGACTACTTCTTCAACATCCAGCTCGTGGGGGAGTGCGTGATCGAGATCAACCCGCGCATCTCCACCATCGTCTACCAAGAGGACCTCAACCTGCCCTGGCTTGGGGTCAAGTACGCCCTGGGCGAGGTCTCCCCCGAGGAGCTCGCGGCGCTGGCCTCTCGCGTCCGGCCCACCCGCCGGGTGCTCCGGTACTTCGATCAGGTGGAGTGGGACGAGTGACAGCGACAGGGGAGCTGGCCAAAAGGGGCCGTCCCCTGTGGGGCCACCCCATGCCTCCACCCGCTTCTAGCCTACCGCCATCTTCGCCACACGTGGGTAACAACCCTGCGCCAACACCGTGACAACCGCTGGGAGGCGTCCGCTGCGCGTCGTCCACTGCCCGGTTAACACCGCCGGAGTCCCCTGGACGAACGTGCAAGCGCTCCGCCGCAAGGGCGTGGAGGCGACCTTGGTCGTCTTCAACCGCTACCGCCTGCACCCAGAGGCGGACTGGTCGCTCGATCGCCCCCAGAGCTTCCTCGCCGGCCAGCTCGTCCAGTGGCGGGCGCTCCTCCGCACCCTTCCCCGCACCGACATCTTCCACTTCTACTTCGGCCTCACTCTCGTCCCCAAGCGCCTGCAGTTCCCCATCCTACGCGCCACCGGCCGCAAGTCCGTCTACCACTTCCTGGGCTCCGACATCCGCGGCAAGACGCCCCAGGAGCTCGCCTACGCGAGGCTGGCGGACGCCCGTATCGTCGGCTCCTACGACGCCGCCCGCTGGCTCCCCGAGGCACACGTGGTTCCGCCCGGGATCGACCTGCGCCGCATCCGCCCCGTTCCCTCTCCTCGCCGGTCTCGGCCCCTCGTCGTGCACGCGCCCTCCAACCGCGCCCGCAAGGGGACCGAGCACGTCATCGCCGCCTGCGCCTCCCTCTCGGTCGACCTCGACATCGTGGAGGGGCTCCACCACGACGAGGCCCTCCTCCGCTACCAGCAGGCAGACATCGTGGTCGACCAGCTCAACGCCGGCTGGTACGGCCTATTCGCGATCGAGGCCATGGCCCTGGGGAAGCCGGTCGTCACCTTCCTCCACGAGGACGCCGTCCGTCGCAGCGAGGAGGCCTTCGGCCTGCGCCTCCCTCTCGTCCCCGCCACCAGGGAGACGCTGGCCGAGGTTCTCCGCTCGCTGGTCGAGTCGCCCGAGGAGCGACGGCGGATCGGCGAGGAGAGCCGCGCCTACGTGGAGCGCGTCCACGATGCCGACCGGGTCGCCGACCGTCTGCTGGAGATCTACGCCAGCCTCTAGGCCAGCCCGCTCCTAGGCCGGGCGTGTGCTACCGTCGCGTCCGTGGAAGCTGGCGCGGGCTCGCAGCCGCGAGTCGGATGGGCGAGTCGCGGCCGCGTCCGCTCGTTTCTCCGCCCATGAGCCTGGCCGCCCAGATACGGCGGCTGGCCAAGCACTCGGCCATCTACGGCTTGGGCGGGCTCGTCTCCCGCATCCTGGCCGTCTTCCTTCTTCCCCTCTACACCCGCTACCTCACGCCTGCCGACTACGGGGCGGTGGAGACGCTGGTCGCCCTGTCGGCAGTACTCGTCACCGTCCTCAGGCTCGGCATCTCCAGCGCCTTCTTCCGCTTCTACTTCGACTCCAGGGATCCGGCTCGCCGGCTGCTCGTCGTCCGCACCTCGTTCTGGTTCACGATGGTCATGGCCAGCGCCGGCCTGGCAGCCGGGCTTGCCCTGGCCGAGCCTCTCTCCCGCGCCCTCTTCGCTACAGGCGACCGGACCTGGCTCGTGCGAGCGGCGTTCGTGGCCCTGTGGGCGCAGATGAACTACGAGCAGCTGACCAGCCTCTTCCGCGTGGAGGAGCGCTCTTTCCAGTTCGTCAACGCCAGCCTGGCCAACATCCTGATCACGGTGGCAGCCACCGTGGGCTTCGTCGTCGGCCTACGCTGGGGCGCTACCGGCGTCGTCGTGGGCAACGTCACCGGCACCCTGTGCGTGTACGCGGCCCTCCTCGCCTACCGCCGCGAGCAGCTCGGCCTCCAGCTCGATCGCTCGCTCCTCCGGGAGATGAACCGCTTCGGCCTTCCCCTCGTCCCCTCCGCCCTTGCTCTCTGGGCGCTCAACTTCAGCGACCGCTTCTTCCTGGTCAAGCTCTCAGGCCAGGAGGAGGTCGGGCTCTACTCCCTGGGCTCCCGCATCGCCTCGGCCATGGTCCTCCTCCTGACCGCCTTCCGCACCGCCTGGCCTGCCTTCGCCTACTCGATCGAGGACGAGCGTGAGGCGAGACGCACGTACGGCTTCGTCCTCACCTACCTCCTGCTCGTCGCCACCTGGGTGGCGCTCGCCCTCGGCCTCCTCGCTCCCTGGATCGTGCGGCTTTTGGCCACGCCCAGCTTCTACGGGGCCTCCCGGGTGGTGGCGCCCCTTGCCTTCGCTGCCGCCGCCTTGGGCGGGTACATCGTCATCGCCATCGGCGTGGGACGAGCCCGGCGCACCCAGTTCAACTGGGTCGTGACCGGGGCGGCAGCTCTTGTCAACGTCGGCCTCAACATGATTCTCATCCCTCCCTACGGCATGATGGGAGCGGCAGTAGCCACCGTGGCCGCGTACGTCCTCATGTTCGCCGCCATGGCCTGGTGGGCGCAGCGGGTGTATCCGGTCCCCTACCAGTGGCGACGCGTTGCCACGCTAGCGGCGGTGGGCGTGACCCTCTACGCTCTGGGCAAGGGGCTCGAGGTGGACCTTCCGGCCGCGATCGCCCTCGCTCTCTCCTATCCCCTCGTCCTCCTTCCCCTCCGCTTCTACCTTCCCGCTGAGCTCCGGCGCATCCGCCGTCTCGTCCCCGTTCGCTCCAGCTAGAGCTGGAGCACGGCGGAGAGCGCCTCCCTCTGTCCTCGCCCGATCTTCAGCTACTACCATTTCTCGCCGCCGAGCGTCGGCGACACGGCGCCGGCGCTCCCTCAGGCACCCATCCTACGTCCCCGACCACGAGACCGAGATGACCGCATCGAAGGGCACGACGACCGAGGCTGGTCGCCGTCCCCAGAAGCTGTGCTCGAGCTGCGGACGGAACACAGCCGCAAGCTACTACTGGTGGCTGGAGGAGACAAACGTGCGCTTCATCTGCCGAGAGTGCCGGGACAGCCGGTCGACAGGTACCCGCGCCGTCCCCATCTCTATCGGGCTAGAGTCGCTCGTTCACTTGGACGACGACGTGCTCTGACGGCCGCCAGCCTCAGCCACCGCTACGCCACGATCCTGTACACCTGGAAGCACTCGGCCAGCTCGCGGTTCACGTTCACGCCGTGAACGCGAGCCACGTTCCAGATGTATTCAGGATCGGCGTAGCGGCGGTGCTGCTGGGAGGCGTACCTCGCCAGCGCCGCTACCTTGCGCTCGAGGTGGCGTCGCTCCAACGCAATGTAGGCCTGGTAGGCGAAGTCGAAGTTGTTCCAGGGGATCTCGTAGCCGAGAATGGTAGTGCGCTTGAAGGCGCGCAGGCCCTCGGCGGCGATGGTCTGGTGGTCCTGGTGGACGTCGTGGAGGCTGGGCTGGAAGACA
>PSLH01000066.1:0-12298 GCA_040289505.1 Thermoleophilia bacterium | reverse complement strand
TGGCCCTGCCTGCCTGGCAGGCCCTGACCGCCAAGGAGCGCGCCCGCATCCTCCGCCGACTGGCCGACCTCATGCTCGCCCGCGAGGACGAGCTTGCCCGCCTGCTCGTGGCAGAGCAGGGAAAGCCCCTGGCCGAGGCCAAGGCCGAGATTGCCTACGCCGCGTCCTTCTACGAGTGGTTCGCCGAGGAGGGAAAGCGCGTGTACGGCGACACCATTCCCCCGCCCACGCCGGACCGACGGATCCTCGTGCTGAAGCAACCGATCGGCGTCACCGCCGGCATCACTCCCTGGAACTTCCCCTCGGCCATGGTCACTCGCAAGTCGGCGCCGGCGCTGGCCGCGGGCTGCACCATGGTGCTGAAGCCGGCCGAGCAGACGCCGCTTTCCGCTCTAGCCGTGGCCGCCTTGGCCGAGGAGGCGGAACTTCCCCCCGGCGTCCTCTCCATCGTCACCGGCGACGCCGAGGACGCCCCCGAGATCGGGCGGGAGATGACCTCTCACCCTGTCGTCCGCAAGCTCGGCTTCACTGGCTCGAACGCGGTGGGCAAGCTGCTCATGGCCCAGTGCGCGCCTCGGCTGAAGAAGATCTCCCTAGAGCTGGGAGGAAACGCCCCTTTCATCGTCTTCGACGACGCCGACCTCGACCAGGCGGTGGCAGGCGCCCTCCTCTGCAAGTACCGCAACTCCGGTCAGACGTGCATCTCGGCCAATCGCCTGCTGGTCCAGGAGGGGATCTTCGACGCGTTCCTCGACCGGTTCAGCGCCGCCGTCGCCGGCCTCAAAGTGGGAAGCGGGCTCGACCCGGAGGTGAAGGTAGGCCCGCTGATCGATGGGCAGGCGGTGGAGAAGGTGGAGCGGCACGTAGCCGACGCGCTCGAGCGGGGCGCGACCCTCGTGGTCGGCGGCCAGCGCCTGCAGGGTCAGTTCTTCCAGCCCTCGGTGCTGGTCGACGTACCCCTGGACGCGGCCATGAGCTGCGAGGAGACGTTCGGCCCGGTGGCCGGAATCCGTCGCTTCCGGACCGAGGAGGAGGCGGTGCGGATCGCCAACGACACCCCCTACGGGCTGGCCGCGTACTTCTACTCCCAGTCGAGCGCCCGCGTGTGGCGGGTCTCGGAGGCCCTCGAGTACGGCATCGTGGGCATCAACACCGGCTTCATCTCCACCGAGGTGGCTCCCTTCGGCGGGGTCAAGGAGTCGGGAATCGGTCGCGAGGGCTCGAAGTACGGGATCGACGAGTGGCTAGAGATCAAGTACCTCGCCGTGGGAGGGATCGGGTGATCGTCGAGGAGCGTGACTACCACGTGTACACCGGGAAGCTGCCAGAGCTCCTGCGCTTGTACCAGTCGGAGGGGATCGCCATCCAGCAAGAGATCCTGGGCCGGCTGATTGGCGCCTTCACGACCGAGGTGGGCGACCTCTCCACGTACACCCACCTGTGGGCCTACGAGAGCCTCGCCGACCGCGAGAGGCGGCGAGCGCGTCTCCAGGCCGACGAGCGCTGGCAGGCGTTCTTGGTCAAAGTTCAGCCCCTCATCCACACGCAGCGAAACCGGATCCTCGTCCCCACCGCCTTCTCCCCGATCCGCTAGCAGATCTTGTAGCAGCGGCAACGAGAACAGGAGCGAAGCGGAATGGGCCAGCTGGAGGGGAAGGTCGCCATCGTGACCGGTGCTGCCCAAGGGATCGGCCGGGCTATCGCCCAGGGCCTGGCCCGAGAGGGCGCCCGGATCGTGGTCGTCGACATCGAGGGAGCGGTGGAGGCTGCCGCCGCCTACCCCGACGGAGTCGGCATCGCTGCCGACGTGTCGGTCGAGGACGACGTCGCGCGCATGGCCGAGGAGACGGTGGCGCGCTGCGGGCGGGTCGACATCTTGGTCAACAACGCCGGCATCTACGCCTCCTTGCCCATGCGCCCCTTCACCGAGATCCCGCTGGGGGAGTGGCGGAGGGTGATGGACGTCAACGTCGCCTCCATGTTCCTCTGCTGCCGCGCTGTCGTTCCGCTCATGCGCGAGCAGGGGGGAGGGAAGATCGTGAACATCTCCTCTGGTACCCCCTTCCGGGGCGTGCCCTTCATCCTCCACTACGTGACCAGCAAGGGGGCGATCGTGGCCTTTACCCGGGCCCTGGCCAAAGAGCTGGGAAAGGATGGGATCCTCGTCAACTGCGTCGCCCCTGGCTTCACCCTGTCCGATGGCGTCAAAGCTCATCCCGAGGTGATCGAGAAGCTGCGCGAGGTCTCGATCGCCGCTCGCACCATCCAGCGCGACCAGCTGCCCGAGGACGTGGTGGGAGCGGTCGTCTTCCTGTGCGGACCAGGATCGGACTTCATCACCGGGCAAACCATCGTCATCGACGGCGGCCAGTACTTCCACTGATCCCGGATCGCCCATGATCTTCGCCTTGTACGAGCTTGCGAGCGGGGTCCAGGCGCTGCCCGGAAACCGGGTTGTCTACGACCTGGAGCGAGGCGAGGCTTACTTCGGCGCTGCCCGCGTGGAGGGGCCAGCGCTCGTCTTCGAGCTGTCGCAGTACGGCGGAGCGGGCGCCAAGCTGGCAGCGGAGGTGGATCCAGATCCCCGCCTGCGGTGGCTCATGCGCTGCGACCGAGTGGACTTTCCCCCCGGAAGCGTGGCCTACCGCCACGTCCACCCCGGCCCGGGCATCCGGCGGCTCCTCTTCGGTGAGCTTCGCATCGAGAGCCCCGAGGGCGTGCGCACCTACGGGCCGGCGGGAGCCTGGTTCGAGGGCGCCGACTACCCGGTGGTGGCGACCGCCTCGACTGCCCAGGAGACAGCGTTCGTGCGGGTCATGCTCCTCCCCCGGGAGTGGGCCGGCAAGCGCACCATCCGCTACCTCGACCCTGCCGACGAGGGCAAGCCCAAGCTCCAGCGGGCGACCGTGCTCCTCGAGGTGCCGATCGAGCTGTGAGGCGAAGCGGCGGCAAGGTCCTGGTCGACCAGCTCGAGCTGCACGGGGCCGACCTCGCCTTCTGCGTCCCCGGCGAGAGCTACCTGCCGGTGCTCGATGCTCTCCACGACTCCCCGATTCGGCTCGTCTCCTGCCGCCACGAGAGCGCGGCCGCCAACATGGCCGAGGCCTACGGCAAGCTCACCGGTCGTCCTGGCGTCTGCCTCGTCACCCGAGGGCCGGGGGCGACTCACGCCTCGGTGGGGTTGCATACCGCCGACCAGGACTCCACGCCCATGCTTCTCCTCGTGGGGCAGGTGCAGCGTGCCCTCCTTGGCCGAGGCGCCTTCCAGGAGCTCGACTACCCCAGCGTGTTCGGCTCCATGACCAAGTGGACAGCCCAGATCGAGGAGGCAGCCAGGATCCCCGAGTTCGTGGCTCGGGCGTTCGCGGTCGCCACGAGCGGCCGTCCCGGCCCTGTGGTGCTGGCCCTGCCCGAGGACGTCCTCTCCGAGGAGACGGACGTGGCCGATGCCAGCCCCGTCCACGTCCCTCGGCCCCACCCCGACGACGCCGATCTCGTCCGCCTGGGCGAGCTTCTCGCTTCCTGCCGCCGGCCCCTCGTCATTGTGGGCGAGGGAGGCTGGACGGCCAAGGCGGGAGAGGCCGTGCTCGCCTTCTGCGAGGCGAACGACCTGCCGGTCTGCGCCTCGTTCCGCTGCCAAGACTACGTGGACAACCGCTCGCCGGTCTACGTGGGCCACCTCACTATCGGTATGGATCCCGCCCTGGCCCGGCGGGTGCAGGAGGCGGATCTCATCCTCGCCATCGGCGGGCGCCTGGGGGACATCGCCACCCGTGGCTACACGCTACTTCAGGTGCCGCGGCCGCGGCAGACGCTCGTCCACGTCCACCCCGACCCGACTGAGCTCGGCCGCGTGTACGAGCCCGACCTCCCCATCGTCTCCGACCTGACCGAGCTCGGCGAGGGGCTGCGGCGCCTGCTGCCGGTGGACTCCTCTCCCTGGAGGGAGTGGACAGCCTCCGCTCGGGCCGACTACCTGGCCAACCTCGAGCACCAGCCGATGTCGGGCGAGCTCGACCTGGGAGAGGTTATGGCCTTCCTCCGCCGCCGCCTCCCCGAGGACGCGATCCTCACCTGCGGGGCAGGCAACTTCACGGTCTGGGCCCACCGCTTCTACGAGTTCCGACGCTACGGGACGCAGCTCGCGCCGCGCTCGGGGGCGATGGGCTACGGCCTTTCGGCGGCTCTCGCGGCCAAGGCGCTCCACCCCGACCGGCTCGTCGTCTGCCTGGCCGGCGACGGCGACTTCATGATGGCTGCCCCCGAGCTCGCTACCGCCGTCCAGTACGAGCTGTCGGTGATCGTGCTCGTGGTCGACAACCGCATGTACGGCACCATCCGCATGCACCAGGAGCGCCGCTACCCGGGGCGGGTCATCGGCACCGACCTCGTCAACCCGGACTTCGCCGCCTTCGCCCGCTCGTTTGGCTGCCACGGGGAGACGGTGGAGCGGACGGAGGAGGTGGGGCCTGCCTTCGAGCGGGCGATCGCCTCGGGGAAGCCGGCCGTGATCGGGCTCAAGGTCGATCCGGAGGCGATCAGCCCCCGGGCCACGCTCTCCCAGATCCGAGCCGCCTCTCTCGCCGCTTTAGACGCCCGCGACTAGGCTTCTCCCCGCACCCCGACGAAGGAGGAAACGGATGGCTCGAGCGTACTACAGCACGATGGTGGATAAGCCAGCCGACGAGGTGTGGGCGGCGATCCGCGACTTCAACGCGCTCCCGGCGTGGTTCTCGGAGGCGGTGTCGGAGAGCAAGATCGAGGAGGGTAAGGCAGGCGACCAGGTGGGGGCCGTGCGCAGCTTCACGCTGCGAGACGGGACGCACCTGCGGGAGCGACTTCTCTCCCACTCCGACGTCACGCGCTGCTACTCGTACAACTTCGAGAAGACGCCCTTCGACGTGGACAACTACCACGCGACCCTGCGGGTGACGAAGGTGGTAGACGGCGACCGTGCCTTCGTCGAGTGGTGGACGACCTTCGACTGCGACCGCGACAAGATCGCCTACTGGCAAGACTTCTTCGCAAACCAGATCTTCCAGGCCGGGCTTACCTCCCTCAAGGCCTACTTGGGCGTCTGATGGCAAGGCGCAAGGAGTACCGGGTGGAGGGGATGATGGTTCCCCTCTCCCACTACGCCGATGCGGTGCGGGCAGGCGATCTCCTCTTCGTATCGGGGGTGGTCCCGGTGGACGACGAGGGCAGGCTGGTGGGCGGCGACGATGTGGTCGCCCAGGCTCGGGCCGTGTTCGAGAACATGCGCCGAGTCCTGGCGGCGGCTGGGGCCGGCCCTCAGGACGTAGTCAAGGTGACCGTGTTCCTGACCGACGTCGACGATCGACCCAAGATCAACCCCGTGCGGCAGGAGTTCTTCGGCCAGGCGAGGCCGGCCTCGACCCTGGTCGAGGTACCCCGCCTGGCCATCCCCGGCGCCAAGATCGAGGTGGAGGCGGTGGCGGTCCTTCCGTGACGGAGGATCCCTACAACGCCGTCATCACCTGGATCGAGGAGCCGGCCTCGCCCCGGCCGGGGCCGCTGGCGGGAAAGAGGCTCCTCGTCAAGGACCTGATCGACACGGCCGGAGTACGAACGACGTACGGCTCCCGGATCTACGCCGAGCACGTGCCCAGCCGCACCGCCCCGGTGGTCGGTCGGTTGGAAGCGGCAGGGGCGGTGGTCGTGGGCAAGGCGAATCTGCCCGAGTTTGCTTGGTCGGTGCTGGGGCAGAACCCCTGGTACGGCACCGTCCACAACCCCGTCCATCCCGGGCGAACGACGGGAGGCTCCTCGAGCGGCAACGCTGCCGCCCTCGCTGCTTCGGTGTGCGAGCTCGGCCTGGGCACCGACACCGGCTGCTCCGTCCGCCTCCCCTCTGCCTGCTGCGAGACGGTGGGGTTGAAGCCCCGCTGGGGCGAGATCTCCATGGAGGGGATCTTCCCTCTCTGCCCCACCCTCGACACGGTGGGGCCGATGGGCCGGACCGTGGCCGACGTGGCCTCCGCCTGGTCGATCATGGCAGGCAAGCCCGTGCCTGAGCCGCGCCTGGCTGGCCTTCGGGTCGGCCTCCTCCGCCAGCCCCCCGAGCTCGCCGACGGCAGGGAGACGGAGGTGAGCGACCTGGCCGAGGCGTGGGTGCCCGATCTCGAGCGACTGGGGGCTCAGGTCGTGGAGGCGAGCATCCCCGGGCCGAGTGCCAACATCTGGCCGCTCTTCAACCACGAGGCGCTGCGATCGCACGCGGCCACCTTTCCCAGCCGGGCGGAGGAGTACGGCGACCTCTGCCGCTCGAAGCTCGAGCACGCCCTCCGCACCACCGAGCCCGAGGGCGTGGCCGCTGCCTACCGAGCGATCGAGGAGTGGCGGCGCTACCGGCCCCAGGTAGACCTCTTCGTCAGCCCCTGCTACACGATCGACCTCCCGCCCGAGGACGCCGACGAGCTGGAGGTGCGCCTGCCCTTCTCCTCCTTCCTTCGCTGGGTCAACCTGATCGGCTGGGCTGCCCTCGCCATCGCCAATATGCAGCTCATCGCCCCCACCAGCGAGGCCGTGCTCGCCGCGGGGCTTGCCTGGGAGCAAGACCGGGCCTGAGGCTTCCGGTCAGCGCCCCTGGAAGCGCGGCTTTCGCTTCTCCACGAACGCCTCCACCCCCTCGCGGAAGTCGTGGGTAGAGCGCAAGAGGCCGTAGGCCAGCCCCTCGAGCTCGAGGCCGAGGTGGAGGGGCCCGTCGTACACGTGGTTGAGGACGCGCTTGGCCATGGCCAGGGCGAGCGGCGACAGCTCCGCGAGCTCGCCGATGGCGCGGTCGACGGCAGCCTCGAGCTCGTCGCCGGGCACGACCTCGGACACGAGCCCCCAGGCAAGGGCGTCGGCGGCCGAGATCCGCTTGCGGCGCATGATCACGTCCTTGGCCCGGGACAGGCCCACGATTCGGGCCAGTCGCTGGGTTCCGCCCGAGCCCGGGATCATGCCGAGGCCCACCTCGGGCAGGCCGAGCTGGGCGTCCTCGGCTACGAACCGAAAGTCGCAGGCGAGGGCCAGCTCGAGGCCGACGCCGAGGCAGTAGCCGCGAATGGCAGCGATGACCGGCTTGGGGCAGCGCTCGGGGGCGGCCACGTTCCAGGCCAGGCGGGACAGCTCCTCCGGGCTTGCCTGCAGGAATCCGGAGATGTCGCCGCCGGCCGTGAACGTCCCTCCTGCGCCGGTGAGGACGATGAAGCGGATGCCCTCGTCCTCGCCCAGCTCGTCGAACACCCTGGCCAGCTTGGCTCGGGCCGCCAGCGGCACGCGATTCAGCTTCCCAGGCACGTCCAAGGTGATCGTGGCTACCTGCCGCCCCTCGTCGCGCTCCACGCGGAACCCTTCGTGCTCCGTCGTAGCCCTTGTGGCCCCGCTTTCCGTCATGGATGTGCACCCTCCTCTCGTAGCATGCGACGCAGGATCTTCCCGGACGGGCTCTTGGGCAGCGAGTCGACGAAGCGGTACTCGCGCGGCCGCTTGAAGCGGGCGAGCGTGGTGGAGGCGAGACAGTGGGCGTCTAGCTCCTCGGCGGTCACCTCCGCCTGGGCGACGACGTAGGCGACCACCCGCTGGCCGAGGCGCTCGTCGGGCGCGCCTACTACCGCAGCCTCCAGCACCTTGGGGTGGCGGGTGAGTACCTCCTCCACCTCGAGCGGGTGGATGTTCTCGCCCCCGGAGATGATCATGTCATCCACCCGCCCTACCAGCCACAGGTCGCCCTCCTCGTCCAGCCGGCCGAGGTCGCCGGTGAAGTACCAGCCCCCTTTGAGCGCCTTCTCGTCGGCGTCAGGCCGGTTCCAGTACCCGGAGAAGGCCTCGTCCGAGGACGTGTGGCAGATGACCTGACCGTCCTCGCCCGACCTCACGACGTCCTCGGGGCCGGCGTCGGGATCGGGGCGGACGAGCCGCAGCCGCGCGTTCAGCGACGCCCTGCCGGCGCAGCCGGGCTTAGCCTGCTGGTCGCGGTGGACGGAGAAGGTGTAGATCTCGGTCGAGCCGTAGTGGTTGACGAAGAGCCTGGGCTTGAACACCTCAGCGCAGCGCCGGACGAGGGCGCTCGTCATGGCCGCCCCCGCGTAGGCGAGCGTCTCCACCGAGGAGACGTCGTAGTCCGCCAGACGGGGATGGTGGACGAGGTCGTGGTAGAGCGTGGGCGCGAGGTACAGGGACGTGATGCGCTCCTGCTCGATGAGGCGGAGCGCCTCCTCTGCGTCCCAGTCCGGCTGGCACACGTAGCAGCCCCCGATCAGGGACATAGCGATGAGCGAGTGCATGCCCATGGTGTGGTAGAGGGGCATCACCCCTAAGGTGCGATCGCCGAAGCGGTAGCCGTGCTGGAGCACCTGAGAGAGCCCGCCTGCCCGATCGGCTCGGTGCGAGCGAGGAACGCCTTTGGGCCGGCCGGTGGTGCCGGACGTGTACAGCATGAGGCTCTCCTCCCGCTCGTCCCGGTCGAGGGCGCCCGGGTGCTCCTCGCCCACGAGTGGCTCGAGGTCGACGTCCACCTCGAAGAGGACCTTGGCCTGCGAGTCCTGGCGGCAGTAGGCGATGTCGGCCTCCGACGCCCGGTGGGAGAGAGGCACGAAGGTCGCCCCCAGCCACTGGGTCGCCCAGTACAGCTCGACCGACTGGTGCCGGCACTTGACGATGGCCGCCACCCGGTCTCCCGGCTCCACGCCCAGCGCAGCAAGGCCACCTGCCAGCCGGGCCGCCCGCTCCCAAAGCTGGGCGTAGGTGAGCCGGTAGGAGCCCTGGACGACGGCCTCAGCCGCGGGCGTCCGCTCGGCCGCGTAGAGGAGGGTGAGGGCGAGGTTCACGATCCGGCCACCTCGGCGATGGCGGCCACGATCGGCTCGTAGCCAGTACAACGACAGAGGTGCCCGGACAGCATGTCCGCGATCTCCTCCCGCGTGGGTCGTCCCCGCGAGAGGAGGTCGAAGGCTGCCATGAGGATGCCGGGGGTGCAGAACCCGCACTGGAGGGCATGGTGCGCGCGAAAGGCCTCCTGAAGCGGGGTGAGCCGGCCGTTCTGGGCCAAGCCTTCCACGGTCGTAATCGCCAGGCCGTCGGCCTGGACAGCGAAGAGGAGGCACGAGCGCACGGCCACCCCGTCCACGAGCACGGTACAGGCCCCGCACACCCCGTGCTCGCAGCCGACGTGGGTGCCCGTCAGGCCCAGCCGGTGCCGCAGGAAGTCCGAGAGCAAGAGCCGCGGCTCCACGACCTCTCGGTAGCGGCGGCCGTTGACGGTCACCTCCACCGCCATCATCGAGAGGCCGCCTCCCGCGCCTCTGCCACCGCTCGGTCGACGAGCACGCGGACGAGGTGCCGCAGGTAGGCAGGCGAGGCATGGACGTTCCCCCAGGGCTCGACCTGGACGGCAGCCGACTCGCCCGGCCGCTCGGGATCGACCTCGATCGCCCTGGGCCGATCGACCACCGACCCGAGCACGACGCGAAGCTCCCCGTCCCGAGCCGAGGCGCAGGCCATGCAGAGCGCGTAGTCGCCGTGGCGCTGGGCCAGCTCCTGGAAGCCGTAGCCGGTGCCGGGTGAAGGGAGCGGCCAGCCCGTCTCCACGATGAGCTCGTCGGGGGCGAGCGAGGTCGTGAAGTGGGTGAGGAAGAGGTCCTCGGCTAGGATCCGCCGCTCGCCGCGGGCAGAGCGGACACGCGCCCATCCTCCTAGCAGGACGAGGCAGGCAGGAAGCTCGGCCGAGGCATCCGCGTGGGCGACCGAGCCGCAGACGGTCCCCCGGTTTCTGGTGACGAAGTGGCCCACGTAGGGAAGGGCTCGGGCAAGGAGGGGATGCTGGCGCAGGCGAGGATCGGCCTGGCGCGCTGTCGCCCCCACCCGCAGAGCTCCGTCCTCGCTGGCTACCTCGTCCAGCCCCCGGATCCCGTTGATGTCCACGAGCACGCTGGGACGGACGAGGCGCATGTTCATGGCCGGCACGAGGCTCTGGCCACCCGCCAGTACCTTGGCCTCGTCCCCGTGCTCGGCCAGGAGGGCCACCGCCTCCTCGACCGTCTGCGGGCGCTCGTAGGCGAAGGCGACTGGCTTCACCCCTGCATCGCCTCCCACACTCGCGACGGCGTGAAAGGGATGTCGACGCGGTCTTTCCCCAGAGCATCGGCTACGGCGTTGGCCAGCGCCGCTGGGACGCTCATCGTGTTGCCCTCGCCGAGGCCTTTGGCGCCGAGCGGCGTGAAGGGCGAAGGCGTCTCGCGGTGCTCGATCGAGAGCGGGGGAAGGTCAGGGGCGGTGGGGCAGAGGTAGTCCATGAACGTGCCCGTGAGCAGGTTTCCATCCTCGTCGTACACGAGTCGCTCGAAGAGCGCCGCCCCTGCCCCGTGGGCGAAGCCGCCCCGGATCTGGCCCTCGGCGACCAGGGGGTTGAGCAGCCGTCCAGCGTCGTGCACGGTGACGTAGTCCAGCACGCGCACCTCGCCCGTCTCCCGGCCGACCTCGACCACGGCCACGTCGACGATGAATCCGTGGGCTGCCGAGGAGGCGACCCGGTCCTCCTCGTCGGGCGGGGCCAGGTTGGGGGCCGCGCAGAAAGCAGTCTCGTAGAGGCCTGGCTCCATGCCCGGGGGCAAGGCGTCGGGATGCCAGTGAGCGATGCCCGCCACGCGGCGGAGGGAGAGGGACTGGTCGCCGAGGTGGTCGCGGATGGCCGCCACCTTGGCTGCGACCTTCTGGGCGGCCACGTAGACGGCGCCTGCCCCCACTCCCGAGAAGCGGGACGAGTAGTTACCCGAGGCGACTGTCCAGGCGCTCGTCGAGGTATCGAGCTCGGTCACGACCTCCACCTCGCCGGGGTCGATTTGGAGCACCTCGGCCACGATCTGGGCGCACACGGTCTTGTGCCCCTGCCCCTGAGGGGTCGTCCCCACCCGGACGGTGACGCCGCCCAGGGGCGACACGCTCACCGTCGCCCCTTCTGCGTTCCCCGACTTGGGAAGGCTGTGTTCCCGCTCCTGGGCCGTCTCGACCAGGCTGATGTAGCCCATGTTGGAGATCGAGGGCTCGACCACGCAAGCGAGGCCGATCCCGTACAAGCGCCCGTCGGCCCGGGCCCGGCGCTGCTCTTGGCGCCGCGCCTCGTAGCGGGCACGCTCGAGGGCCTGATCCAAGCAGGCCTCGTAGTCCCCCGAGTCGTACAGCGCTCCCGTAGGGGTGCGGTAGGGGAAGCGCTCCGAGGGGACGAGATTTCGCCGCCGAAGCTCGGCTGGGTCGAGGTCAAGCCTGCGGGCAGCGATGTCCATGATCCCCTCGAGCGCGAGGTAGAGCTGCGGCCCACCGAAGCCGCGGTTGAGGGCGGTGGGGCAGCGGTTGGTGAGGACGACCCGGTTGCGCGCGGCGACGTTGCGCACCCGGTAGGCCCCGGTCAGCGACCCGTGCATGCGGTAGAGGGTGGCCGGCTCAGGCGCCCGCAGGTAGGCGCCCACGTCCTCGATCACGTCGTAGCGGAGGCCGATGAGCTCCCCCTGGCGGGTGAAGGCGGCTTCCACGTCGGTGATGCGGGCGGTAGAGGCCGAGCTTCCTGCCAGGTGCTCCAGCCGGTCCTCGGTCCAGCGGACGGGGATGCCCAGCTTGCGGGAGGCAAGGCCAAGGAGGACGATGTAGACGTACACGGCCGCCTTGATGCCGAAGCTCCCGCCGGAGTCGGGCGGGGTGATGAGGCGGAGCCTGGAGCCAGGGAGGCCGAGGGCGGCTGCCGCCACCGAGTGGAGGGTAAAGGGCCCCTGGAAGTTGGCCCAGGCGGTGAGCGTGCCGGTGACTGCGTCCCAGTCGGCGACTACTCCGTACGTCTCCAGGGGGCAGCAGGTCCAGCGGGGGAAGGAGAAGCGCTCGCGGACGACGAGGTCGCAGGAGGCGAACGCCTCCTCCACATCGCCGTAGGAGAAGGAGCGATCCGATACGACCTCGCCCTGCTCTGGCTCGACCACGGCCGGGAGCGGCTCGTACTCGACCTCGATGAGCTCGAGAGCGTCCTCGGCGATGTAACGATCCTTGGCCACCACTACCGCCAGGGGCTCCCCCGCGTAGCGCGCGGTCAAGTGGGCGGCGGCGTAGTAGGGGTGGGGGCTCCCGGCTGCGGCAGGGAAGGGCCGGGACATGGCGACCACGTCCTCGCCGGCGAGGACGCCGATGACGCCGGGGTGGGCGAGCGCGGGCGCGGGATCGAGGCGGACGATGCGAGCGTGGCCAAGCTGGGAGCGGAGGATGGCGGCGTGGCCGGCGTGGGGTAGGGGGTCGAGGTCGTCCATGAAGCGGC
>PSLH01000065.1:0-12628 GCA_040289505.1 Thermoleophilia bacterium | reverse complement strand
TCCTGCTCGGGTTCTCGGTCGGGGACGAGGTGCGCGCGGTCGCCCGGCTCGAGCCGCTCGGCTGACCGCTGAGCCGCCTCGAGCGGGTTCCGCTGCACTCACCCCCATGAGGAGCGCAGCAGCCGCTGGGCGGTCTCCGCCGGATCGTCAGGGAAAGACGACAGGGTGCGAGCCACTGTCGCCAGCAGTGGATAGGAGAGTGGCCCACGAGGCGGTGAGAGCCTCCCCGTCTCCCCCTTCCTGCTCGATGAGCAGCTTGCCCGTGTGGATGATGTGTGCGCGCATCGCCGCAGCAGCGCCGTGCGGGTCGCCGGCTTGGACCCGATCGAGGATCTCCCCGTGCTCGGCGACAATGTCCTCGAGCGAGCGACTACGACCAACCGTCGAGGCGCCCCGCGTCAAGACGAGGTCGCGCAGGTGGTCGACGAACTGAGCAAGACGCCTGTTGCCGGACATCTCGAGGATCACCGAATGGAACCGGCGGTCGTGGCGCATGAGGACCGGCTCATCCTGCGCCTGCGCCGCCCGCTGCATGGCTGCGAACTCCTTGCGCAACTGGCGAAGAGCAGGATCGTTCATCTGCTCGACCGCCCGGTAGGTTGCCGGCACCTCGAGTAGGAGCCGCAGCGTGAAGACCTCCTCGAGATCGTGGATCGACGTCTCCAGGATGCGGACGCCGCGGTTCCGCTCGAAGCGCACCATGCCCTGCGTCGCCAGATCAATCAGCGCCTCCCGCACCGGGGTTCGGGATACCCCGAACGCGTCGGCCAGAGACTGCACTGAGTAGAGAGCGCCTGGTGCAAGCTGGCCCACGATGATGGCGCTGCGGATCGCCTCACCCACGCGGGCGGTGAGGGAAGCCCCTGCCGCTATGGGTACGATCGACCGCCTGTTCTTGGCACCGGCGGCTCTGTCCTCGTTCACGCGAGTGGCCCTTCCCTCCTCTGAGAGGTTTCGTCTTCTCTGATCAAAGCGCCACCTTCTTACCAGGATTCAGCAGTCCCTTGGGGTCGAACAGCTCCTTGATCTGTGTGTGAAGCTCAACCGCCCGGGCTGGCCACTGAAGAGCAAGCTGGCCGTTCTTGACACAGCCAAGTCCGTGTTCGCCGGAAATCGAACCGCCGAGCGAGGTAGCAAGCGCGAAGAGCTCCGCCGCTGCCGCAGAAGCACGGGCGAGCTCGTCCTCGTCCCCAGGAGAAAGGAGGAAGGTGGAATGGAGGTTCCCGTCGCCAGCGTGACCCCAGCTGCATGCCGGAAGCCCGAGGCGGCGCCCGATCTCGATCGTTCCCTCGATCGCCTCGGCCAGCCGGTCGACGGGGACGACGATGTCCTCGCTCATCTTCCCGCCTCGATTGGTGGTAACCGCGATGGAGACGCCGTCACGCCATCGCCAGAGCGCCCGCACCTCCGCTCGCTCTGTCGGGGCGATCACGCTAAGGGCGTCCTGGCCGAGCACGTCGATGAGGTCATCTCGAATCCGCGCAGCGTCGGCGGCCGACCCATCTGCCTCGGCGATGACCATGAAGTCGGCGCCTTCCGAGAGACCGCCGGCGAAGGAGGAACCTGCTGCCGCCAGCGTTCCGCCGTCGAGGTACTCCAACGCAGCCGCCTCGATTCCGTGTGCAAGCACCTGCTCGACAGCTCCACAGCCGGCCCGGGCGCTCTCGTAGACGGCCACGACGGGCAGTGCAGCCTCGGGCGCGGGCACCAGCCTCAGCCAAACCGCGGTGATGATCCCCAGGGTGCCCTCTGAACCGATGAGCAGACTCTTCAGGTCGTAGCCAGCCGCGTCCTTGCGGATGGCTCCCCCGATGACGAGGAGGTCGCCGGGTGGCACCACGACTTCGACCCCGGTCACCCAAGCACCGGTCACCCCGTACTTGAAGGCGTGCGGCCCCCCGGCGTTGGTTGCGACGTTGCCCCCAATCTGTGAGCTTTCAGCCGCTCCCGGGTCGGGTGGGAACAAGAGACCGTGCTCACGCACGAGCCGGCGAAGATCGGCCGTACGCACGCCCGCCTCGACATGGATCCGCCACAGGGCCGGGTCGAACGAGCGCACCCGGGTTAGCCGCTCCAAGCCGAGAACGACGCCGCCGTCGAGAGGGACAGCTCCGCCGGCGTAGCCGGTTCCACCGCCTCTGGGAATGAGCGGCACGTCGTGGTCGTAACACCAGGAAAGAACGCTCATCACCTCTTGTGCGCTCCTAGGGAGGCAGATCGCGTCCGCTCGCCCGCGCAGTCCCTGAGCCTCGGTCGCATCGGCTAGGTACTCCGGGGAGGTGCCGGGCAGAACACAGTCCTGTCCCACGAGCGCCCTGAGCTCCGCGTGCAGCGCCGTCTCCTCCACGGACGGGCGCCTTCGACCGGTTCCTTGACAGGACATGCAATATGTAACATACTACTTCCCTCATGGCGAGGCAAGCTCTTCGCGAGCGGTGACGAGCGCTCTCCAAGGAGGCGGCTCCGTAGCGGAGTTCGGCGACACGGGTCGCCGCGAGACGGTCTTTACCCTCGAAGCGACTCCCTTGGCTTTCGGGCCGGGTGCAGCCGAGGCCATAGGGTGGGAGTGCAAGCGTTTCGGCATGACGCGCGCCCTCGTCGTCTCGGATCCTGTGCTCTCACGTGAGGGAGTGACCGCACGAATCGCCGAGCGCATCGCCGAGGCGGGGATCGAGCATGAGATCTTCGACCGAGTCCGCATTGAGCCGACGCTCGACTCGATGCAGGAGGCCGCCGACGTCGCCGCAAACGGCGGGTTTGACGGTTATGTTGCAATCGGTGGGGGCTCCACTCTCGACACGGCTAAGGTCGCCGACCTCATCGCGACTCACTCCGGCTCGATTCTCGACTACGTCAATCCGCCGATCGGGGGCGGGCGAACACCTCGGGGGCCACTGCGGCCCCTTCTCGCTCTCCCCACCACGGCCGGGACCGGCTCGGAAGCTACCCCAGTGGCGGTGCTGGACATCCCCGAGATTCGGGTGAAGACGGGCATTTCCCACCCCCACCTACGCCCCCACCGAGCGATCGTCGACCCGCTCCTGACGTTGACTGCACCCGCCGAGGTCGTTTCGGCAAGCGGGCTCGACGTCGTCTGTCACGCGGTCGAGTCGTTTCTGGCCCGGCCATTCGACAGTCGTCCTGCCCCCTCCACACCGGGTGAGCGGCCACCGTACCAGGGGGCGAACCCCGTCTCAGACGTATGGGCGGCATTCGCGCTCGAGCACGGCGGCCGCATGCTCCGGCGCGCCGTGCGTAGCGCCGATGACATAGAGGCGCGGTCGGGAATGATGCTTGCCGCCACTCTGGCAGGAATTGGCTTTGGTTCGGCAGGGGTTCACATTCCTCACGCCTGCGCCTACCCGATTGCAGGTCTCAAGCACGTCTACCGCCCACCCGGATACCGCGTCGACCACCCATTCGTCCCTCACGGCTGGGCGGTGATCGTCACTGCCCCCGCCGCGTTCCGTTTCACCTACGAGGCCAATCCGGAGAAGCACAAGCGAGCAGCCGAGCTCTTGGCCGGAAGGCCGCTGACGGACGTTGACGAGAACACGCTTCCCAGCGTTCTCGTCTCGCTCATGCAGGACGTGGGTGCGCCATCCGGTCTGGCTGAACTCGGCTACAGCTCCGACGACGTGGATGCGCTCGTCGAGGGAGCCCTCAGGCAGGAGCGCCTTCTCTCCGTCTCACCCCGCGAGGTGCGTGCCGACAACCTCGCCGACATCTTCAGGCAGTCGTTCGCCCACTGGTAAGCAACCTTCGAGGAAAGGAGAGCGCATGACCATATCCAGGAAAATGACGGCGCTCGCAGCTGCGCTTGCCGTCGCTCTTGGCAGCGCGACATATGCGGCAGCGACCTTGAAGCGCGCCGACGCTCCGCAGCCGATCAGGATTGGGATTGTCTCGTTCCTGACCGGAGCCGCAGCCGCTCCGTTCGGGATTCCGGCTCAGGACGCGGCCAAACTCCTCATCGATCGACTCAACAAAGGAAAAGTTCCCGCACCCTACAACATCAGAGGTTTCGGAGGCCACCGGCTGCAAGCTGTCTACGTGGACGAGGCCGGAGGGGCGAGCCAAGCGGTGTCGAACTACCGCCAGCTCGTCCAGAGTCAGAATGTCGACCTCGTAATCGGCTACATCTCTAGTGGCGATTGCCTGGCTCTCGCCCCCGTGGTCGAGGAGCTCAAGAAGTTCACCATCTTCTTCGACTGTGGGACCAGCTCTCTCTTCCAGAAGCCACTGGCCTACGGCTTTCGGACGGCTGGCGACCAAGCAAACGACGCCATCGCAGCGGCTCGGTACGTCCTCACGGTGAAGGGCAAGAGTAACGTCCAGTCCATCGCCGGCATCAACCAAAACTACGCCTGGGGACAGGACAATTGGAAAACGTTCTCAGAGGCGATGAAGGTTCTGAATCCGGACGTAGACGTGAAGTCGTCCCTCTTCCCGACGCTCTTCTCCGGCCAGTACTCGACCGAGATATCGCGGATCCTCTCTGACCAGGCGACGGTTACCTACTCGAGCTTCTGGGGCGGTGATCTCGACAGTCTGCTCCAGCAGGGGATTCCCCGCGGGCTGGGCCAGGCGACCCAGCTCATCCTCTCCACTGCCGACACCGCGCTTCCGGAGTTCGGTTCGCGCTTCCCGGCCGGCATCATCGTCGGCGCTCGCGGGCCTCACGGAGCCCTCGCTCCAGAGGACAATGCACTCAACCAGTGGTTCGTCGGCGAGTATCAGAAAGCGTACGGCAAGGTACCCGTTTATCCAGCCTACCACATGGCCCAGGCGATCCTCGGCGCCAAGGCTTCCTACGAGCTCGCAATGAAGAAATTCAAGACAGCAAGCCCTACGGAGAAACAGTGGCGAGCGAAGCTGAGGGGCCTCACCTTCGATACTCCCAGCGGAAAGATCTCGATGACTCGGGCCCTCGGGCATCAGGCGATCGAGGGGAGCGCCTATGGGATCAGCGACGGGTACGACGCCAAGCTCGGTAGGGTGAAACTCACGAAGGTAATTCGGTACTCTCCGAAGTGCCTGACCGCGCCGCCCGGCTTCTTCCTTTACGATTGGATCGCGAGAGGCTTCCCGGGAGCAACATGCCCGTAGGCGCCTTCAGCTGGTTTTTCCGCAGGTAAACGCTCAGGCCGACTGGGACACGTGAGGCATGAACACGGTGATTCTCATTATTGTCGACGGGATCGTAAAGGCGTCCTGGCTCTTTCTGCTCTCAGTCGGCCTGAGCATCGTCTACGGCGTGCTGCGCATTTTGAATTTGGCCCACGGCAGCCTGTACGCCCTCGGGGGGTTCGTCGCGGCAATCCTTGTCACAGACTGGGTCGAGCATGGGCGTTGGGAGGAGGGGACGTTCCTCATTCTCTTCGTCGCAGCTGCCCTCGTTGGACTTGCTTCGGGTCCTGTGATCGAGCGCGGAGCACTGCAGTGGATCTACGGTCGCGATCAGGCCCTTCAGTTGCTTGCGACGTACGCGCTCTTCCTCATCCTCGAGGGTCTTCAGATTGCCTTGTGGAGCTCGGAGTCATTCCAAACCTATGTCCCGTTCAGCGTTTTAGGAAACTTTGCGTTGGCCGGAGTGATATATCCCTGGTATTACGCTATTTTGCTGGGTACCGCAGTCACGGCTGGACTGATTCTCTGGGCTTTCCTCAACCGCAGCCGCTTCGGACGTTTGATCGCAGCCGTCACCTACGATCGTGAGATCAGTCGGGCGCTCGGTATCAACCTCAGAGTCGTGTATGTCATCACCTTTACCATCGGCGCGTTCCTAGCCGGCCTGGGAGGGGCGATGTCGGCGCCGATGGTGTCCGTCGTTCCCGGCTTCGCGGTCGACGCCACCGTCGCCGCCTTCGCGGTTGTGGTGATCGGCGGTCTCGGCTCGATCGGCGGAGCCGCGGTCGGTGCGCTCGTCGTCGGTGTCGCCCAGGCCTGGGCGGTGCACGAAGCACCCGACATCGAGGTCTTTGCCATCTACCTTGTCATGACGAGCGTGCTGCTCATCCGGCCGCAGGGTCTATTCGCACGCGAGGCGGTGCGCCGCATATGAAGCGAAGCGGGGCCGTTGGGGGAATTCTCGTTATCGTCGGCATCGTCGTCTGGTGGTCGCTGGCACCCAGCTGGCTGGACTTCCTTACCGCCGTTGCCGTCGCCAAGGGGTTGGTGGTTCTCGGCGTCGTGCTTCTCATCCGCGCGGGTCTCGTTTCGTTCGGCCAAGGTCTCTTCTTCGCCGTCGGCGCGTACGCTGTGGGCTTCGCCGGCAAGTGGTGGAGTATGCACGACGCTTTGGCCCTGGCCGGACTCGGCCTGGCAGCAGGGATCGTAGTTTCCCTCGCCATCGGGCTTCTCGTTGCCCGCTACCGCGAGATCTTCTTCGCCATGCTCACTCTGGCGTTCTCGATGATGCTCTACGGTGGGCTCGTGAAAGGCTACGGAGCAACGGGCGGGAGCGAGGGGATGCCGATCACGCCGCCTACCCTTCTCGGCCGGCCGTTCTCGTCCGATACGGAGCTCTTCTTCTTCACGCTTGCTTGCGCCTCTTTCATGATAGTGATGGCGCTCCTCTACGCACGCTCTCCGCTTGGCTACGCGGCCCAAGCGATCCGAAGCAACGAGATACGCGTCGGATACCTGGGCGCCTCGGTCACGAAGATCGTTCTCGCCACGTTCATCCTTGCTGGAGCTGCTTCCGGACTCGGTGGCGCGCTCGACGCGATGCTCGTGGGTCACATCGACCCCGATCTCACCTACTGGACGACGTCGGGTGAGTTCGTGTTCGTCGCCCTCCTTTCCGGGACGGGAAGCGTTGTCGCTCCTCTCGTCGGCACCGTCATTTTCGAGATCGTCCGCTCGTATGCCCTTCGCTGGTTCCCCGATTTCTGGCAGATCGCCCTCGGCGGCGTGCTTCTCGCCGTCGTGCTCTTCCTGCCTGGGGGGCTGTGGTCGCTCCACGAGCGCGTGTTGGAGTACGCGCGGAGATTTGCTCGTGGAAACGGCTCCGCTCTAGAACAGGCGCCTGCCAGGACACGAAGACAGGAACTATGACCGCCCCCCTTCTCGAGGTCGAGGGTCTCGATCTCCGCTTCGGGGAGATAGCCGCTGCGCAGAACTTGTGCGTGACCGTCGCGACCGGCGAAATCGTGGGTATCGTGGGACCGAACGGCGCCGGTAAGACGACGTTCATCAACTTGATCACAGGCTACCTGCGGCCAGAGCGAGGAGCGATCAGGCTAGCGGGACGAGATCTCGTCGGTCGCCGCCCGGATGCAGTGACGAGACTAGGCGTGGCCCGCTCGTTCCAGATTCCGCAGCTCTTCTTCAACCTGACGGTACTCGAGAACATCCTCGTCGGGCTCGCTGCGACAGAGGGTCGGAGCCTCGACCCCTGGAGACCTCTGCTGACCGACCAGCGAATGGAAAAGGGGCGGAGAGCGCTGGCCCATTTGGGCCTGGGAGACCTCGCCCATCGCCCCGCCAGCGAGCTTCCGGAAGGCGGGCGCAAGCTCCTCGATGTCGCACTCGCCCTCGTCCTCGAGCCGCGCCTCCTTCTCCTCGACGAGCCGACGAGCGGGGTCAGTGTCGAGGAGAAGTTTGAGGTCATGGAGCAGGTAACGAAGGCGCTGCGAGTGAGCGCGGTCACTACGATGTTCGTCGAGCACGACATGGAGGTCGTGCGGCGTTTTGCCGACCGGGTGCTCGTACTCGCCGACGGTCGCTTCATCGCTGATGGCGAACCAGCCGTCGTGCTCGCGGATCCCGAGATCCGTCGCGCCGTCTCGGGGAGATCGTGAGCATGCTCGTCCTCCAAGGCGTCGAGGTTCGGCTTCAGCGGCTGTCGATCCTTCGTGGCGTGAGCATGGAGGTGCCGACTGGATCGATCGTCGGGCTCGTTGGAAGAAACGGCGCCGGCAAGACCACGACCCTGCGCAGCGTGATGGGGCTCGTGCGGGTTGCGTCAGGCACGATCGAGGTGGACGGCATCGACCTTCGGCATACGCCCGCGCATCATCGGCCCCGGCTCGGGATCGGCTACGTTCCAGAAGATCGCCGTCTCGTCCCGTCACTAACCGTCGAGCAGAACCTCCTCCTACCTGCTCAGGCTCTGAGGCAAGATCGCATGCGGGAGCAGCTGACGTGGATCTACGAGCAGATTCCCGAGGTCAAGCACTTCGCCAGACGTCGGGCGAACCAGCTGAGCGGAGGACAGCAGAAGCTGGTCGCGGTGGCACGGGCGCTCATGGTCGGCCGGCGCTTGCTCCTTCTCGACGAGCCATTCGAAGGGCTGGCGCCAACGCTTGCTGAAAGAGTGGCTGAGGTCATTACAGCTGTCCAGGCAGAGGAACCCGACATCGCCGTGGTGATCGCGGATTCGGAGTACCACCGTGTGGAGGATTTGGCTCAGCGCGTGTACCACATCGAGCGGGGCAGGACGGCGTAGTCGCGTCGGCCCGCGAGGAGTCCCTGATCGGACGCCGACCGTGGGCTCGCTCGATGGGCTGCTGTGCTCTCAGGTTTCCCCACGGCGAGCGGTTCCGGTGTCGGAGTGCGAGGCCACGGACGAGGCCACGGGGCCCTCGGACGGCGACTCCGTCGCCGATCGAGACGACGAAACCCGCTGATTTGCAGCGGGTTTCCGAGTGGAGCGTGCCGGGATCGAACCGGCGACCTCCGGCTTGCAAAGCCGGCGCTCTCCCAGCTGAGCTAACGCCCCGCGCCGCCCATCGTAGCGAGGCAGGGATATGGGCTACGCGGCTCGCTCCAGGCGCTCCTCGTGCCGGGCTCGGGCGATGATGGCCTCCCGCTCGCCGAAGCGGACACGAGCTCGCTCGATGCGGTACTCCTCCCAGAGACGAGCGATCCGCTCCTCGATCTGCGCTCGCTCGGCGGCCAGCGCTCGATCGTGCTGCTCGGAGAGCGCCCGCAGAATCTCGGCCCGGCGCTGGGTTAGCTTCTCGATCTGGGCTCTGATCTCGTTCAACCTCGTCCTCATGTCAAAAGCGTAAACGTTCTCGCCAGGCCAGACATTTCCGCTCAGGCAGCCTGGGCCGCGTCCCGCCCGAGGGGACTGGACAGAAGGACTTCGGTGAGAGCTACCGTGACCCGCACGCTGCCCGGCGGCCAGCGAGCGCGGGGGGTGGTCCTCCCTGTGCCAGGGAACGCTACCCTGAAAGGTATGACGTACCTAGACCTCAGATCGATCCGGCTGAGGTCGGGTGAGGAGCTGCGCGACGAGCGCGAGGTCGAGATCGCCCCCATCGAGCTTGGCGGCCAGCGCTACATCGCCGTGCCCGAGAAGGTGCGGGCGGAGCTGACCGTCGCCAAGGCAACCACCGGCACCGTGTTCGAGCTGCGCTTCCAAGCCCGGCTGCACGGCCCCTGCTACCGCTGTCTGGACGACGCTGTCGTCGAGCAGACGCTCGCTCTGCGCGAGTACCAGGCAGAGAGCCCGGGCGGGGCCGAAGAGCTGACGAGCCCCTACATTGTCGCGCGCCGCCTCGATCTCTCGGCCTGGGCCCGCGACTCCTTGGTCTTGGCCCTACCCCAGAAAATCCTGTGCCGGCCCGGCTGCGCTGGCCTCTGCGTGACCTGCGGGGAGAACCTCAACCACCGACCGCACAGCCATGAGCAGGAGGCCGTGGACGCCCGCTGGGCAGCCCTGGCCGACCTTCGCGACCAGCTCTGAGGGCTCAGGCTCGGTATACTGCGCGGCTCATGGCTGTCCCTAAGCAGAAGGTGTCCAAGTCACGGCGCGACAAGCGCCGTGCCCAGCACCGCCTCCAGCCGCCCCGTCTGAGCCTGTGCCCCACCTGCGGCCAGCCGAAGCTCCCTCACCGCGTCTGTCCTACCTGCAAGACCTACCGCGGCCGCGAGGTCGAGCCACCCCCCGCTCCGCTCCCCTAGTCCCGTGATCCGGGTCGCGGTCGACGCCCTGGGGGGTGACCGCGCGCCGGGCGAGGTCGTCGCTGGTGCGCTGGCTGCGCGCTCGCCCGCGATCGAGCCCGTGCTGTACGGCCCCCAGGGGCTCGTCACCGGCGGTCTTCCCCGTGTGGAGACATCCCAGGCGATCGCCATGGACGAGAAGCCGGGGGAGGCGGTGCGGACCAAGCCCGATAGCTCTCTCGTCGCTTGCTGTCGTGCAGTGGGGGCGGGCGAGGCCGACGCCGCCGTCTCGGCAGGGAACACAGGGGCGATGCTGGCTGCCTCGCTGCTCGAGATCCGCCGGCTGCCAGGGGTTCTGCGTCCGGCCATCGCCGTCGTCATCCCCACCGTGCGGGGCCCGTCGGTGCTCATCGACGCCGGAGCCAACGCGGACGCCAGACCCGAGATGCTCGTCCAGTTCGCCGAGATGGGCGCGATCTTCGCCGAGGAGATCCTGGGGGTGGCTCGGCCCCGAGTCGGCCTCCTCTCGATCGGAGAGGAGCCGGAGAAGGGAAACCAGTTGACGATCGAGGCGCACCGCCTGCTCCTTGACTCCGATCTCGACTTCCGAGGGAACGTGGAGAGTCGGTGGCTGCTCGAGGGGGCGGCGGACGTCGTCGTGTGCGACGGCTTCACCGGAAACGTTTGCCTCAAGCTGCTCGAGGGGACGATTCGCTCTCTCTTCGATGCTCTGCGGGCGGAGATCGGCCGGACGCCATGGGGCACGCTCGGCGGGCTTCTCATCCGGCCAGCTGCCAGGAAGCTTTGGCTTCGGCTCGACCCCGAGACCTACGGGGGTGCCTACCTCCTTGGCCTCAGAGGGCTGGTGGTGATCGCCCACGGCAACTCTTCCCGACGAGCGATCGCCAACGCCATCCGCCTGGCAGCGCGCGGGGTCGAGCATGGAGTCGTGGAGCGGCTGGCCGAGCGGCTGGCGCGACAAGGGGAAGCCGCGTCGGGAGAGCGTGTTAGCATCCCCGCGCCGGCAGAATCCGACCGCCAAGAGAGGTGACATGGCAGCTTCGCGCGAGGAAGTGTTCGAGCGAGTCAAAGAGGTCCTGGTAGAGCAACTGGGCGTCGACGAGAGCGAGATCACCGAGGAAGCCTCCTTCCAAGAAGATCTCGACGCCGATTCGCTCGATCTCGTCGAGCTGATCATGGAGCTCGAGGACCAGTTCGGCATCAAGATCTCCGACGAAGACGCCCAGAAGATCCAGACCGTCGGGCAGGCCGTCGACTACGTCCTCGCTCACCAGTAGAGGCGTTCCCGCCCACGCTCGGCCTCTCGCTCGGCTGATCGAGGCGCTCCCCCCCGAGCGGCTCGAGCACGTTCTCACGCACGCGGCCTGGGCGCCAGATCGGGCCTCCTCCTACGAGCGCCTGGAGTTTTTGGGCGACAGCGTGCTCGAGCTGGCGGTGGCGCACGCGCTGTACGAGCGCTACCCCTCCTTCTCGGAGGGCAGGCTGGCCAAGATCCGCTCCCAGGTCGTCTCTCGACGGGCCTGCGCGGCGGTGGCGGAGGCCCTGGGACTAGGCGACAAGCTCCGGGAGCGGGGAGCGCTCCCGTCGGAGGAGATCGAGCGCCTGGCGGAGAACCGCAACGTCCTGGCCGCGCTGATCGAAGCAGCCTTGGCCGCCCTCTTCCTCGAGCACGGGTTCGAGCCGATCGAGCAGCCGATCGTGGAGGCCTTCTCCGAGCAGATCGCGTACGCGGCCTCGCACGACATTGACTACAAGACAGAGCTCCAGGAGGCGCTGGCCCGTCGCCGCTCGCAGGTCGCCTACGTCGTCGTGTCTGCCGAGGGCCCCCCTCACGCTCGCCGCTTCACCTGCGCCGCCGTGGTGGACGGGCGCGAGCTAGGGAGGGGGAGCGGCCGGACGAAGAAGGAGGCCGAGCAGGCAGCGGCGAGGCAGGCCTTGACCGCCCTGGAGGAGGAACGAGTCAAGACGGGCGGGGAGGTCAGCGGCTCGTAGGAGGGATCTCGCCTGGCGGCGTCCGCGCCGCTCGCTAGCGTAGGCGGCCTGTGTACCTGCGGTCGATCACGATCCGCGGCTTCAAGTCGTTCGCCGACCCGGTGGAGGTGCTGCTCGAGCCGGGCGTCGCTGTCGTCGTCGGCCCCAACGGCTCAGGCAAGTCGAATATCGCCGATGCCATCCTCTGGGCTGCTGGCTGCCTCGCTCCCAGCGAGCTTCGGGCCGAGAAGCCGGAGGACGTCCTCTTCTCCGGCTGCGGAGGGCGCCCTCCTGCCTCGTTCTGCGAGGTGGAGCTTCGCTTCGACCAGGTGGAGGGGGAGCTGGCCGGCCTCGACTTCTCCGAGGTCTCCCTTGCCCGCCGTCTCTCCCGAGACGGCGAGAGTCACTACCTGCTCAACGGAGTTTTGGTCCGGCGCACCGACGTGGTCGAGCTCTTGGCTGATATCGGCCTTGGCCCCCGGGGAGGGGCGATCATCGGGCAGGGCAAGGTGGAGGCTGTTCTGTCCTCCAGTCCTGCCGAGCGGCGGGCTCTGATCGAGGAAGCGGCTGGCCTAGGCCGATTCAAGCGCCGCCGCCACCGGGCCGAGCTCAAGCTGGCCCGGGTCGCCCGCGAGGTCGAGCGAGCCCGCGACGTGGAGGCGGAGGCGCGCAGGCGCTTGCGCCCCCTGGCGCTCCAGGCGACCGCGGCCGAACGGGCAGAGAAACTGGGGGTCGAGATCCG
>PSLH01000064.1:9023-12791 GCA_040289505.1 Thermoleophilia bacterium | reverse complement strand
CACCTCGGCGCTGAACTTGCGGATGCCGTTCTCGCGGGCGGCGGCGGCGAGGTGGGCGGCGTCCTCGTCCACCGACCAGCCGGCGCCCTCGCCGACGCAGAACAGGCGCGAGTACGCCGGCCAGCGAGCCGTGCGGGCCCCGACGAGCCCGCTCGCTAGCACCCGGGCGGGCGGAGCGACCAGCTTGCGCGCCGTGGTCAGCGCTATCACCCGCGCAGCACCTCCAGGTAGCGGTCGGCCACCTCTGCCAGCGAGGGTACGCGGATCGCTACCCGCCGCTCCTCCAGCTCCTCGACCAGGCGGCCGAGGACGGTGCGTAGCTCCTCGGCGGAACAGAAGGGAAGCCCGCCCTCGCCGACGAGCTCCGGGTGGCCGCCGCTGGCCAAGTAGGCGGCGGGAAGGCCGCAGGCGAGCGCCTCGAGCAGGGCGTTCGAGCAGGGGTCGTTGCGGCTGGGGGCCACGTAGACGTCGTGCGCGCGCAGGAGCTCGGCCACCTGCGCGCTCGGCACCGGGCCCACGACCCGGATGTTGCGGAAGGTCGCCTGGGTCCTGCCCACGAAGGTCATCTCGTAGCGCCGCCAGTCGAGGTGCTCGTCGAGCCAGGCCAAAATGTCCGCGCCCTTGTTGGGGTTGTCCGACCAGCTCGTGGCGATCAACCGCACCCGGCGCCCCTGAGGGGGCTGGCGGCGAGCGGGCGGATGGAAGATGGCCGGGTCGACCGCGTTCCCGATGACGACCGCAGCGCGAAGCTCGATCCCCAGCCCGCGGTGCGCCTCGAGGCTGTAGCGCGACTGAACCACCGTCGCCTGCGCCACCTCGTGGTTGATCTCGGCCACGCGCCGATCGGTACCGTCGTCGAAGCCGCGGTAGAGCGAGACCGGCCCGTCCACCCGGTGCACCATCCGGCAGCCCGGTCGGGCAAACCGGCGCAACCGGCCCAGGTCGAAGGTGAACGAGTTGAAGAGGCAGGCTGGGGTACGGGGCGAGATCCGGTTCACCTCCACTGCGAGGCCACGGCGCTCGAGCTCAGCGACGAGCGCGAGCAGGAACTGGTTTCCGCCCCCGTAGGGGGGCGGCATGAAGTCGTTGAAGATAGCCAGGTCGGCTCCGCCTCGGCGCGAGCGAAGCCACTCAGCCTCCGTCCGCGCCCGTCGGCCCGCCCTCTTGCCGAGGCTGCGAAGAGCACGAGCGACAGTTCTGGCCGTCATCATCGTGGAATTGTGGCTACCATGTAATCCGCCAGAAGCGGCATCGCCGAGCGCTACCTCCCCATGCGACGTTTTCTTCCCATACTCTCTGCCGCCGTCGTCGCCGCCGGCATCCTCGCGCCTATCGCCGCCGCCCTCCGCTTCACCGACGACAGCTACTTCGTTCCCACCGGCGTGGTCGGCCAGCCGTTCCGCCACGAGTTCCACGGCGACGGAGGGTGCGGCCCTGGCCTTCCCTACCAGTACCGGATCCTGAGTGGCGAGCTCCCGCCAGGCCTCAGCCTCTCCAAGAAGGGCGTGGTGAGCGGCACGCCTACGCAGGCCGGCAGCTGGTCTGCCTGGATCGAGCTCAGCGACGAGGATCCGCCATCCCAGAGCTGGTGCACGCCGACCAAGGCTCAGCGCCAGTTCACCTTCAATGTCCTCCCCGCCCTCAGCATCCAGCAGCAGTCACTCCAGCCCACCATCGTAGGCCGGCCCTACACCTTCCAGCTGACTGCTGAGGGCGGCGGGGGCCAGTTCTGGTCGATAGCCTCCGGAACCCTGCCCCCGGGGATCACGCTCTCGCAGAGCGGCCTCCTCTCCGGCGTTCCGACCCAAGTGGGCGACTTCCAGTTCGTGGTCAAGGTCACCGACGGCAGCATCCGCGCGGACACTGAGACCCTCGTCCTTCGGGTCGTGGAGGAGCTGCGGGCCACGGCAGGCCCGGTCCCCCCGGCCGAGGTCGGCATCGCCCTCAGTCAGCCCCTCAAGCTCGTCGCCACGGGCGGGACGGGGCCCTACAAGTGGGCCTCGGCGCCGGGAACGACCCTCCCTGCTGGCCTCCTCCTCAACCCCCCGACGGGAGAGGTTACGGGCACGCCTGAGGCCGCAGGCGCGTTCCTCCTCTCCTTCGTTGTCGCCGACGCCAACGGCTTCACGGCCACGGTGCAGGTACCCTTCTCAGTCAGGGCCAAATTAGCCGTCAAGACGAAGCGCCTGCGCGCCGCCAAGCGGGGAAGAGCCTACCGGGCGCCCATTCGCATCGCAGGCGGGATCGCCCCGGTGAGGTGGAGGATCGTAGAAGGCGGGCTTCCGCGCGGCCTGAGCCTCAACCGCCTGACCGGCCAGATCATCGGCATGCCGCGCCAGGTAGGGAGCTTCCAGGTGACGGTCGAGGCGCGCGACCGCCTGGGCGCGGTAGCCCAGGCCACGCTCGTCCTCACCGTCCGCCCCTAGCCCCTGCCGCCTCCTGCAGGAGCTCGAGCAGGGCGTCGGCATAGCGATCCCAGGAGAGCGAGCGCTCCGCCGTCTCTCGGGCCCGCGCGCCCAGGCGAGCTGCTCCCTCTGGGTCGGCGAGGAGCTCCACCATCGCCCGCTCTAAAGCCGTCTCGTCCCCAGGCGCGACCAGCCTGCAGTTGACGCCATCCTCGAGATCGTACCCAGAGGCGATGGCGACCGTCCGGGAGACGACGACCGGCTTGGCCATAGACATGGCCTGGAGAAGGGTGGTCGTCGCTCCCGAGTAGGAGTTCTCGCGCACGGGGAGGCAGACCAGCCGTGCCTTGCGCGCTCGATCCAGGGCGGCCGCCAGGGGGAGGTCGACCTCCACGGCCACGTTTGCCGGCGGAGAGCCGAGCGCGCGGGCGTGCTCGGCCGAGACCACCAGCCGAAAGGAGATCTCGGGCCGTCGTGCCGCTACCCGGAGGAGGAGGGGGTAGTCCCGACGGGGATCGGCCCCGATGGACACGACGTCCGTGTCGGCTAGTACGCCAAAAGAAGGGCGCAGGGCCTCGGTATCGACGCCGAAAGGCAAAAACACGACCCGGGTGTGGCCGAGCGCTCGTCGTAGCGCCTCTGCCTCGTACGCGCTGTAGGAGACGATGGCGTAGGCCCGGCCTAGCGCCGAGGCGTAGAGCCTACGCATCCCCTCGCCGCTCAGACGCTCCAGGCGCTCGGGCAGGCCCACCGCGACGTAGACCAGCGGCGACCGCAGGAGTCCGGCCCGGGCAAGGAGGGCGAGCGGGATCCCTACCGTGTCTACCGTGGACAGGACCACGTCAGCCCGGTTGGCGGCACCGAGGAAGGGAAAGACGGAAGCGAAGTCGCCCCCGTAGCCGCCCAGGCCGTACAGGAGGCGGTTGGCCGCTCGGTCGAGCGCCGATGCCCACGCCGGCGGCTCGACCTCCAAGTTGTGGCGCACGGCCACGCCCCGGGAGGCGAGCTGATCGAGGCCGAACAGGCAGTAGCGCTCGGCGGCGCCAACCGGCGCTTGCAGCGCTGCCCGCCGCAAGGCCGAGTCGCGGTAGGCGAAGAAGACCGAGAGCGTCGCGGCATCCCCTGACATGGGCGGACAGTAGACGACGGGCTGCGTGGTACTGTGATGCTATGCGATCTACCATCGATCGTGCCGGAAGGATTGTCATTCCCAAACCGCTTCGGGACGCAGCCGGATTGCGGCCCGGGCAGGAGGTCGAGATCCACGAGCGGGAAGGTCGCATCGAGATCGAGCCGGTGGCCTCAGCGATGCGCCTGGTCGAGCGCGACGGCTTCCTGGCTGCCGAGATCGAGGGGGAGCCGG
>PSLH01000064.1:0-9013 GCA_040289505.1 Thermoleophilia bacterium | reverse complement strand
CTCACCGCCGCCGAGGTTCGCGACCTGCTCGAGCGGCTCAGGCGGTGACGACCCCGGACACGTCGGTCGTCGTGGCCGCGTTCGCCCGCTGGCACGAGCAGCACGAGGCAGCTCGCGCCGCCGTCCGCGAGGCGGAGGCGCTTGTCGCCCCGGTGGCGGTGGAGTCTTTCTCTGTGCTCACCCGCCTTCCGCCCCCGCACCGAGCTTCGCCCGAGATCGTGGTCGCCTTCCTCGACCACCACTTTCCGCGACCCTTTCTCCTACTCGACGCCGAAGGCTTTCGGCGTCTCCTCGACACGGCGATGGAGCGGCGTATCCTCGGCGGGAGGATCTACGACGCCCTGGTGGCGGTCACAGCGGCTGCCGCAGGAGCGACGCTCGTCTCGCTCGATGAGCGGGCGGCCTCGACCTACGCGGCGCTCGCCTGCCCGTACCGTCTCCTCTGATCAGTCTCCGCAGGCGCAGGTCCCGTCACGCCGAGCGATAAGGTTCCCTGCCGATGCACCGCAAGCGCACGCGCTTCGCCGCCCGGGTTCACCGCGTCGCTCTCGCCCTCGAGCGGCGGGGCATCCGCGCCACCTACGAGCTCCACGACCGCCTGCTCTCCAACCGCCTCGCTCGGCGCCGGTTTGCGCAGCGCCCGCCCCAGCTCGACGGAAAGCAGCAGGCGCTGGTGCAAGCGCTCGACCGCGACGGCTACGCCGTCGCCTCATGGGTGGACTTCTTCCAGGACGAGGCGCTGTGGCGCGAGATCGAGGCCCAGGGCGCTCGCTTCCGGGCGAAGACGGAGGCGGCTCTCTCCGGCGAGGGGGCGGAGGAGCTGAAGCGCCACGCCGGCAAGGAGTTCGTGGTCAGGCTCTACAGCTACGGCGTCGACCTCGGTCTCGACGACCCCTGGTTTCGTGCCTGCCTCTCCCGGCGCCTGCTGGACGTGGCCAACGCCTACCTGCGCCTATGGTCGAAGCTCGAGTACGTCGACCTGTGGTACTCGATCCCCCAGCCGGCCGACGCCGAGCGCAGGGCCTCCCAGCGCTGGCACCGCGACTACAACGACCGTCACCTGCTCAAAGCCTTCCTCTACCTGGCAGACGTGGACGAGGAGGCGGGGCCCTTCCAGTACGTGCCGGGAAGCCAGCCCGGCGGCCCCTACGCCAGTGCATGGAGGTGGCAGCCGCTCGGCATCACCTACCCACCCGAGGAGGAGCTGGCCAGGCGCATCCCAGCCGAGGCGGTGAAGACGTTCACCGCGCCCAAGGGCACGCTCATCCTCTGCAACACGAGCGGCTTCCACCGGGGCGGTTTCGCCACCGGCAAGCCGCGCCTACTCGCCACCTGCACCTACTCCTCGCCAGCCTCGCTCGCCTCGCTCACCGAGCGAAGCTATGCGTTCCGCGGCGACCTCGGCCAGCTCGACCCCGAGCAGCGCTACGCTGTCAGCTGAGCCGTCCCCGACGGGCCCCACCACCAGGATGGACCGACGCCCTCGTCGAGTGCAGCTCGATTCGCGCCGATGTATGACGTCGCACCTTTCGTATGCTTGCCGTACGCTGGTCATTGATGGACGCCACCATTCGCAACGTGGACGACGCCACTTACTGGCAGCTCAAGGCTCGTGCGGCGCTCACCGCCAGAACGATAGGTGACCTACGATAGGGGATCTCGTCACCGAGGCCATCCGCTGCTACCTCGCCCGACCGCTGCCGTCCGAGAAGACAAGAAGCCTCGCCGACTTGGAGCCTGAGGGCTACAGGCCGGGAAGCGGCCGGACAAGCCAGGAGAATCGACGGACCTCGTCCACGGAGCGTAGGAGATCCTCACAGGGGGAGCTCTTGGGTCGTCGAGGTCGGAACTCAGGGATGCTGCCCCTGACTGAGGAACGGGCGAGCATCCACGCGTACCCGATCGCCCCGGGCATACCACTCGCGCTTCCAGTTACGTCCTTGCTGTGCAAGGGCAACGATGTGAGGAGCAGGTCGAGAGCGCCGAATGACGCGCTTCGCCTTGCCAAGGAGGCTCCGGTCGAACTCGCGTGTCTCGTCGAGATTCCGACGCCCCAAGAAGGTTTCGGGGTCGCAGCTCGAGCGTCTCACGAAGCAGAGGTGGAGACACCTGAGGGGATCGGTCTCCCAGGTCGTCTCGGAGGCGAGATCTCGGCGCGACTCCCAGTGAAAGCCGGGCTTGAACACGACGCGCCCTGCCTGGAGAGGATCGGGGCTGTCCGTCCACGACTCGAGGCAGGCGAAGTTGAACAACTTGGTGATCGGCCTGGAGGGAGGAGCCAACCACCCCGAGGCGATGCCTGCGCCCTCGTCGAGGTGGTCGCAGTTGAGAACGTGCGCCTTCACACGAAAGACGTCGCCATGAGCACCGTCTATGAGGGCACCACGTAGCTGCGCAAGTCCCAGGGGATCGTAGAGCTCGTCCCCGTCGACCCCAAGCACCCAGGTCTCGGTTCCGGCGAAGCGCTCTACTAAGCGGTGGGCGCGAGCGGAGTTGGGCGAGCGGAGGACCTGGAGATGCGGGAGATCCCCTGAGAGGCTCCTCAAGATCTCCCATGTGGAATCGTCCGAGACGTGGTCGACGGCGTAGATCTCGTCGCAGAAACCGGCGACGTTTCGAATCACCCGCTCGACGAAGCGTTCCTCGTTTCGTACCAGCAACAGCCCAACGATCCGCATCACTCGATAGCGTCAGTGAGGGAGCCGGGCCTCTCGGACACGACATCTTGGAGCGCGAGGCTCCCCAGCTAGGACGGATGCCTCTTGTGTCTCGCCATCGACGAAGAACGCTAGCCTGGGCCGGACTCTACTGGGCTGGGTGCCTTGCCCTCGGCCTTGTCCTCGTCCTCCTCCGAGGAAGACCGAGCATCGACTCGGATAGCGGCATCTTCTTGAGCGTCGCGGCTCGCCTGCTCGCCGGTGATCGGTTGTACGTCGACGTCTGGGATAACAAGGATCCTCTCTTCTACTACACCTTCGCTGCCGCGCTGGGAGCCGGAGGCTGGCGGGCTCCCTTCCTCCTCGACGCGCTTTGGCTCGCTGTTGCCGCGGGTAGCGCCGGTCTCTTGCTGCGAGCGCTTGGCTCCTCGCGCGTTACAGCCGGTGCAGGCGCGCTCTCGTACCCCGTCCTCCTCACCGGCGCTCCCTACTACGCCGGCTACTCCATGCTGCCCGCGCTTGCCCTGGCGGTGCTCGCCGCCTGGCTCGTCGTCCGGGGCCAGCTCGTGCTTCCAGGGGTACTTCTTGGCCTTGCGGTCCTGTACAAGGCCAACCTCGCTCTCCTCACCATCTCAGCCCCGCTCAGCGTCGTCGCTCTTCGCTGGTCGACGCCCGTGAGGCGACGGGAGGTCGGCAGACTGGTGGGAGGCGTGGGTGCGACGCTGGCCGGCGGGGCCGCCATTCTCGCTGCTAGAGGCGAGCTGATCCCGTATCTCATGGTATTGAGGGAGAACGTCTCTTACGCCAACGACGTCCTCGCTGCGACGAGGCGGCCCTCGGGAGCGTACGGCCACCTCTGGTCGGTCGCCGGTCTCACCGACCACACGCGCCAGCTGGCGATCGTGCTCGGCGTCGGCGCTGTCGCCGCTCTCCACGCTCTCTTGTCGCGTCACCGCCCTAAGGGAAATCGCCTCCTGGCAGCGCTGTTTCTCGTCTCCCTGGTCGCCACTGCGATGACGCTTGCCGCAACGGCCGTATGGGATCACCACCTCCAGATGCTCGCCTTCCCCTCCTTCCTCCTTGTCGGCTTCGCAGCGAGCACGATCGAGCTTCGGCTCCGGAGCAGGGCTTCCCGTCTCGCCCTCCTCGTGCCGGTCGTAGCCTCCGTTCTCTGGGTAGCCGGGGGCCTGAGTCGGCCGCACGGCCTCGACCAGGGTCAGCCCTGGCAGGCGCAAGCGCGCAGCTTCGCCGCCCTGGCGCTCGAGAAGGCTCGAGCCCGCCGCTTTCCAGCGAGAAGCGTGGTCAGCTACGGAGTCCTGGGAAGTAACCACGAGCAGGCACACGCCGCCTTCCTGCGCGGAAGGTGGAGGCTCGCCTGTCCACGCTTCCACCAGTACCCGTTCTCGCAACGCCTGGACGGCGTGATCCGCTGTCTCGGAGTACGACAGCCCTCCCTCCTTCTCCTTACCGCCCGGTTCCGCACAGTGCGCCAGCCGAAGACCTCCTGGGACCGGTTCGCGAACCAGGTGACGGGGCTGCTCGACAGCTCCTACCGACCTCTTATTCCGTGGAACCGCTTTCCAGGCGTAGAGGTGTGGGAGCTCCGCGCCAGTCGCGCTATCGAAGCTCCGTCTCCCAGTCGAGCAAGGGCAGCACGGCGCCGCGGAGGCGTCCGGTGAACAGGCCGCGGGCGGAGTCGCCCTCTCCCGGGTCGTAGGCGGTGAAGGAGACCGCCATGGAGGCGGCCGCGTGCGGGCGCAGCTTGGCCCCGCCCAGCGAGACCACGCCCACGTCCACCGTCACCAGCCCCTCGTTGAGGAGGTTGCCAGGGATCCAGGCGGTGGAGACGTAGTCGCCGCAAGCCGGTGCCTCGTGCCAGCGGCGGTCGGTGTCGAGCGCGTTGAAGATGATCCCTCCCTCTCCGTCGAAGAGCTTGATCTTGGGGAACATGGGCTCGACCGAGCGCAGCACCCGGAAGGCGATCTCGATGCCGATCGGCCGACGGACGTCGGCGCTCTCCACGGTGCGCCCGTCCTGGACGACTCGCACCCAGCGGAGGCGGACGAGGTCGTTGCCGGGCGCCGTCTCCAGGGTCGGCCACTCCCGCAAAGGCCCGCCACCCAGGCCCGTCTGGAGGTAGTGTCCTACCACCTCGTGGCTGGGGCCGTCCAGGACCACCTGGCCCCGATCGAGGAGGATAGCCCGCTGGCACAGCCGCGTCACCGCCCCCATCTGGTGGGAGACGAAGAGCACCGTCCGCCCTGAGCGCCCGATGTCCTGCATGCGGCCCAGGCAGCGGCGCTGGAACTCGGCGTCACCGACCGCCAGCACCTCGTCCACGAGCAAGATCTCTGGCTCCAGGTGGGCGGCCACGGAGAAGGCCAGTCGCACGTACATGCCGCTCGAGTAGCGCTTGACCGGCGTGTCGATGAACCGCTCGATACCGGAGAACTCGACGATGTCGGGCAGCTTGCGGGCGATCTCCCGCCGCTTCATGCCCAGCACGGCCCCGTTCAGGAAGATGTTCTCGCGGCCGGTGAGCTCAGGGTGAAAGCCCGTCCCCACCTCGAGCAGGCTTCCCACCCGTCCTCGGATCTCGGCCCGTCCTTCGCTGGGAGTGGTGATGCGGGTGAGGATCTTGAGCAGGGTGGACTTGCCGGCCCCGTTGCGTCCGATGATGCCGAGCACCTGGCCCTCGGGAACCTGGAAGGAGACGTCGCGGAGAGCCCAGATCTCCTTCCGGTGGTCTCGATGGGAACGGCCGAGCCGGCGCACAGCGGCGGCAATGGAGTCGCGAAGCGTGCCGTAGGCGGCCCGCAGCTGGCCGATCTGGTAGCGCTTAGAGAGGCCCTGGACGGCGACAGCGACAGCCATCAGATCGTGTCGGCGAACCGGGGCTCGGAGCGCCGGAAGAAGGCAAGCCCAAGCAGGAAGAGGGCGGCTGCCACGGCCAGGCTCACGCTCAGCTTGGCCGGGTCGGGAGCAGCAGCTCCCAGCACCGCCCACCGCCAGCCCGCGATCACGGCCGTCATCGGGTTCGCCGAGAGGAGCCACTGCCACTTCTCGGGGATCGACTCCAGAGCGTAGGGGACGCCCGAAAGCAGGGGAAGCACCTGGAGAAACACGGGAATCGCGTAGGGGACATCGCGGTAGCGGACGTTGAGGGCGGACAGGCCCAGCCCGGCGCCGAGCGCCGTGAGCAGGGCGACAGCCAGCATGGGGAGCGCGAGGAGCACCGCCGGCCCCGCCGGCCACACCCCGAACCGGCCCATGAGCCCAAGGAGGACGGCGAACCCGATGACGAAGTCGACGAAGGGGACGAGAACGCCGCTCATCGGCAAGAGCACCCTGGGGAAGTACACCTTGGTCACCAGCGACACGTTCTGGACGAGGCTTCCGCTCGCCTGGGTGAGCGCCGAGGTGAAGTACTGCATGGGCAGGAGCCCGGAGAAGACGAGCACCGGGTAGGGGAGGTTGCCGGAGGGGAACTTGGCGAACTTGCCGAACACGACTGTGTACACGGTGGCGGTGAAGACAGGCACGAGCAGCGCCCAGGCGACACCGATGAACGTCTGCTTGTAGCGCACCTTGATGTCGCGCCAGACGAAGGTGAAGAGGAGCTCGCGGTAGTGCCAGAGCTCGCCGAGGTCGAGTCGGGGCCAGGAGGAGGCTGGCCGGATGACGACCACCCGATCGACGCGATCCTCGCCTCCCGACGGGGCGGCGGGAAGGGTAGGCGCATCCCGCACCTCAAGCCCTGTCTCGGTCACAAGTCCCGATGCTAGCGGTCGCAGCGGAGCGAGGGAGATCTCGCAGTTTGCCTGCGGACAAGGCGGGCGAGCTTGCGGCGAGCGCGCAGCCAAAGACTCGCCTCCAGCGCCCCAACCCGTTGCTCGAGCGCGACCAGGCGGCGGTCGAGACGGGCGAGGTCGACCTCGCCCAGGCAGGCGCACTCGACCGCGTAGGCCGCCTCCTCGACCACGGTGGGAGGAGGAAGCGCCAGGCTCGGCGGGGCCGACGCCGGGAAGACTGGCTCGCCTCTCGTCCCCAAATCCGAGGCGAGCCTGCGAAGCGCGTCCCGCAGCCGCTCGTCTACGACTAAGGAGCCATCGCCGAGGCCCAAGGCCAGGCGCTCGTCGTCGACGACGAGCTCGGCGTAGAGGGAGTCCGCTCCCGCACGGCCAGCCTCCTTGAGCGCAGCCTCCAGCCTCGACCGGGGCGGGCGGTCGCGATCCGCTGCCAGGGCCTCTGCCTGGGCGCGGCTTCGCAGCGGAAACTCGAGCACCTCGATCGGGTACCAGGCACGCAGGGGCACCCGACGGGCAGGATCGAGTCCCAGGACGACCCCGCCCCGGGCTCGGTAGACAGGCCGCAGCGCCCACTCCAGCGGCTCTGGATCGACCTGGGGAGCGAGGAGCGTGGGACGGACGGTCAGGCGCTCGGCGAAGAACGAGGGGCTGCCCTCCTCGGGGCGGGGAAGGAACACCCGCGCCAGCGCCTGGACGACGGTGTAGCGCTCGGGGACAGGGGCGAGCAGCTCCTTCAAGCCCACATCCCGCGGCCACCAAAACTGGTCGGCGTCGCTCTCGATGATCCAGTCGGCGCTCCTCTCCTCAGCGGCGATCTGGCGGAGTCGCGCTCGCAGGGTCTCGAAAGGCATGTCCTCGACGCTTAAGCCCTCTGCAATCGTCAGGCGGCCCTGGCGGACGAACGTCTCCACGAGCAAAGAGCTCCGTGGGACCATTCCTGCCGCCACTACGTGGTCGACACCGACGCTCAGGTGGTAGGCGAGATGAGCGTCGAGGAGATCCTGCTCGCCTCGATACGCCACGGTCATGACCACGAGGGGATTCTTCCTCTCGGAGGGAAGCTTCCTCGCTTCCAGCCGGGACCGCCCCTCGAGCCAAGCTACTCGCCGAGCGACGTCGTCGGCTTGACGCTGAGAGCGAACGAGCTCCCCCTCGTAGACCACGCTGCGGGAGACGGCGAGCTCGATCCGCTCGCGGCTGGCAGAAGACGGGGCATGCTCGCTCCCGGGCTCTCGTCCCCCTCCCATACGTCTCAGCGCGTCCCGTAGCCGCGTGTCCTCGACCAGGTACCCAAGCGCAAGCCCAGCCGCGAGCTCCTCATCGTCCAAGACGAGGCTGTCGTAGAGGTCTCCCATGCGGCCCTCGATCGCTGCCTGGAGCCCTTTGCGGTAGATACCAAGCGGCTTGTCGGCACCCGCGTGGCCACGCCGAGTCGTCTTGCGCTCCCACTGCTCGCGGCTTCGGCAAGGGAAATGGAGGAGGTCGAGCAGATTCCACCCCGGAAGATGGGGTAATCCTGCCGAAGGGCTGAGATAGCCTGCGTGGCCGACGCTGATCTTCGGGTCGCCTTTGTGCACGACCTTGAAGCCGGGACGCCAGGGGCTGGTGGGATCGTTCACGGAGGCGTGAGCGCTTAGGCACACGGTCATGCGCTCGAGGAGCGGACGGCCGTCCTCAGGCCGGGGGAGGAAGTGGCGGAGCGCCCCTCCTACCACCGCGAACCGCTCGGGCACGAGCGCCAGCGCCTCCTTGAGCGTACCCTGGCGCGGCATCCAGAACTCGTCGGCGTCGCTCGGGATCACCCAGTCGGCGCCGTACTCGGCCGCGGCCAGGCGGGCCATCGCTGTCCGCCACTCGGCCTCGCGCACCTCCCCTTGCGCCCGGATGAGGCGGAGAACGCCTTGCTGCTCGAAGGAGCGCAGGATGTCGGTCGTCCCGTCCACCGACTCGTGGTCGGTGGCGATGACGAAGTCCACCCCCGCCTGGAGGTGGTAGGCGATCTGAGAGGCGACGATGTCCTCCTCGTCGCGGACGACCAGGGTCTGGACGACCCGCATCAGCGAGTCCAAGCGAGAAGACGGCGGAGCGCCCCCGGGGGGAGAGCCTCGCCCTTCCTGGCGCCGGGGAGGGATGCCGCCGCCACCACGACCACGATCACCACCAAGGCCAGGGCGAGCTTGGCCGGGTCGCCGCCCGGCCAGCCCGTCTGGGGGAGGGGCCACAAGGCGAGGGGAACGAGCCACAAAAGCGACAGGCGCGGGCTGAGGAGGGAAACGGGCACGAGCAAGAGCACGAAGTAGTGGAGCCACACGATCGGGGAGGCCGCCAACGCCGCGGCCAAGGCGAGCGCGAGCGAGGCCACCTCCCGGTCGCGGACGCTCCCTGCCCCGTTGCGGCTAACCCAGGCGGCAGCGGCAAGCAGGCCTCCGGCCACGGCCAGCGCCAGGCCGATCGCCGCCGCCTGAGGGAGGTGCGCGCGCATGCCCATCGCGACGAGCGAGTAGGAGGCCCACGCCTCCTCGTCGCTCAAGCGGCGAAGGAGGCCCA
>PSLH01000063.1:0-12897 GCA_040289505.1 Thermoleophilia bacterium | reverse complement strand
ACGAGCGAGTAGGAGGCCCACGCCTCCTCGTCGCTCAAGCGGCGAAGGAGGCCCGGGTAGCCGCCCAGGCCGGCGAAGCCGAGCGCTGCCCAGGGGAGGAGAGCGAGCGCCAGGGCGAAGCCGACCGCCGCCGGGCCCGCCCAGCGCCGCCGCCCGAGCGCAAGCCAGACCGCAAGCGGCCACAGGAAGAGCTTCAAGGCCACCGCCGCCCCCACCGCTGCCGAGGCGACGAGGCGCTCCCGCCACTTCCAGGCGACCGCCACGGCCAAGAGGAGGAATGCTCCGATCGTACCGACGTCGATGGCGCTGCGGGTGGCGGGGTAGACCGCCGCCAGGCAGTAGCAGCGCCAGTCGCGGACGCCGAGGAGCCACAGCGCCCCCGCCACGGCCGCCAGCGACAAGACCGTCCAGGCGATCGTAGCCACAGCGACGCCCCAGGGCTCAATCGGCACGGTCAGAAAGCCGAGGAGCGGCGGATACGCGTACGTCTCGTCTCCCCGGAAGGCGTACGGAGACCTGAACTGCATGACTCGATCGGCCGCCTGCAAGAAGACAGCAAGATCGTGGGGAGGATCGTGAGCCGACGCTCGGTAGAGAACGTTGGCGACATACATCTCGGCCGCCCATACGGCAGCCGCCAGGGCGAGCGCTGACGCCAGCAGTCGAGCACCGAGCTGCAGACTCGTTCTTCGCGAGAGAGAAGGTGCCTCCCAGCGAGCAAAGAGCACGCCCCCGGCGAGAAGGAGGAAGGCCGGGGCCACCGGTAGCGAGTAGTGGGGCTCGGCGGGAAGTCCAAGCGCGCTCAAGATGACGACGATCATGCCAGCGGCTGCAGGCACGGCCACGGAAGACGCTCCTCGCGGCCGGCGGACGAGGAAGGTAACCAGAGCGAGCGCGAGCCAGAACGCAGCTGGCGGATACCAGCGGGAGGCCTGATTCAGCCGGCGCTGCAGGGTGAGGCTTCCCCCGCCCTCCGGCAGCCTCCCCGCCAGGGCGTCCATGCGGCGGTGGAGGGCCCGGTAGCGCTCGGCGTCGCCGGGGTGGACGAAGACGAGGTGGTGCTCGGTCGGCGATGTCCACTCCGTGTAGATGCTCCCGTCGGGAGTGGCTACGCCCCCCTCGTGCGGGGCGGGAATGGGCTCGCCCTCGGACGGCTTGGGCAACCGGAGGCCGTTGACGACGATCGTCTCCCCCGGCCCGCCTGGTTCCCTCTCCGGAGACCCCGCATCCGTGCCGAGGGGCCGGTAGAGCCCCCCGCTGAGGAGGTCCCAGACCGTGCGGGCCACGCCGCGCGCGTAGCGGAGTGGATGGGCGCGCACGGCCTCGACCCCGACCTCGCGAAGCCAGCGGTGGTTCGTCCCCCAGCCCTTAACGCGATCGGACAGGGCCACGAGATCCTCGTGCATGCGAGCGCTTCCCGAGCGGAAGAACTCGTCCAACGTGATCCCGTAGGAGCGGTAGGGCTCTTCAGGGAGGAGGCGCCGCTCCACCGCCTGGGCCAGCTCGCGCGAGGCCGGGCCGTTGTCCGGCCGCACGATCTTGTCGGTAACGAAGGCGCGGAAGAAGGGGATGGTGGCGTTTCCGCCCCGGGCGAAGGTGTAGTTGCCGAAGCGAAGGCCGTTGTGGAGCGTCCAGCCCCCGAGCACCGCGGCCATGGCCAGAGCGAAGGCGAGCCCAGCCCAAAGGCGCGTCCGCCAGGGAGCGCGCAGAGCGAGAGGGAGAAGGGTGAGAACGAGTAGGGCCTGGTTTCCCGGGCGGACGAGCGCCAGCCCGCCGGCGCCAAGCCCAAGCGCAGCCATCCGCCCTGCTCGGGCCCCAGAGATCGTCGCCCGCACGGCAAGGAGCGACCAGCCGGCGAAGGCGGCGGCGAACACGGCATCGGCGGAGAGCTCGTGGAAGAGGATCGCGTACCCAGGCCAGAGGAGAAGGACGCCGGCGACGAGCACGGCCCCTGCCCCGCTCACGGCCCGAGCAGCCGCGAACCAGGCGGTGACCGAGGCGGCGAAGAGGAGGGACATGGCCGGCGCGGCCAACGCTCCCCCGGCCAGGTCGAGCAACCCACCCATGACGAGCGGCGCAATGGGCGTGCGGTTGAGGACGTAGCCGAGGTCGATGGGATGGGCCTGGAAGAGCTCGACGTACGCACCCAGGTAGGTGCCGAAGTCCCGGCCCGGGGCTAGCGGCAGGGCGATCGCCTCCAGCCACCAGAGGCCGAGCGCGCAGGCGAAGACGGCAGCCGGGGCCCACCGCTTCTCGACCCAGGCAATCGCCCGCCGTCCGGGCGATGCGCGCTCCTCCTTCCCCGGCGACAGCACGCTGACACGGTAGCCGAGGGAGAGGCCCGACCGTCGCCCATCCTCTCCTCGCGGAGAGAGGCACGAGCTATCGTCGCCCCGTGGTAGGGTCCATCCGCCACTGGGTATGGGCGTCCGCCCCGAGATCTCCGTCGTCACTCCTGCCTCGACGAGGAGGACGCCGTGGGAGCGGTCGTCGACCAGGCCTGGGAGGGCATCCGCCGAGCCGGCCGAAGCGGCGAGGTGATCGTGGTCGACAACGGCTCTGCCGACCGATCGGCCGAGGTGGCGGCAGCGGGGGAGTCGAAGCTCCGCCGCCTCGGCGATGGCTGGCGCCACGTACGCTTTATGCTCCTCTCCAGCCCAAGCTGGCTCTTCCTGGGGCCGGGGACGGGGATGCTCCTCCTCGGCCTGGCCGGCATGCTGGCTGTGGCCGGAGAGCCTGCGGACGTCCTCGGCCGCCGCTGGCAGATCCACGCCCTGCTCGCGCTCGTGGCCCTTACCCTGATCGGGGCCCAGCTCGTGCAGCTGTGGGCGCTCGCCCGCACCTACGCGCGCACCCATCTCGGCGAGCGCGACCCTGTGCACGAGCGCGTGGGCCGCCTGCTGACGATCGAGCGCAGCGTCCTTGCCGGGGCCTCGCTGGCCTTGGCCGGAGCAGGCATCCTCGCCTGGATCGCCGTCCCCTGGGCGCTCGATGACTTCGGCGAGCTCCGCCACGAGTACGCCACCGCTCCTGCCCTCACCCTCCTTGGCCTCGGCCTTCAGGTCGTATTCAGCTCGTTCCTCGTCGGCCTCTTGGCCATGAGAGCGGCCGAGACGAGCCGCCCCCGGGGCGAGATCGCGGCCGACGCCAAAGGGGAGCTTCCGCCTCGCCGCGCCCTGACTACAGACAGGTGAGAGGAAGATGCCTCGAGCAGTACGCGCTCGGCCAAGCCCCCGACCCCGCCGCTTCCTCAGGCCGAGGACTCACGCTGCTCTCGAGCCAGAGGAGTACGAGCGCCTGCGGAGAGGCCATCTGGGCAAGAGGCGTCTAGAGCTGGTCGCCCAGCTGATCGAGCGTCCCCCGCGCGCCCAGCGGGCGCTTGAGATCGGGTACGGGCCAGGGCGCACGCTCTATGAGCTTGCCTGCCAGTTTCCGCAGGTTCAGTTCCTCGGCATCGAGGTCGACCGGCGCATGCTCGAGTACGCGCGTCGTCGCTACCGCCGGCCCAACCTCGCCTACACCCTACGGGGCGAGTCCGGGCTGCCCCGCGAGAGCTTCGACGTCGTGATCAGCATCGACGTCCTGCACCACGTGACCGACCTAGGCGCTCTTGCCCAGGAGGTCGCGAGCTCTCTCGCCCCCGGCGGGGTCTGGCTCGTGGTCGAGCCCAACATGCTCCACCCCTACGTCTGGCTCAAGCAGACCTGGATGCGCCGGGCAGGCGAGGAGGAAGACCACTTCCGCCCATGGCGAGCCGAGCGGGCGTTCCGTTCCGCCGGACTCGCCTGGACGAAGCACTACGCCTTCCTTTTCCCCGGCTGGCTCCGCCGCGTTCCCCCGCCGCTCGCGGCGGTGGAGCGAGCCCTGGAGCGGGTGCCGTTCCTAGGCGGAGCTATCGTGTACCGCCTGACGCGTTCCTTCGCCACCCCGTGCGCGTCTGCCTGATCTACGACCACCTCTTTCCCCGCACGGTAGGCGGAGCCGAGCGGTGGATGCGCGACCTTGCTCTCGGACTCGCCCGCCAGGGGCACCAGGTGACCTACCTCACCATGCGCCACTGGCCGCCGAGGAACCCTCCCGCGCTTCCCGGCGTACGCGTCCTGGGCCTCGTCACACCAGGACGCGTATACGGCAAGGAAGGTCGGGCGCTCCTTCCCCCGCTTCGCTTCGGGCTCGCCGTCGCTCGGCACCTGGCCCGGCACGGGCGGGACTACGACGTCGTGCACACGGCGTCGTTTCCCTACTTCCCGCTGCTCGCGGCCGGCCTGCTACGGAGGCGCCTGGGGTACCGCCTGGTCGTAGACTGGCACGAGGTGTGGACCCGACAGTACTGGTGCCGATACGCGGGAGCGATTGTCGGTAGCCTGGGCTGGCTCGTGCAACGCGCCTGCGCCCGCGTCCCACACCGCGCCTTCTGCATGTCGAGGATGCACGCCCGTCGCCTCCTCGAGGAGGGCTACCGGGGAACGCCCCTCGTCCTTCCCGGCCTCTACGCCGGCCCGATCGATCCCAGCGCGCTCGCCCAGGTCGATCCCAACCTCGTCGTCTACATCGGACGCCACGTTCCTCACAAGCGGATCGATCTTCTCGTGCAGGCGTTCGCCCGCGCTCGGGCCCAGCGGCCGGAGCTTCGGCTGGAGATCTACGGGAACGGCCCCGAGCGCCCGCGGATCGAGGCCCTCGTCCGCGAACTCGGGCTCGACTCGAGCGTCCGCGTGCTAGGGGCACGGCCCGAGCAGGAGGTAGCCTCGGCGCTTTCCCGGGCAGCCTGCCTCGCCACCGCCTCCGAGCGGGAGGGATACGGCCTGGTCGTGGTGGAGGCGGCGGCGCGAGGGACGCCGAGCGTGGTCGTGGCCGGGCCGGAGAACGCTGCCGTCGAGCTCGTCGCCGAGGGCGTGAACGGCGCCGTCGCCGAGAGCGCCCGACCCGACGACCTAGCCGCCGCCATCCTGCGCGTCATCGACGGGGGGCACGCCCTCCGTCATTCCACCGCCCGGTGGATGGTCGACAACCTTGGGAGGCTGGCCCTCGATCGATCGCTCGACCTCGTCATCGAGACCTACCGCGCGTAGCAGCCTGTGTCGGGTATGACCGCCCCCGAGCCGCCCGCGCCCGTGATAGCCGCAGCTGCCGTCGCCCGCCCGCCCTTGACCGGTGCTCGCTCGGCGGCCCTCATTGGCGCGGCCTCGGTGTTGGGCCTGGTGGCGAACTACGCCTTCCTGCTCGCAGCCGGGCGTCTCTTGGGAAGCGCGGACTACGGGGCCCTGGCCGCCCTCCTCGGGCTTTTGGCCGTCGTTTTCGTCCCCGCCTCGGCCCTGCAGATGGCGGTCTCCCGGGAGGTGTCTCGACGCCTTGCCCAGGCCGACATCGCGGGTGCCGGGGCGTTCTCCGGGCAGACGCTCCGGCTCTCTCTGCTCGGCACCGTACCCCTCCTCCTCCTCGGCCTTGCTGCCTCGGTACCGCTCTCCGCGCTCCTCGACATCGACTCAGGGACGGTCGCCCTCGCCCTCGCCACCTTGGCCACCGCGCTCGTCTCTCCCGTGGCCATGGGCGTCCTCCAGGGGCAGCAGCGCTTCTACGCCCTCGCCTTCCTGATCGTCTTTCCCTGGGTCCTTCGCCTAGGGCTCCTCGCCGCCGCGGCGGCCGCAGGCTACCGCTTGGGCGGGGCCGTGCTTGCCACTCTGGCCAGCGCGGTCGTCACCGCCCTCCTTGCCCTGTGGATGGCCCGGCCGCAGCGCACGTCCACGCGCGGGGCTGAGCCGGTCGAGCTCCGCTCGTTCCTTCGCTACCTCGCCCACGTCGCGCTCGGCTTGGTGGGGATCGCCCTCCTCAGCCACGTCGACCTCCTCATCGTCAAGGCCCGCTTCTCGGCCGAGGAGGCAGGAGCCTACGGGGCCGCGTCAGCCTTCGCCCGGGTCGGCTTCTTCCTCCCTGCCGCCGGCCTGGCCGTTCTCTTTCCCCGCACCGCCGCCCGCCAGGCCCGGGGCGAGGAGACAGAGGACATCCTGGGGCGCTCCCTCCTTGCCACCGCTCTCTTCTGCGGGCTTCTTGCCCTCTTCTACGCCGCCGCCGGCGTCGGCCTCCTCTCCACGAGCTTCGGCCCCGACTTCGCTTCAGGCGGCGACATCCTCGCTCCCTTCGCCCTCGCCATCGGGCTCTTCTCGCTGGCCAACGTGCTCGTCGGCTACCACCTGTCGCGGGGAGAGACGCGCTACGCCTGGCTGGTGGCGAGCGGAGTCGTCGCCCAGGTGACCCTGCTCGGCCTCGTCCCCTCTGGCCTTCACGGGGTAGTGTGGACGAACGTGGCCGTGGGCGCAGGCCTCGTCCTCGCCCACGAGCTTTTGGTCGGCTCCAGCCTCTCGGCCTTGCGGGCGGGCCTTCGGCACGTAGAGACCGCCCTGGCCGCAGCGAGGAGGGTGGCTCCCGAGGCTGTGGCCTCCCTGGGAGGGGCGACGGCACTCGTCGTAGCCCTCTTTTGGCCAATCGTCCGCCACCTCGGCTCCACCATCATCGGCACCCCCGGATCGGACTCGACGGGAGCGGTCGCCGCCCTGTGGCAGATGCGGCAAGAGAGCGGCTACCACCTGCTTGGCTTCAGCCACCACACCCTCAGCGGCGCTCCCCTCGGCTGGGACGAGACCAACGTGCTCAACATTCAGCAGCTTTTGCCGTTCTACCCTACCTACCTCGCCTCCTACCTGGTGGGCGAGGTGGCCGCGTTCAACCTGCTTACCCTCTCGGGCTACGTGCTCTCGGGAGCGGCCATGTACGCGCTCGTCCGCTACCTTAGCGGAGCTCGACCGGTGGCCGCCTGGGCGGGGCTCGTGTTCGTCATCTTCCCCTGGCACATCGTACGGGCCGAGCACGGTGGGCTCGTTCATCTCGAGGTGTTCCCGCTCCTTCTCCTCGCTCTCGTCGCGTACTTCCGACAGCCCTCGCGGTCACGGCTTCTCCTGGTCGGGCTGGCGGTTCTCGCCTCTTGGCTCACGTTCGGGTACTTCGGCGCGATCGCCACGATCGCAACCACCGCGTATAGCGTGACCGCAGCACTCGCCTCTCGGAGATGTCGCCTGCTCCCGATGACGAGCCCGGCTCTGGTCGCCCTGGCGGTACCCGGCATGATCGGTCTTGCCTCCCTCGCCTCGGGAACAGGGAGGGACGCCGGGCTCCATCGGCCCTTGGGCGACCTCTTTATCTACGGCCTTCGGCCCCTCGAGCTGGTCGTGCCTCCAGGCTCGAGCCTCCTCTTCGGGGAGTGGACGCGGCCCTTCTGGGACGGCCGCGGGCACGGCTCCAACCCCACCGAGACGGCCAACTACCTGGGCCTGGTGACGATCGCGCTCGCCCTGGGCTGGCTCGTCGCCGCCTGGCGCAGGCGTCGCTCCCTCCCTGGCGACACAGGCACCGTCACGCTCGGCCTGGCGGTTGCCTTTCTCGTCGGCCTCGTCTTCGCCGCCCCCAGCCCGGTCGGGGTATTGGGTCACCTCGTGCCCACTCCTTCCCGCCTCCTCTGGGAGGTCACATCCGCCTTTCGCGTCCCCTCGCGCTGGGCGACCTTCCTCATGGCCTCGCTCGTGCCCTTGGCCGCCCTCGGCCTGCAGCGAGGCTACGACGTCCTGCGCCGGCGGCCGGGGCACGGTCGCGCCCTGGCTACAGCGGCGATCGGAGTCGTGACCGCCCTCTCAGCGATCGAGCTCTTGACCCCTCCGGCCAAGGACCGGTTCCGCACCGTTCCCGTCCCGCCCGTCTACGCCGCCCTGGAACGAACGCCGCCTGGCGTGCTCGTCGAGTACCCACTCGGCTACTCGGACATCTACCGCCTGTGGCAGCGACACCACGGCCGCCCGCTCTTGAACGGAGCGCCCCCGGACACGCCCGCCGACCAGGCTCGCCTCGTCCTGCTCGATCCCGCTCAGCCGGGCACGGCGGCGTCGCTCTCTCTCCTTGGCGTGACCGCCATCATCCTCCACCACCGCACCAACATCGACGCAGAGGTGATGCCGCGCCAGCCGGTCGGCGTCCACGGCTATCGCCTCGTGGGACGGTACCCCGACGGTAGCTCCCTGTGGCGGGTGACGGCGAAGCCCGCGCCCGCCCTCGCTACGCTTCCTGGGGGATTCGCCAAGCCGCGCCGGGGAGGTGGCGGGCTCGTCCTCTACCCGCTCGTCTCGCCCGCTGGCGTGGGCGCGATCGAGCTACGGGCGAGAAAGGCGCAGGTGGTTCGCCTCGCCTTCCAGGCCGAGCCACCGCCGGGGAGCGCCCGTCGCGTGCTCCGGATCGCCGACCCCGAGCGGGAGGTAGCCGTCACCTTGCGCGGGCGGTCGCGCGTGTCGGTGGCGGTCGCGCTCCCCCGGGGCCTTTCGCGGCTCCTCCTCAAGACCGACCCGCCGGCGACGTCGGAGCGGAACGCGATCGCGATCACGGCTCCGATCGCAGAGCCCATCTCCTCGGCCCCTCGACTCCACGCCGAGCCTGTCTCAGCCCAGCCGGGCTTCTAACATGCGTCTCTTACCGCCCGCAGCGAAACCTCTGCGCTCGAGGTGATCCACGATGACCTTCGATGGAGATTCAGCCGGAAGATGCGACCGGCGCCGGAATCGGCTGGGATCGTCGAGGAAGTCACGGAGGATGTCGATCTTCATTCTCGAGAGAACGGCGTTTTCGCCTAAGCCTTCGCGCCGCTCGGTACGGACCCGGTGCAGGAGACAGGGCCGATCGAGATAGAAGCACTCCTCCTGGCTGCCACCGCTGTCCGTGACGACAAACGCGCACTTGCGTTGTAGGCGGACGAAGTCGAAGAAGGGAAGGCGGGGAACGCGGACGAATCGGGTCTCGTCGAACACACCCTCCAGGCGGAAGCGCTCCACAGCGGCTCTCGTCACCGAGTGGTCAATGAAGAGGAGAGGGGTACGCTGGGCTGCCTGGGCAAGCGTTGTGAGGGTTGCTGAAAGCAGCGGCCTGTTGCGCAGGAGCTCGAACCGGTGCAATGAGACAATCCCGAATTGTCTTCCGGGAAGGCTGAGAGGCGGGTCTCCCTCAGGGACAAGGGCCAGGCTGTCGCGGATCGTGTTCGAGCGGGTGTCCACAACCTCCCCACCGCGTACGTTCGCAGCCGCCCACGGTCCGGGCGCATAGTGAATGCGGGCGAGCGTAGTCGCCAGTCTTCGGTTCATTTCCTCAGGGAAGGGATTCCGAAGATCGAAGCTTCGAAGCCCGCTCTCGACGTGGGCGACAGGAAAGCGCAGGGTCCGCCCGAAGGCAGCACCGAGTACAGTCGTCATGGTGTCCCCGTGCACGAGTACCAGCCCTCGCCCGGGACCCTGAGCAAGCGCTTGTCGCAGGCGCGGACCTTCCCTCAGACACGAAAGCACGACCATGCTCAGCCAGCCAGGGATGTCGGCGGGGACACTGAGGTCGCGACCTTCTGCGCCACAAGCAAGCCAAACGTCGGGTTGTCGAAGCCCGAACTGGTGAAGAAACGTGGGAATTTGGTCAACCTGTTGTCCAGTTGTTGCCAGAAAATACGCGTGCCCTCTCTGGTCGAGCTCGAGGAGCACCGGAGCAAGCTTGATTAGCTCTCCCGTGGTGCCGAAGATGACGAGAATCACAGGCGGGCGACGGGCCGCACCCCACGAAGCACCATCAGCGTCAGACCGCGCCACATGCCGGCGCCGTGGGCCAGAGCGTACAGCGGAGTAACGACCGCGAGGGAGACGATCTCGATTGCGCTCCGGCGCCGGGCAAGCCCGACCGCTGCCGCAGCGAGCGAGAGGGCACACGCCGCACGGAGCCCGACCCGGAGGCTCCGGGCGGTAGCCACTGCCAGGAGGGCGCTTGCCGGGTAGAACGCCACGGCCGCCGGGAAGAATCGCGACTCCCGCCGGCCGTGCCCGTCGAGGAACACGATCCCCCGATGGAACGAGTGAGCGAGGAACGAGCGGAGCGTCGTCCGGGCCCGGTAGCTGACGTCAAAGGACGGCGAGATATGGATGGGCTCTCGGGCTGCGATCCAGCGCAGGATGGGCGTATCGTCGTTGGCACGGCGGGGGTCGGCGTACCTACTGCGAACAGCGCCGATGGCATCGACGAGGAGCGCCCTTGGCGCCAGGAAGCAGGTCGTTCCCTTCGGGTAGCGGTCGAAGCGGTCGCTCCCGAAGCTCGTCGTCCGAGGACAATCGAAGTACTCCGCCCAGGCAAGCTCGGCGATCAGCTTCCAGAAGGTTGCCAGCACGTTGCATCCGGTCTCCACGTGCACGTGCGACGTCCAGACGCGGTCTCCCTCGGCGATGCGCCGCCGAAGGAATGCGAGCGCTCCTGGCTCGATCCGCACCCGGCCGTCGAGGAGGAGGACCCATTCGCCCGTGGCGGCTCCGAGCCCCGCTCGCCGTGCCTCGAGGCGCCCGCGGTTCGGCTGGGACACGACCCGAAGAGGGAGGCGACCGGCCACTGCCGCCCGCGCGACATCTGCGCTCCCGTCCGTCGAGCCGTCGTCCACGAGAACGAGCTCCGCATCGAAATCGGTCTTTGCCAGGGCTACAATCAGCGCCTCGATCGTGGCCGGCAAGTGCGCGGCCTCGTTGTAGACCGGCATGACCACGCTGAGAGTGGCTGACATCGTGCGGGAAACGTAGCCCGAAAACGATGCGCACGCTATGGTCAGGCTCGTGAGCACCTCGCCGGCTGGGCCGGTGCCAGCCTCCCTCGTTAACCTCCTCCGGTGTCCCCGGTGCGACGCAGGGATGACCGTTCGACATACCAGAGCTACCTGTTCCGCGCTCCACGAGTACCCCGTTTCCGACGGAGTCGTCGTCATGGTGGATGAGGAGACTCTCGAAGCTCATCCCCAATACCAAGGTCAGCATCGGTACTTCGACGCTGAGTTCGCTCGGTACGGTCACTATAGGCTGGAGCCGTGGCGCGTGAGCTATCTTGAGCGTCTTCGTGCCGCTGGCTTACTGGAGTCGCGAGGGAACTACCTCCTCGACATTGGGGTCGGGGGTACCGGCTACACAGTCATCGAGGCTGCGAGGGTCGGCGCATACGCTGTAGGTTGCGACCTCTCCCTAGGGGGCTGATACGAGCTCGGCGCTTCGCCCAAGAGGAGGGCGTCGTGGATCGCACGCTTTGGATCTGCTGCTCAGCCGAGCGACTTCCGCTCGCGACAGAGGCCTTCACGTCCGTCCTCGCCATCGCTGTGATCGAGCACATCCCTGACAACATGGCGGCGCTGCGAGAAGCAGCGCGCGTGCTTCAGCCTGACGGCCACCTCTGGGTCACGGTTCCTCACGCCCTGCCGAGCATCTCCCCCGTCTTTCGGCTTCCCAACCGGCTGCACGACAGGCGGTTGGGCCACCTCCGTCGCTACGACGCCGAGACGCTCGTCGAGGCGGGAGATCGCCTAGGGCTGACTGCGGTGGACGTCCAGTTCACAGGCCATCCCATCAAGGTGCTCCAGCTTGCGGCGGCGAGATTGCTTCTCCCGCTCCGAGATCGCTTTTGGTGGTGGTGCGAGGCCCGAGACCTGCGTCGTGCGCACGTTCGACGCGGGAGCATGCAGCTCAGCGTGCTCTTCAGGCGAAGACCATGAGTACCGAGCTGGACCGCTCATTCGCGATCGTCGCCAACGGCTTTGCAGACGGGCCAGCCCAGGCGCTGCGCGACTACCTGGTCGAGCGAGGAGCGCGCGTCATCACCATCCTCCACCCGCTCACGCGGGAGCAGGGGAGCTGGCACAGGATCGCGACGTATGCGGCAGGACGCCGCGCGAGCGAGCGGGTGGTGCGCGTGCCTCTCGCCCCCCCGTTGTCCTACCTGCTCGACCCCTTCGTGCCGCTCGCCGTTCCGCCCGTAGACGTCTGGTTCGGGTTCAACCCCCTCGCATGCGCTCGCGGACTTCTCGCCCGGAAGCGCAACCGCGCCCGTCTCGTGGTGCTGTGGTCGGTCGACTTTACCCCTGATCGCTTTGGCCCTCGCAACCCTGCAACACGCATCTACGACTGGCTGGACAGGCTCTCCTGCATCCACGCCGACGCCCACGTCGAACTGTCGGAGGCGGCCCGCGCGGCACGGAGCAGACGGCTCAAGCTCCCGACAAGCGCGGCGCCGACCTACATCGTCCCCATGGGCGCATGGATTGGACGTACGCCGAAGACGGACGTCGACGGATTCCGGAAACACCGCGTCGTCTTCCTCGGACACTTGAACCAGACCAAGGGCTTGGAGGTGCTTCTTCACGCGCTTTCCCTGCTTCGAAGCCGAGGAGATCACGTGGTCGCCGACATCATCGGGACAGGTCCTCTCGAGTCCAGCCTGCGCGCGCAGGCAGAGTCGCTTGGCCTACGCGAGGTCCTGCGTTTTCACGGCTTCGTGAGTGAGCACCGAGAGGTCGAGCGCCTCCTGGCAGACGCATCGGTGGCCGTCGCTCCTTACCGGCCGGAAGAGGGCGCCATGACCGCCTACGCCGACCCGGGAAAGCTGAAGGCGTACCTCGCTGCTGGATTGCCCATCGTGATGACCGAGGTTCCTCCTAATGCGTCCGAGCTTGCCAGCAAGGCTGGGGCGGAGATCGTCTCGTTCGATGAGAACGCGCTGGCCAAGGGCATTGCGTCCGTTCTCAACTCGCCAGTGGAGTGGCGCGCCAGACGACGTGCCGCCCTCGCTTACGCTGGACGCTTCGACTGGTCCGTACTCTTTGAGGATCTTGTGCGCGACCTCCTTCGGAAACTGACGAGGCCGGAAACGAACCCGATCACGTAGGCGGCCTGAGTGACGAGGACGGCGGCAGGCTCGAGCAACCCCACGGCCAGCGAGCGGAAGCGCAAGGCGGCGTGCGCCCCGCTTCCGGCAAGAGCTGCGCCGAAGGCGAGGAGGAGAGCGAGGCCGGCCGGCTGGGCCGCC
>PSLH01000062.1:8500-13092 GCA_040289505.1 Thermoleophilia bacterium | reverse complement strand
GTGGGAGGGACGATCGGCCAGGTCGCGCAAAGGGACGGGAGGGCCGTAGGCCACCTTCAGCTTGGGAAGGCGGGTGAGGCGCTCCGTGCCTTTGATCGCCGCTGGCACGAGCGGTACTTGGGCGGCTAGGGCGATGCGAGCGGCGCCGGTGCGGGGTCGGGGCTCGAACTTCTTGACCAAGCCCTTGGCCTTGCGGGTGCCCTCCGGGAACATGGCCACGATCTTGCCCTCCTGACAGAGGCGCACCGCTGTCTCGATCGCCTGCACGTCGTGCTCGCCCCGGCGAACCGGGAAGGCCCCGCCCGCGCGCAGGAAGGGCGCGAGGATGGGGTTGAAGAGCTCGACCTTGGCCATGAAGTAGAGCTGACGCCGCGGCCACAGAGGCAAGCCAAGGGGCCAGGGGTCGAAGTTGGAGCTGTGGTTGGCGGCGAGGACGAAGCCTCCTTGGGCGGGTAGGTTCTCTAGGCCTCGGGCCTCCAAGCGGAAGACGAGGTACAGCACCGGCCAGCTGACGAGGCCGAGAAAGGTGTAGAAGGGGGTGGGCACTATCCTGCAAGTATCTGCGATCGCGCCGAGTCAGCGCCAGGAGGATCCCCGGCGCCGGTCTCGACGTCGGCGATCGCTAAGGTGTCCGCCCAGCTACGCCCGATGTCCCCACGCAAGAGCGAAACGATGTCGCCACGCACCAACGGAAAACGGAAGCTTGTGATCGTCGAGTCGCCCGCCAAGGCGAAGACCATCGCCAGCTACCTCGGCAACGACTTCCTCGTCGAGTCGAGCGTGGGTCACATCCGCGACCTCCCCGAGCGGGCCTCGGACATCCCCAAGGACAAGCGGGCCAAGTACGGCACCCTGGGGGTGGCGGTGGAGGAAGGGTTCGAGCCCTACTACGTGGTCGACCCGGGCAAGCGCAAGATCGTGGCCCAGCTGCGCAAGCGGCTGCAGGAGGCAGAGGAGGTTCTGCTGGCGACCGACGAGGATCGAGAGGGCGAGGCCATCGCCTGGCACCTCGTTCAGGAGCTCCGTCCCAAGGTGCCCGTCCGGCGCATGGTCTTCCACGAGATCACGCGGGAGGCGATCAGGCGCGCCCTCGAGCACACCCGCGACATCGACGATCGGCTGGTGGACTCGCAGGAGACCCGGCGCATCCTCGACCGTCTCTACGGCTACGAGGTCTCGCCGGTCCTGTGGAAGAAAGTGATGCGGGGCCTGTCGGCCGGCCGCGTGCAGTCGGTGGCGACTCGGCTCGTCGTCGAGCGCGAGCAGGAGCGGATGCGCTTCCGTCGGGCCTCCTACTGGGACCTGGAGGGCGTGTTCGAGCCCGGCTCCTTCCGAGCTCGCCTGGTCTCTGTGAACGGCCGTCGAGTGGCTCAGGGCAAAGACTTCGGTGCCGACGGCCAGCTACGGGCCGAGGTCCTTCGTTTGAGCGAGGAGGAAGCGCGCGGCCTGGCCGAGCGGCTGAGCGGGGCCGCCTTCGCAGTGCGCTCGGTGGAGGAGAAGCCCTACACCCGCCGACCGTCGCCACCCTTCATCACCTCTACTCTCCAGCAGGAAGCGAGCCGCAAGCTCCGGTTCTCGGCCCAGACCACCATGCGGGTCGCCCAGCGCCTGTACGAGCGGGGCTACATCACCTACATCCGCACCGACTCCACCACCCTGTCCGACTGGGCGCTGGAGCAAGCGCGAGCCCAGGCGGCGGCCCTGTACGGAGCCGAGTACGTGGCGAGCGCTCCCCGCCGCTACGCCCGCCGGGTCAAGAACGCCCAGGAGGCGCACGAGGCCATCCGACCGGCCGGCGAGCGGTTCCGGCAGCCTCAGGAGGTGGCCGCGGAGCTGGATCGGGACGAGCTTGCCCTCTACGAGCTGATTTGGGTCCGCACTCTCGCCTCCCAGATGGCCGATGCCCAGGGGCGAACGGTGTCGCTCCGCATCGGCGCTACCTCGAGGGCGGGCGAGGAGGTCGAGCTGGCAGCCTCGGGGACCGTCATCTCCTTCCGCGGCTTCTTGGCCGCCTACGAGGAGGGGCGGGACGAGGAGGACGAGCAGGACGAGGAGGCCCGTCTGCCCGACCTGAGGGAGGGCGACCCGGTACGGCCGCTGGAGCTGGAGCCGCGGGCTCACGAGACCGCCCCCCCTCCCCGCTACACCGAGGCCACGCTGGTCAAGGCCCTGGAGGAGCGGGGAATCGGGCGGCCCTCGACCTACGCCGCCATCCTCGCCACAATCCTCGAGCGCGGGTACGTGTTCAAGCGGGGCTCGGCCCTCGTGCCCACCTTCCTCGCCTTCGCGGTCACCCAGCTGCTCGAGCGCCACTACCAGCGGTTGGTCGACTACGACTTCACCGCACGCATGGAGGACGACCTCGACCGCATCGCCGCTGGCGAGGAGGAGCGGGTGGCCTGGCTCAGCCGGTTCTATAAGGGCGACGGCAACGAGCCCGGCCTGCGCCAGCTCGTCACCGAGCACCTGGACGAGATCGACGCTCGGGCGGTGAACTCCATCCCCATCCCGGGGAGCGACATCGTCGTGCGGGTGGGTCGCTACGGGCCTTACCTGGAGCGGGGCGAGGAACGAGCACCCCTTCCCGAGGAGATCGCTCCCGACGAGCTGACCCCTGAGCGGGCGGAGGAGCTGCTCCGCCGGCGAAGCGACGGTCGCGTGCTCGGCCGCGACCCCAAGGAGGGATCGCTCATCCTTTTCCGGCAGGGGCGGTACGGCCCCTACGTCAGCGAGGAGCTGCCGGAGGGAGCTGAGCGCAAGCCTCGCTCCGTCTCTCTCCCTCCCTCCCTGTCGCCGGAGGAGCTGACGCTCGAGGAGGCCTTGCAGCTTCTCTCCTTGCCGCGGGTGGTAGGCGTGGACCCTGAGACCGGGGAGGAGATCGTGGCCATGAGCGGCCGCTTCGGCCCCTTCTTGAAGAGGGGCTCTGAGACGCGCTCGCTTGATCAGCCCGGGCAGCTCTTCACCATCACCCTGGAGGAGGCGCTCGCTCTCTTCGCCCAGCCCAAGAGGCGGCGCGGGCGGAGAGAAGCGACCCCAGCCCGGGAGCTCGGCCTCGACCCTGGAAGCGGACGGCCGGTCCTCGTCAAAAGCGGGCGGTTCGGGCCCTACGTGACCGACGGAGAGACGAACGCCTCCCTGCGGGGCCAAGACAGGCCGGAGGCGATCACGCTCGAGCGCGCCCTTAAGCTTCTGGCCGCGAGGCGTGCTCGGGGACCGGCCCCAGCCCGCGCCAGGCGCCGCCGCTAGGGGCGCCCAGGCCCAGGTTCAAGAAACGTTTACAGTCGCTCAGCACACGCTTAACTGCGGATGCGCAAACCTTTTGGGGGCGTCGAACGTCTTCTTTAGCGAGGCGGACGCCTCCGCACGCCAGAACCGAACGTCCGGGGGGCGCGGAATACTGCCACGGAGACCGCCGTTGGCAACCGTGCCATCCCGGAGTAGGGGAGGCGTATCCCTGGCCAAACAAGGAAAATGGTCGTACAGTCAGAAGGCGTGAGAGAACACCGAGGTACTACCAACGAGGGAAAGGACGAGCTGAGTTCGTTGACGCACAATCAGGTGCATGAGCTTTTGGAGACCGAGCAAGGACGCGTCCTTCTGGACGTGGCCGAGGAGCGTGGCTACCTCGAGCCGGCCGACTTGGAGGCGTTCTCGCTCGAGCACGACCTCTCCGAGGAGGAGATCGAGGCGCTGGCGCGCGAGCTGGAGGCCATGGGCGTCGAGATACGCCAGCCCGTGGAGGAGCCAGACGTCGACGCGGCTACCCTTAACTTGGAGCCCGAGGAGGTCTCGGGGGCTGCCGACAGCCTCCAGCTGTTCCTGGCTGACGTAGGCAAGCACAAGCTGCTCACGGCCGCCGAGGAGGTGGCCCTGGCCAAGCGGATCGAGCGAGGCGACCCGGTAGCCAAGCGGAAGATGATCGAGTCCAACCTGCGGCTCGTCGTGTCCATCGCCAAAGGCTACCGTGGCCTGGGCGTGCCCTTCCTCGACCTGATCCAGGAGGGGACGCTGGGGCTCAACCGGGCGGTAGAGAAGTTCGACTGGCGCCGGGGGTACAAGTTTTCGACCTACGCCACCTGGTGGATCCGCCAGTCGGTCCAGCGGGCGGTCGCCAACCATGCCCGCACGATCCGGGTGCCGGTTCACGTGGTCGAGCGTCAGCAGAAGCTGGGGCGGGCCGCCCGTCGGCTGGAGGTGGAGCTGGGCCGGGAGGCGACCAAGGAGGAGCTGGCCGAGGCCACCGGCCTGCCCATGCAGCACATCGACGAGGCACTGGGGGCTGCCCAGGCGTCCGTCTCGCTCAACCAGACGGTGGGAGCGGACGACGAGGGCGAGCTGGGCGATCTCTTCGCCGACCGAGAGGCGGCCGACCCCTTCGACGAGGCCGAGGAGTCGCTCCGGCGACAGGGCATCCGCAAGGCCCTCGACGCCCTGCCGGAGCGCGAGCGGCGCATTCTCGAGCTCCGCTTCGGCTTCGAGGGCGAGCCGTGGACGCTCGAGGCGATCGGAAACGAGCTCGACCTAACGCGCGAGCGCGTGCGCCAGCTGGAGAGCCAAGCGTTGGCCCGGCTGGCGGCGCTGCGCGAGCTGCA
>PSLH01000062.1:0-8452 GCA_040289505.1 Thermoleophilia bacterium | reverse complement strand
CCCCTCGCTGCAGCTACGAGCTGGAAGCCCCAAGGCGCCGGGCCAGCGCTCGGGCCTCCTCGTCGTAGAGGTGGCACTCGACCAGGGCCTCGCCCACAGGGTGGGGGCGGAGCGGTGCTGGCTCCACCCACTCGACCTCCACCCAGCCCTGGGAGGGAACGATCCGACGAACGCCTCTCCAGAAAGGATCGTCTGGATCGTCGGAGCGTACCCGCTCGAGCAGGCCCACGAGCGCCTGGGCGCCTCGGGGCGCCGGCAGGCGAACGCGGGTGGCCGGCTCGAGGTGGGAGAGGTCGCCCACGAGCCCTCGCTCTTCCTCGTACGCGCGCTCTCCCAGGCGCGCCCACCGTCGCTCGAGGAGGTCAGCGAGGTCGCGGGACTCCCAGCCACACACCTCGAAGGCGAGGGGGCAGCGGGGGTGAAAGGGGCATCCAAGGGGGGGACGAGAGGCGTCCGGCACCTCGCCTCGGGGGAGGTCGCGCGGGACCTGGCGCCGAGGGTCGGGTTGGGGGATGGCCCTGAGCAGCGCCTGGGTGTAGGGGTGCTTGGGGTCGTCGTAGATTGCCTGGGAGGGGCCGATCTCGACGATGCGGCCGAGGTAGAGAATGGCCAGGCGATCGCAGAAGAACTTCGCCGTGGCCAGGTCGTGGGTGATGTACAGGTAGGTGAGGTCGAGCTCCTGCTTGAGCTGGAGCAGGAGCTCCAAGATCTTGGCCCGCACGCTCATGTCCAGCATGGACACGGGCTCGTCTGCCACCAGAAGGGACGGCCCCAGGATGATCGCCCTGGCGATGACCGCTCGCTGCTTCTGGCCGCCGGAGAGGTCGGAAGGGTACTTGTCCAGGAACTGCTCGGCCGGAGCCAGCCCCACCCGCTCCAGCACCTCCGCTACCCGGGCCCGAATCCGCTCTCGGCTGCGCTCGATCCCGTGGATTGAGAGCGGGTGTCCCACCGCCTGCTCGATGGTCATGGCCGGGTTGAGCGAGGCGTGCGGGTCTTGGAAGACGATCTGCATGCGCCGGCGAAGCGGCCTGAGCGCTCGCTCCGGCAGCCGGGTGATGTCCTTCCCCTCGAAGATGACACTTCCCGCTGTAGCCGGGACGAGGCCGAGCAGAGCGCGTCCCAGGGTGGTCTTACCGCTCCCCGACTCGCCCACCAGGCCCAGCACCTCGCCTTGGCGGAGGTCGAAGGAGACGTCGTCGATCGCCTTCACGTACCCTGCCTCTCGGCCGAGCAAGCGGTCGAGAAAGGTTCCCCGGATCGCGTAATAGGTCTTGAGGCCGCGGACAGACACGAGCACCTCGTCCCTCGCCTCGGGGAGGTCCTTGCGAGCGATCGCCTCAGGCCTCATCGCGCAGGGCGGCGACCTGCCGCTCGAGGGGGAGGGTGCCTCCAGCCGGGATCGCCTCGCTCGGCCCGTGCAGCCAGCAGGACACCCGGCGTGCCGGCCCTGGCCTCTGCTCGAGGGGAGGGAGAGAGGCGCACGCGCGCATGGCGTCGGGGCAGCGGGGGTGGAAGCGGCAGCCAGGGGGAGGATCGACCAGGTCGGGCGGCGCTCCGGGGATGGAGTGAAGCGCGCGCGTCTCGAGCGAGATGGTGGAGCGCAGGAGCTCGCGCGTGTACGGGTGGGCAGGCTCGAGGAAGACGTCGCTCACTGACCCTTCCTCCACGATCTGCCCGGCGTACATGACCGCCACCCGATCGCACGACTCGGCCACGATGCCCAGGTTGTGGGTGATGAGGAGGAGGGCAGTGCCAAAGCTCTCCCGGAGGTCGGCCAGGATGGCCAAGATCTGGGCCTCCACGATCACGTCCAAGGCGGTGGTGGGCTCGTCGGCGATGAGCAGCTTGGGGCGGAGGACGAGGGCGAGAGCGATCATGATCCGCTGCCGCATCCCGCCCGAGAACTCGTGCGGGTACTGGCGGAAGCGGGTAGGGGGAATCCCCATGCCGCCCAGGGCCTCGAGCGAGCGGCGGCGGATCTCCTCCTCGTCCAGCCCTGGCTCGTGCTGCTCGAGGGTCTCCCGAAAGTGCTGGTCGATACGCATGAGCGGGTCGAGGCGCGTCATCGGCTCTTGAAAGACGAGACCCAGGTCGGGGCCGCGTAGCCGGCGCAGCTCCCGCTGGGGAAGGTCGAGGAGGTTGCGCCCCTGGTACAGGACTTGGCCACGGGCGACGGCGCCCTCGGGGAGGAGGCCGAGGATACCGCGGCCCAGGGTCGACTTTCCGCACCCTGACTCCCCCACCAGGCCGACCACCTCGCCTGCGCGGATGTCGAGGGAGACGCCGTCCACCGCCCGCACCGCTCCCTGGCGAGCGCCGTAGTAGACCCGGAGATCGCGGATGGAAAGGAGAGGATCCTCCCTCATCGCCCTCTCCCGGTTGGCTCGATCTCGACCTTGGCGTACGCCCGACGGCGAAGCACGGGATTCACGGTCTCGTTGAGCCCCTCCCCGAGGAGGGTGAGGCCGGTGACGAGGAGGACGATGGCGAGACCGGGGAAGAGGCCGGTCCACCAGATCCCGGAGGCGGCGTCGGAGACGGCCCGCTGGATGTCGTAGCCCCACTCGGCGGCCTCGGTAGGCTGGATCCCGTAGCCGAGGAAGCCAAGCGCGGCCAGGGTGAGGATGGCGTCGGCCGCGTTCAGGGTGGCGATCACCGGCACGTTCTGGACGACGTTGAAAAAGACGTAGCGACTGATGATGGTGAGCGGCCCGGCCCCCAGTGCTCGCGCTGCCTCTACGTAAGGCTCCTCGCGCACGCTGATCACGTGGTTACGGACGACCCGGAAGTACTGGGGCACGTACACCGCCGTGATGGCGATGGCGGCGCTGAACACGCCCCGCCCGACCGTGTCGGAGAGGAGAAAGGCGATGACGATGGCGAGGAGGAGGTAAGGGAAGGCAAAGAGCGCGTCCATAAGCAGGACGAGAGCCCTGTCGAGGGCCCCTCCGAAGTAGCCGGAGACGAGGCCCAGGGGGACGCCCACGGCCAGGGAGAGGAGGAGGGCGATGGCTACGACCTCGAGCTCAGTCTGCGCCCCCCAAACCACCCGCGCCATCACGTCTGTCGACTGGACGGTGGTGCCCATGGGGTGGTCGGCGGAGGGCCCTGCGAGCTGGGGGAAGCGCTGTCCGTCGCTTCGGTACTGGTCGAAGCCGTAAGGAGAGATCACGGGCGCAAGGAGGGCGATGGCGACGAAGAAGGCGCTTATGGCGCCCCCGGCCCACAGCATCGCCCGCGCCAGCCCCCGCGCCTCGCGCAGGGGCCCGAGCGCTCGCCGTAGCCCAGAAAGGAGCGGCCGAGGCCTCCTCCCAACTGTCTCCACGCGCGCAGGGACGGCCATCAGTACCTCACCCGGGGATCGATGAAGGCGTTGACGAGGTCGATGACGACGCTCACCGCCACCACCACCAAAGCGAAGACGACGATGATCCCCTGCACGGCCGTGTAGTCGCGGTTTTGGAGGTAGACGATGAGGGTGTGCCCGATACCCGGCCAGTTGAAGGTGGTCTCGGTCAAGACCGCTCCCGAGAGGAGCAGGGCAAGCTGGAGCCCGACCACGGTGATGACGGGCACTAAGGCGTTGCGGAAGGCGTGGTGCCAGACCACCGCTCGCTCGCTCACGCCCCGGGCCCGGGCTGCCTCGACGTAGTCCTCCTTGAGCGTCCGGATCACGTTCACCCGAATCAGGCGAATGAAGACGCCAGCGATGACGAGGCCGAGGGTGAGGGCAGGAAGGAGGAGGTGCTCGACCACGTCGACGAAGGCGCTCCAGTCGCCGTCTATCAGGGCGTCGATGGTGAGGAGATTGGTGTGGGTCTTCAGGGTCGCTTGGGTAATCGGGCTCGCCCGGTCGGACGTAGGGAGCAGGTTGAGGTAGGAGCCGAACAAAAGCTGGGCCAAAAGGCCGAGGAAGAAGACGGGCGTGGCGTAGACCACGATGCCGAACAGGCGGCCGCCTACGTCGATGGGCGTGTCCCGGAAGCGACCGGTGAGAAGGCCAAGGAGAACACCCACCGCCACCGCCACGACCATGGCTGCCAGGCTCAGCTCAAGAGTGGCGGCTCCGTTGACGGCGATGATGTCGGCGATGGGCCGACGGTCGGTGATGGTGCTGCCGAAGTCCCCTCGCAGGATGTCCCACAGGTAGTTTCCGTACTGCACGTACAGGGGCTTGTCGAAGCCGAGCTCGCGCTTGATCTCCTCGATGACGTCGCGAGGGACGTGGCCGCCCAGGGCAGCGGAGATGGGGTCGCCAGGGGCGACCCGCATGAGCAAGAAGACCAAGGTAAGGAGGACGAGCACCATGGGCAGGACGAGCGCCAGGCGGGTCAAGGCGTAGCGCTTGAGAGAGGTTCCCTGGATGGGCATGGAGGGCGCTCTAAGTGTGGCTGGAGCGGGCACCCGCGGGCGCGGGTGCCCGCTCCTTCTCGGTCAGGACGACTTCGAGAGCAACCAGAAGCGCATGATGAAGGCCGCGTCCAGCGTTCGCGGGATGCCTTTGATGCTGTCGCGGGCCACGGCGATCATCTTCGCCTGCCAGTAGGGGACGATGGGCACGTCCTTGGCGGCGAGGAGCTGGGCCTGTCGAATCGCCCTCAGGCGCTCGGCAGGTGTCTTGGCTGCGAGCTCTCTCTTGATGAGGGCGTCCATTCTTGGGTTCTTGTAGCCGTTGGCCAGGAACGTGTCCGAGCGGTAGAAGGGCACGATGTAGTTCTCGGCGTCGGGGTAGTCCGGGAACCAGCCAAGCTGGAAGGCGTTGTACTGGTTTCCGAGCGCGTCCGAGTACTGCGCCCACTCGGCCGACTTGAGCGTCACCTTGAAGACGCCCGAGGCGTCCAGCGCCCGCTTGATCTCCGCGTACTCGTCGGCGGAGGCGTCCCCGTAGTGGGTCGGCGTCCACCAGATCTCGATGGGGAAGGGCATTTGGAGGCCTGCCTCCCGCATCACCTTCCTAGCCGCCGCTGGGTTGGGCTTGCGCCCGTAGATGGTGGCGAAGGCGTCGACATGGCCTGGTAGCCCGGCTGGCACCATCGAGTACAGAGGCTGGACGTAGCCGCGGTACACGCGGCTGGCGATCGTCTGGCGCGGCATCAGGTAGGCGATGGCCTTGCGTACCGCCAGGTTCCTCGTCGGCTCCCGGACGACGTTGAAGACGAGGTAGCGGATAACGGCCCCAGGTCCTTGGTAGACCCTGATTCCCTTGGCCCTCTTGAGCGAGTCGAGCTCTGTAGGGGTGAAGGTCTGGAAGGCCATGTCGATCTCGCCTCGCTCCAAGGCCAGCTTCATGGTGGACGACTTCGAGAAGTAGCGGACGATGAGCTGGTCGTTTCTTGCCTTGGGGCCCCAGTAGCCGTCCCACTTCTCGAACACTGCCTGCTGGCCGGGGGTGTACTTGACGAGCCTGTAGGGGCCGGTGCCGATCTGCGGGCTCGTGTTGGGTTGGAGCTTGGTGTCCGGGTACACGTCTTTGGGCACGATAAAGCCCGCGCCCGTGGCGAGGATGAAGGGCCAGGTCGACTGCGGCGACTTGAGGTGGAAAATCACGCTGTAGGGACCGTTCGTCGTGACGCTCCTCAGGTTGCCGAGGAGCGAGGAGATGCCCGACGGGTCCTTGATCTTGAGCACCCGATCGAACGACCACTTGACGTCCGCCGAGTCGAAGCTGGAGCCGTCGTGGAACTTCACTCCTCTGCGCAGCGTGCACCTCCAGGTCTTGACGGTGCCTACCGGAACGCAGCGTGTGGCGAGCGAGGGCCGAAGGGTGGCCCCGGTCTTGAAGTCGAGCAGGTGCTCGAAGATGAGCGCGTCAAGCGTAAACGACCCGAAGTCGTAGTTACCGGCTGGGTCGAGGTTGGTGACGGAGTCGGTAGTGCCGTTGACGATGATGCTCGCGGCGGCCTGGTTGCCACCGGCGCGAGCCGACTGACCGACGCTCGGGCCTAGCGCGACTACGGCGGCGAGAACCAGCGCCGCGGCCCCCGCTAGGCGCCAGGTTGCGGCTTTCCGCCAGTTCATGTGTCCCCCTTTCCCCGGGCCCGCGCGGAGCTGTGCTCGCGCGAGCGATTGTGACGGCAGGAGCGTCTTCACCGTAGGCACGGCTGCGCCTGGTGCGTGCAGCCGGCTGCTTCTGGTGCGTGCAGCCGGCTGCATCTCTTTCGTTCAGGTGTCTGATCGCCCACGTGCCGGGGCTGTACGTAACCGCATACCGCGCCTCAGGTCAAGCCCGCGGGAGGTTTGTGGCGACTTCTCACAAGAATGGGGTCGTCCCTCCTCTAACGGGGGATGTGAGCTAAAGGGGGCTGTCCAGGCGGCCGATAGGCTGAGCGTGGACGCTGCCCAGCGGAACGAGATCCTAAGTCGCTACGCCGACCATGCACGCCGTTTCGAGGCCGCTGCGGCTCGCCGGGCTAGCCACTCGGCCGAGATCATCCCGTTCACCGGCCCGCTCCGCGAGCTCGAGCAGGAGCCCACCCCTCGCGAGATCCAGGTGCTGCAGCTGATCTCGGAGGGTATGGTGAACCGCGAGATCGGCAAGGTGCTGTACCTCTCCGAGGAGACTGTCAAGTCGCACGTGCGGCACCTCCTGGCCAAGCTCCGGGCGCGGTCGCGTGCCCACGCCGTAGCGATCGCTTTCCGTCGCGGCATCCTCACCTAAGCATGGCCCCGACGCGGGGGAAGCCCACGCCGGCCCCGCGATCGAGCCCGGCGCAGGCCTCCCCGTCGGCTCCGAGGGATCTTCCCCGCCGCGTGGAAATCCCTCAACAGGGGGATGCCACCACGGCGCGGAAGAGTCAAGCTATGAGCTACCTTCTACCACACGGCGTATCCGCCCGGAAGCGGCAACCTGATGCGCTTGCGCATGAGGGAACTCCTCTCTCGAGGGACTAACGGCAAGAACATTTATACACCAGACCGGTAGCAGATGCAAGAGACCTCACCATTCGCAGCACTGACAGGAGCAGTCTGCGGGCTCCGCAGGCTACAGGGAGTTATGGCTTCGTATCTGGCAGCGATATGGGTGAGTGTGGCAGGATTAGCGGTTCTTGGGATATTGACGGGTCACTCTCTGGGAGATGTGTGGGCCGTCTTCGCGCTCTCGCTGGCTGCAGCGATATCCGAGAGGCAGCGCGTCTGGCTTAACAACAATGCACATGCATCGATATCACTTATTCCTATCGTTTTTGCTGCCGTCCTCTTCGGACCTTTGGCGGGAATGCTTGTAGCAGGTATTTCCTGGATCGGAGCTTTCGCTAAGCCATACATGAAGTGGGGTGTTTATACCGGTGCTGCGGCTATTACAGGAGCACTCACCGGTTTTGTGGCGCAGGAAAGTGTCGGCTTAGTTCCGAACCAGTTCACCGCCATCGTCATTGGCACTATCACTGGCTCCGTTGTCGCTGAAGCGAGCTCGGTTGCTTTCGCTGCCGTCACCGTAAAGCTTCGACGCCACAAGGGCGGCTTGGAACTGGTACGCCTTCTCACTCCACTTGCGTTTGCATCGGTACTGCTTTATGGCCCGCTCATCACGGTGCTCGTCATCGCCTATCGTGAAGTGTCGCCGCTATCACTTCCTCTCTTCCTAATACCTGCTCTTGCCGCTCAGCGCCTTTTCGGAATGTACCAAGAGCAGCGGAGGCTGGCTGAGGACTTAGCAGCTGCTAATGCGCGTTTAGAAAGGGCTAATCTCTCGTTCGCAACCGCGCTTGTCGCCACACTCGATGCACGCGATCAATACACTGCTGGGCACTCTGCTGCAGTCGCGATCTACGCTCGGGACATCGCTGCGAGGATGGGACTTCCCGAAGAGGAGCAACAACTTGCTCACCTCTGTGGCCTGGTTCACGACATCGGTAAGATTGGTCTACCTCCTGGCCTTCTCGAAAAGCCTGGAGCGCTAACGCTTGCCGAGCGCAGGCAAATGGAGAGGCATTCCGAGATCGGCGAGCGAATTCTGGCCAAGGTCGACGACTATACCGACATCGCCAAGATCGTTCGGCATCATCACGAGCGATGGGACGGACAGGGCTATCCGGATGGACTTGCAGGCGAGCAGATTCCGCTGATCTCTCGCATCATCGCGGTGGCAGATGCCTACAACGCGATGACCTCGGATCGCCCGTATCGCGATGCTATGCCTAGCCGCGTGGCACGGCTCCGTCTGGCTCAGGGGGTGGAGTCGCAATTCGATACCGCCGTGGTAGCGGCCTTCGAGGCTGTTCTCGCCAGCGCTACGGAGGAGTACCGACAGGCCCGCCGGCCCGATTTCACTTTGGAGGAGCAGGATCGGTACTCGGAACCTCAGGGCAGGACCACCTCAGAGCGGGTCGTCGGAGTCGCCTAGCTCCTTTCCTTTGACAGCGTGGAGCACTGCCTCCGTTCTCGACCGCACGCCCAGCTTCTCGTAGATGTGGCGTAAATGAACCTTGACCGTGGACTCGGAGATGAA
>PSLH01000061.1:0-13203 GCA_040289505.1 Thermoleophilia bacterium | reverse complement strand
TCGCTTCGGCGCCGAGGTGGCTGTAGGCAGCCCCGCCGACGAGGGCGAGGGCGGCGCCAGCCAGGCCCGAGGCGAGGTCGGAGAAGCCGACCAGGCGGCCGCGCTCGGCGAGGGCGGCCAGGTCGACGAGCTCCGAGGTGGCGGCCACGCAAGAGAAGACCCAGCCGAGGCCCAAGCCGAAGAGGGCGACGCTCATGCCGATGACGCTCTCGATCCAGGCCAGGACGAGAGTGGAGCCGGCCATGACGACCAGGCCGCCGACGAGGGCGAGCCGGCGGCCGAAGCGGTCGATCAGGTCGCCGACGACGAGGGCGAGCCCGTACATGCCCACGATGTGGGCGCTGATCACCCAGAAGGTGTCCGCTTGGCTATGGCCGTGGCCTCGGGGACAGCAGCCGACCCCATTCTCGGGGTAGCCAACCCCCTTGTGTCGCGTCGTCGCAAGCTCCCTTGTGTTGCGTCGTCACGAGGCTTGAGTGTTGTCGTCACGAGGCTCGAGCGAGCTTGTTAGCGAGCTTGCTAACGATGCGACACAAGCCGACCGAGCGAGAGGGGTGTCTGGACAAGACCTCGTCGCAGGCTCCTCCTCGCGACCCCTCCTTCCGCCCCGCCGAGGACGCGAAGCCGGCACAGACTCGGCGCCCATGCGGCGCGCCTTCCCTGGCAGGGTGACGCGGTGCCCCGCTGGGAGCCGCTCCACCCCGCGTTCGCCGCCGAGCTTCGGAGGCTCGCCAAGACCGACGTCCCCTACGCAGAGGTCTCGCGCCGATTGATCCCGGTCGCCGTCCGCCTCGACCTGAGAAGGCCAAGCTACTGGCAAGTACGGCGCTTCCTCGCAGAGGAGCGACGCCGCCTGGAGCTGGCCCCGCCGCCAGCGCGAGGAGCTCGTCGAGAAGGTGGTCGCACCCCTGCTCACGGGCAGGGTGCCCCGCCTTTGAGCGATGCGACACAAGGGGCGGCCGAGGCCACGCGCGGCGGAGGCGGGGGCCCAGGACAGGCGCGTTCGAGCGACGCAATACAGGGGGCGAACACGGGGCGTGGCCCAGCACGCTCACGGGCCGGCGGGCAGGCGCCTCAATTTGAGCGACGCAACACAAGGGTCGAGCACGTCGCCCGCCGCTCCTCGACCCCTCACGAGGGCACGCAGGCCGGCGCCAAAGGCCTCAGCGCCGCCGTGGGAAGGGTGGCGGAGGTAGGGAGCGCCGAGGACGGCCTGGGCCAGCCGCCCCACGGCGATCGCCCGGCGGCCGCGGACGACCGCCCTCAGGAAGGGAAGCGAGGCCTCGACCTCCGCCCAGGTCGGTCTCCGGTTCGAGGTCTCGGTGCCAGGATGGGTGGGCACCACGTTCCAGAGCAGCACCTCCTCCTCCATGCCGAGCTCACCGAGGACGCGGTGGACGATCGTAGCCGTCTGCTCCGCTGGCCCCGACCCGGTGAGCTGGCGCTCCGAGGTGAAGGGAATGCCGGACACGCGGGCGCCCCGGTACCCTGCCGCCTCGCCGACAAGCACGAAGGGAGCGTGGCGGCGACTGGCGAGGTAGGCGGCGAGACGCTGGCGGCGCAGCTCCGAGTCGGCGTACTGGTTGTACGTGTCGCCGATGCGCGCCCGGGCCAGGCCGGCGATGATGTGCTCGATGATCACCGCCCGCACTCTGACCGACGGCGGCCAGAGACCGCAAGAGATCGCCACCGAGGTCGCCGCCTTCCTCGACGCGGCCGAGCGCTCGCTCGACCTTGCCCTCTACGACCTCGACCTCGGCCCCGAGACAGAGGGGCTCGTCATCGGCGCCCTGGAGGCGGCCGCTCGCCGGGGAGTCGCCGTCCGGCTCGTCTTCAACGTCGACCACCGGGGGCCGATCCCGGTGCCGCCCCCGCCCAAGTGCAAGCCCGAGGACGTCGAGCGGCTGAGCGTCCCCACCCGCGGCGTCGCTGGCGTCCCCGACCTCATGCACCACAAATTCTGCGTGCGCGACCGGCGGACGGTGTGGACGGGATCGACCAACTGGACGGACGACTCGTGGTCGCGGGAGGAGAACGTCATCGTGACAGTGGAGTCGGAGGAGCTCGGCGAGGCGTACGCGCTCGCCTTCCAGCAGCTCTGGGAGGCGGGCGAGGTGGCCCAGGCGGGCCGGGTCGAGCCGCGGCCGGTGCAGGTGGGCGAGACGCTCGTTCGGCCCTGGTTCTGCCCTGGGTTCGGAGACTCGCTCTCGCGCCGGGTGGCCAAGGCGATCGGACGGGCGCGGCGGCGGGTGCGCGTCTCCTCGCCAGTGATCTCGGCGGCGCCCATTCTCGCCACCCTGGCCCAATTGGCGAGCGACGGAAAGGTGGACGTCGCCGGCTGCGTCGACCAGACCCAGCTTGGGCAGGTGGTCTCCCAGTGGCAGGCAAGCGGCGTCTCCGCCTGGAAGGTGCCCCTGCTCCGTTGCTTGCTCGAGCAGGCGCCCTTCTCGGGCAAGCGCTCGAGCGAGTGGCAGCCGGGGGCGGTGCACGACTACATGCACGCCAAGGTGACGGTGGCGGACGACGTCGTCTTCTGCGGCTCGTTCAACCTCTCCCACTCGGGCGAGCGAAACGCCGAGGACATGCTGGAGATCCACGACGCGGCGCTCGCCGAGAAGCTGGCCTCCTACGTGGATGCGGTGCGCGGCCGCTACCCGCCAGCGCGCCTGCCCCCGTAGGCCGTTGTCCGGGACCAGACCGGGGGAAGGTTGGAGGAGTCTTGACGAGCGCCGAGACCCCCGCCAGCCCTCGCCTCGGCGAGGAGCGGTCCCCGACCTCACCTCGCCCTACGAGGCGTAGCCTCCGCCGCGTACGCCAGTCGCGATGTGCGAGATGGATAGTCTCGATGCCGGCGTGCGTCCGCGCGGCCGAGGCGAGGAGGCCGTCCTTCGTGGCCAGGGCTCTTCCAAGAGCTGCGCCAGGACGACGAAGAAGGCAGCGACGGCAGCAGACGACGGCGCAGGTACCACGTCTTCTGAGACAGGACTCCTGGTCTCACTCCCACTCGATGGTGGCGGGAGGCTTGGAGGTGATGTCGTACACGACCCGGTTCACGGCAGGAATCTCGTTGACGATGCGGCTTGCCACCGTCTCCAGGAGGTCGTAGGGAAGCCGCGCCCAGTCGGCCGTCATGGCATCCTCGCTCGTTACCGCCCGCACCACGATCGGGTAGCCGTAGGTGCGCTCGTCCCCCTGCACGCCGACTGACCGTACGGCGGGAAGGACGCAGAAGCACTGCCAAAGCTCGCGGTAGAGTCCTGCCCGGCGCACCTCTTGGAGGAGGATGTGGTCGGCCTCGCGCACGATCTCCAGTCGCTCGGGGGTCACCTCGCCCACGATGCGCACGGCCAGGCCTGGCCCCGGGAAGGGGTGGCGCCACACCATCTCCTCGGGGAGGCCCAGCTCCTCCCCCACCCGACGTACCTCGTCCTTGAAGAGCAGCCGCAGCGGCTCCACCAGCTCCATCTCCATGTCCTCTGGCAGCCCAGCCACGTTGTGGTGCGACTTGATGCGCGCAGCCACTCCCGCCTCCCCGCCCGACTCGATCACGTCCGGATACAGCGTGCCCTGGACGAGGAAGCGGATGCGCCCCAGGCGCCGCGCCTCCTCCTCGAACACGCGGATGAACTCCTCGCCGATGCGACGGCGCTTCTCCTCCGGATCGTGGACGCCGGCCAGGCGGGCCAGGAAGCGCTCGCTGGCCTCCACGTGTACCAGCGGCACTTGGAAGTGGCCGCGGAACGTCTCCACCACCTGAGCCGCCTCGTCCTTGCGGAGGAGGCCGTGATCGACGAAGACGCAGGCGAGCTGGTCGCCCACTGCCCGGTGCACGAGGAGGGCCGCCACCGAGGAGTCCACCCCTCCCGAGAGAGCGCACAGCACCCGCTCGCCGCCCACCTGGGCGCGAATCCGCTCCACCTGCTCGTCGATCACGGCGGCCGGCGTCCAGGTGGGCGAGGCGCCGGCTACGCGGTGGAGGAAGTTCCTGAGCATGCTTGTCCCGTAGGGGGTATGCACGACCTCGGGGTGGAACTGGACGCCGTAGAGCCCCCGCTCCGGCGCCTCGAAGGCAGCGATAGGCGTCGAAGGAGAGCCGGCGGTCACGCGCGCTCCTTGGGGCGGGGCAGTGACGGTATCCCGATGGCTCATCCACACGGTCTGCTCCGCCTCTAGCCCCTCGAACAGGCGGCTGTCGTAGGCGCGCAGGGCGGTCTTGCCGAACTCGGACACCCCCGTTCGCGCTACCCGCCCGCCCAGCTCCTGGGCCATGAGCTGCATGCCGTAGCAGATGCCGAGCACGGGCACGCCCAGCGAGAAGATCCCAGGGTGGACGCGGGGAGCGTCCTCGGCGTACACGGAGGCCGGGCCCCCGGAGAGGATGAGGGCCAGCGGACGCCTGCGCGCCACCTCCTCAGGGGAGACCTGGTAGGGAACAAGCTCGGAGTAGACGCCGCACTCGCGCACCCTACGGGTGATGAGCTGGGCGTACTGGCCGCCGAGGTCGACGACGAGTACCGGCCGTGCCTCCCCCCGGCTGGCAGGGACGGCGACAGTGGCGGCCTCGGCGGTCACGGACGGCGGTAGTTGGGCGCGTCCTTGGTGACGGTGACGTCGTGGGGATGGCTTTCCCGCAGCCCGGCAGGGGTGATGCGCACGAACCGAGCCCGCTTCAGATCCTCGATCGTGGCCGCTCCGCAGTAGCCCATGGCCTGCCTGAGCCCGCCCACGAGCTGGTTGAGGACGACCTGCACGGGCCCCTTGTAGGGCACCCGGGCCTCGATCCCCTCGGGGACGAGCTTGTCCACGTCCTCGACGTCGCCTTGGAAGTACCGATCCTTGGAGAAGCCACGCGCCTTCATCGCTCCCAGCGAGCCCATGCCTCGGTACTCCTTGAACCGCTCCCCCTGGTAGACGACCACGTCGCCAGGAGCCTCGTCGGTACCGGCCAAAAGCGAGCCGGCCATGACCGTGTCCGCCCCGGCGGCGATGGCCTTGGCGATGTCGCCAGAGGAGGTGAGCCCGCCGTCGGCGATCACCGGGATCCCGTGCTCAGAAGCCACGCGGGCGCAGTCGTAGACGGCGGTGATCTGAGGCATGCCCACCCCGGCCACGACTCGGGTAGTACAGATAGAGCCAGGCCCCTGGCCGCACTTGACCGCGTCTGCCCCGGCCTCGATCAACGCCTCGGCTCCCTCAGCGGTCGAGACGTTGCCCGCGATCAGCTCGACCTGGAAGCGCCGCTTGAGCTCGCGGGCCATAGCCAGGACATTGCGGGAGTGGCCGTGGGCAGTGTCCAAGACGAGCACGTCCACCCCGGCCCCCACGAGCGCCTCCGCCCGCTCGATGGCATCCTGGCCCACGCCCACCGCAGCTCCCACCCGCAGCCTGCCTTGCTCGTCCTTCGTGGCGTCGGGGTGCTCGAGCCGCTTACGAATGTCCTTAACGGTGATCAAGCCCCTGAGGACGCCGGCCGCGTCGACCACGGGCAGCTTCTCGATCTTGTGGTGGTGGAGGATCTCCTCTGCCTCCTCCAGCGTCGTCCCCACCGGGGCAGTGACAAGATCCCGGCTCGTCATCAACTCCTTGACCGGGCGAGAGCTGTCTTTGTTGAAGCGCAAGTCACGGTTGGTGAGAATGCCTACCAGGTGGCCGCTCTCGTCAGTGATGGGGATGCCGGATATGCGGTAGCGGCTCATGAGCTCAAGCGCCTGGGAGATGGGGGCGTCGGGGGGTAGCGTTACCGGCTCCACGATCATCCCCGACTCGGAGCGCTTTACCTTGTCGACCTCGGCCGCCTGCTCCTCGATGGAGAGGTTGCGATGGATGATGCCGATTCCGCCAGCTCGAGCCAGAGCGATGGCCATACGAGCCTCGGTCACCGTGTCCATGGCTGCCGACACGAGGGGGATGGCGAGCTCGATGGAGCGGGTGAGGCGCGTGCGCGTGGAGACGTCGTTCGGGAGCACGCTCGACTCGGCCGGGATGAGGAGCACGTCGTCGAACGTCAAGCCTTCCTTGGCGAACTTGCCCTCGAGCGCGAGTAGGCGCTCGAGGCGGCCGACCTCGAGCTCCGTCACCGCTCGCCCCGGCTCGATGTCGCGCTCCTCATCCGTCCCCTCAACTGGAAGCCTAGGGTACCAGCCCCCCCGGAAGCAGGATCTGGAGGCGGGATCGAGCCCGCTAGCGGGGGGCGGGCTCGAGCTCGGCTACCTGTACCTCGGGGATGAGCCTGCCCACGTCGCGGGGGTCGAACCGGCCGGGGCCAACCTCTAGCGTGGAGGCCGCGCCCGCTGCCACCGCCTTGCGCAAAGCCTCCTCGGCACTTGCCCCCTCGAGGCGTGCGGCGATGAACCCGGCCAGAAGCACAGCCCCTGCCCCCACCCGAGACACCGCCTCCAAGTGGGGAGCCACCGCCCGGTAGCGGCGGGGCTGGCCTCGCTCCTCGCGCAGGAGGGCGAAGCAGCCGTGCTCATGCGTGACGATGACGTTCTTCGCCCCCAGCTCGGCCAGGTGGTCGAGGGCAACTAGAAAATCCTCCTCCTCAGCAAGCTCCTGGCCCACGATCGCCTCCGCCTCCTGCTGGTTAGGAGAGACGAGGAAGGGCTCCGCCTCCAGGCCCAGCCGCAGCGGCTCCCCCTCTGAGTCGAGGATAGCGGGCACGCCACGGCGGGCGAGATCGCGGATGAGCTCGGCGTACACGCCCTCGTCTACCCCGCGCGGAAGCGACCCTGCTAGCACCACCATCTCCGCTCCCCGGGCTAGGTAGCCGAGCTTGTCGCGCAGCACCTCCAGCTCCTCCGGCTCCACCCGCGGTCCCCACTCCAGGATCTCCGTGTACATGCCGGACGTAGGGTCGGCCACGGCCGTGGATGTGCGTGCCTCGTCGCCGATACGGACGAAGTCGTTGAGGATCGCCTCCTCCGCCAGCTCTTCGAGAATGCGCCTGCCGTTGCGACCGCCCACGAGCCCGGTAGCCACCACGGGCACGCTCAGCCGCTTGAGGGCGCGGGCGACGACGATCCCCTTGCCGCCCGCCAACGTAAGCTTGTCGCTGGCCCGGTGGCGGCGGCCAGGCTGGAAGTTGGGCACGGTGAGGATGCGGTCGAGCGCGGCGTTCATGGTGACAGTGACGATCACGTGAGACCCCCTAGCTGATCCAGCTCCAGATGTGGCGAACAGTACGCTCAGCGTAGTAGCCGACGCGGCCGAGAAGGTCGGGCCGACTGACGGAGCGGGCGGCGACGAGCGGCACCCGGGCAAGGAGCCGGCGCCGATCGTAGACGCGCACCTCCCCCAGCCGCTCCCCTCGGCGTACAGGCAAGGACACAGCGAGCGGGGCCACCACCCGCTCCTTGAGGGGCCGCCCTACTCGAACCACCTGCCTGACGCCTCGCTCGGCCACGAGAGCGAGGGGCCGGCCGCCGTAGGGCACCTCGACGGTCGCCAGCGCTTGCCCCCGCCGCACCAGCGTCGCCAGCCGGTACCGGGCAAGACCGAAGGAGAGAAGCTCGGCCAGATCGGCGTTGCGAGAGGCGCGGCTGGGAGCCCCGATCAGGGTCGCGTAGACGACCACGCCAGAGCGTCGGGCAGCGGCCACCTCCGACCAGCCGGCTGCCGACGTGTGACCAGTCTTTACCCCGATCACTCCCGGCACCCTGCCCAGCAGGTCGTTCCAGTTGCGGAGGATGCGCCCGCCCGAGATCGTCGCCTGCCGGGCGCGCACGGCCGCCCGCACCACCGGCTTGCGCATGGCCACGCGAGCGAGGACGGTGACGTCGCGGGCGCTAGAGTAGTGGCCGGGAGCGTCGAGGCCGGTGGCGTTGACGAAGTGCGTGTCTCGGAGCCCCAGCCGCCGCGCCTCCGCGTTCATGAGGGCCGCGAACGCCTGCTCGCTGCCGGCCACGTGCTCGGCCAGGGCGACGGCGGCGTCGTTGGCGCTCTGAATGAGCGCTGCCCACACCAGCTCGCGCACGGGCAACCGCTCCCCGGGACGGAGGTAGGCCTGCGATCCCTCCTGGGCGGCCGCCCTAGGGCTCACGGTCACGAGCTCGTCCAGGCGAGCCCGCCGCAAGGTCACGAGCACGGTCATGAGCTTGGTGATGCTGGCCACGGGCAAGCGGGCGCGGGCGTTGCGGGCGAGCACCACCTCCCCCGTCTGGCCGTTCTCCACGAGGTAGGCGCGCCCCTCCACTGACAGGGCGGAGGCGAGCGCCGGCGCGGCCACCGCCAGGAGCGCCGCGAGGAGAGCCGCCCGCAGCTTCACCGGGGACGATGCTAGCGCACGGGACGATCCTGGCTCACCAGCCGGAGGCAGCCCAGACCTCGTCCCGCAGCCGAGCTGCCTCTCCCGCCGCCGCCCGTCGCCAGTCATCCCCGTGCACCCGGTAGGCGTAGATGACCGACCGCGATACCGTGACAAGAGCGCTGGCCGGCCCGCTCGTGAACGCCCGAGCGACGTCGGCAGGCCTGGCTCCCTGGGCGCCTACCCCGGGAAGGAGGAGCACCGCCTGGGGGAGAAGCCGTCGAGCCTCGCTGACGGCGCGGGGGAACGTGGCGCCGACCACGGCTCCCACGCTGGAGAGGCCGCACTCGCCCACCAGCCCCTCTCCTAGCTCAGCCACGAGCCGAGCCACCTGCTGCCAGACGTAGCTCCCGTCGAGCAGGGTCAGGTCCTGGACATCGCCGCCGCCGGCGTTGGAGGTCTTCACTAGGCAGAAGATGCCGCCCCCGAACCGGCGGCAGGCGGCCACGAACGGCTCCAGCGAGTCGCGACCGAGGTACGCGCTCACGGTGAGGGCATCGGCCAAAGGCGGCTCCTCCTGGCGGGGCTCCAGGTAGGCGGCGGCGTAGGCACGGGCGGTAGGGCCGATGTCACCTCTCTTGGCGTCGACGAGGACGAGCAGGCCGCAGGCCCGGGCGTAGTCGCACACCTCCTCGAGGGCGCGCACGCCCTCGGCGCCCAGGACCTCGAAGAAGGCGGTCTGGGGCTTGACCCCGACGACGTACGGGCAGACAGCGTCGATCAGGCCCCGGCAGAACCGCTCGTAAGCCCGAGCGGCCGCGTCCCTTCCCAGGTGGGCATCGCCCCGTAGCTCGAGCGGCAGAAGCTCAAGCCGGGGGTCGAGGCCGACGACGAGCTGGCTCCGTCGCTCGTCTACGGCCGCCGCCAGCCGATCGGCGAAGGTCCGGGCTGCGACCGCCGTACGCTCGTCCATGTCTCTGCCTAAGGCTAGCGCTGCCCGATAGAGAGGGCCGCCCGATGAGCGGCCCCCATGCCCTCTACGCCTTCCAGAGCGGATCTACGAGCCTCTGACCGCCTGCTTGAGCTGCGTGCCAGCCGTGAACTTGGGGACGGTGGCGGCGGGAATCTGCACCTTCTGGCCCGGGTTGCGGGGGTTGACCCCCGTCCGCGCCGCCCGCCGCTGAATCGAGAACTTGCCAAAGCCGGCGAAGGTGACAGAGTCACCCCGCTTGAGGGCCTCCGTGACCGTGGCCAGGAAGGCATCCACGGCCCGGCCGGCATCGGCCTTGGTCAGGCCGGCCCGCTCTGCCACCTTGTCAACGAACTCCTGCTTCGTCACGAGCTACTCCTCCCCTCGGGGTCAGGACACACCGGCGCAGCCTAGCACCGAGACCGGATCGGCTCAACGATCGATCCGCTTAACCATGCGGTTTTTGCGGACTTCTTAGGCGGCCATGAGGTCGGAGGCGGTGAAGAGCGCGTGCAGGCGCACCCCCTGGTCGGCGAGAGCCTCCGCTCCTCCCTCCTGGCGATCGACCACGCACACGGCCACCTGGCAGACGAGGCCTGCGTCCCGCAGCGCCGCCACCGCCTCCACCGCCGCCCCCCCTGAGGTGACCACATCCTCGATCAGGCAGGCCCGCTGGCCGGGGAGGAAGACGCCTTCCAGGCGGCGAGCGGTCCCGTGGTCCTTTTGCCGGCTACGCACGATGAGGAAGGGAAGGCGGCTGGCGAGAGAGGCGGCGGCGGCCAGCGCCACCGCTCCCAGCTCGGGGCCGGCGAGGAGGGTGGCCTGCGGGTCGACCTCGGCCACCGTGCGAGCGAGGCGGCCGCCGATCGCCTCTAAGAGATCGGGCTGGGTCTCGAGCCGGTACTTGTCGAGGTAGAAGCGGGAGCGGCGCCCAGAGCGGAGGACGAAGTCGCCCTCGAGGTAGGCGCGCTCCCGGATCGCCCGCTTGAGCTCGCCGTCGGTCACCCCAGACGGGGCTGCGAGCCGGGCCCCACGGCCCGCAGAGCCTCGTAGGCGAGAAACAGCATGCGCTCGGCCTGGGGCGAGCCTTCCTCGAAGGAGAGCATGGTGCCGTCCTCGTAGTAGAGGTCGATGCGTGCCCGTGGTCGGGAGAAGCGGCGCCTGACGAGGACGACCGCCGCCACTGTCCCAGCTGTCGCCAGGGCCAGCCCAAGCAGCCTACGCAGCGTCGCCACTCTCTCCCTCCCCGCTCGCCTGGGCGGCAGGGCTGGCGGCGGGCGTGGGCCGTGGCTTTCCGTCCCCCTCCTCGGCCGCGACCGCCCGGAGGCAGCTCTTGAGATCGTAGAAGACGAGACCCGAGGTCGGCTGAGGCCGGGTCACGGCCACCACCGCGCGCTCCCGGTCGCAGACGACGAACACGCTCCCCTCGGGAGCTGCCACCTCCAGCTGGACGAGAGCCGCCCCGAACTCTCCCCGAGCCTCGCTGGCAGCCTCGAGGAGCGCCTTGCCAGCCTGGACGAGCCGGCGGGTAGCCTCCTCGTCGGAGAGCGTGGAGGCGAGTGCGGCGCCCTCTCGATCGAACATGGCGGCGGCTCGAAGCTGGGTCGAGATCTCGGTAAGGTCGCTCAGAGCTCGGGCGGGATCCACCGGGTGGTGACCCTAGCAAAGTGGATACTCCCCGACGTGCTCCTCGGCGCTCGGGAGATCGTGGCCAAGTTCCAAGCCGATCGGGGAACCCAGCTTGCGGCCATGATCGCCTACTACGCCCTGCTCTCGTTCGTCCCGCTCACCTTCCTCGCCCTGTCTCTGCTCGGCCTCTTCGGCCGGGCCGACGAGTCGAGCTACCTCGTCCGCGAGCTGGCCCGGGTCTTTCCCCAAAGCTCGGTATCGACCATCGTCAAGGCCGTGCGCGAGATCCAAAAGAACGCCACCGCGCTGGGCGTGGTCGGCCTGGCCCTTCTCCTTTGGTCCTCCCTCTCTCTGTTCGGGGCTCTCGAGTCGGCCCTGAACATCGTCTACGGGCGACCCAACCGGCCTTTCCTGCGGGGCAAGGCGGTGGCTGCTGCCATCATGCTCGGCCTGCTCGTGCTCCTGTTCGGGGCTCTCCTGCTTGCCTCCTTCGGCTACGGCCAGCTGCGACGCCATGCCCCCGGTTTCGCTAGCCATCCTGTCGTGGCGGCAGCGCTGCCCGTCCTCGGCTCGGTGGCGGCCTCGTTCGTGTTCTTGCTCGCCGTCTACTACTTCTTGACCAACGTCGACCACACGCTGGGAGACGTGCTGCCGGGAGCGCTGGCGGCGACCCTTGTCCTCGGCCTCACCTTCCAGGCCCTGCCTGTGTACTTGCGCCTGTCCTCCAACACGCCCGCCCTGCAGGCGTTCGGGGGGCCGGTCATCCTCCTCGTGTGGCTCTATGTGATGGCCAACGTGATCGTGCTGGGGGCAGAGCTGAACTGGTGGCGTCAGCGAGGCCGGGTCGCGGCCGAGACTCGCTCCGCCCGCGATCAGACCTCTCAGCTTTCCCGGTAGCCGAGGGCCGCGAGTAGGGCCGAGGCGGCCTTAGCCCGGTGAGAGTGGCGCGCCTTCCACTCCTCCCCTAGCTCGGCCACCGTCCGCCTCTCCCCCTGGGGCACGAACACTGGGTCGAAGCCGAAGCCCTCGCTTCCCCGGGGCTCCTCGCTGATCGTGCCCTCGAGCGTGCCCGTCCCCCGCGTCTCCCGCCCGTCGGGAGCGATAGCCACCAGCTCGCACACGTAGCGGGCTCGCCGATCGGCGACGCCCTGGAGCGCCTCCAGGATCCGCTCCACGTGCCGGCCCTGGGCCCAGCGGGCGGTCTTGACGCCGGGACGACCCTCGAGCGCCGCGACCTCTAGGCCCGAGTCCTCCCCCAGCACCCAGGCCTCGGCCGGAGCTCGGGCTCGCCCGTAGCGGGCCTTGGCCCGAGCGTTCGCGTAGAAGGTCTCTCCTTGCTCCTCCGGGTACTCGTCCACGTCGAGGAGCTCGATCTTCCAACCGGGCAGGGATCGCTCCAGCTCCCGTCGCTTGTGCTCGTTCCGGGAGCAGAGCAGGGCGACTACGCCCACCTCGCCCCCGCCACCTCCTCCAGCTCGCCCAGGCGCAGGAGGACTTCCTCGGCCCGAGCGCCGTGGAGGAGCTCGACCTCGGCATCCACCGCCCGCTGCTCGCCGTCCTCCGCCACCCGGAAGGCCACCACCCGCAGGCCCAGCTCCTCGAGGGCGGCGATGACCGGCGCCGAGGGCCGACCCCGGCGGAGATCGATGGCCAGGCGGCGCCGGTGGGGCCGCTCGAACAGGCGACGAGCGACGACCCGCAACGGCCACAGCGTGACCAAGGCGACCACCGTCCCCACCACCGCCGCCGAGTAGAGACCGGCGCCGGCGGCCATGCCGATCCCAGCCACCACCCACAGGGTGGCCGCGGTCGTCAGCCCCCGTACGGACAGGCCTTGGCGGATGATGGCGCCAGCGCCGAGGAAGCCGATGCCGGTGACGACCTGGGCCGCTATCCGGGTGGGGTCGAAGGTGACGCCGCCTCCGAACACAAAGTCCCCCCAGGCGTAGGCGGAGACGAGGGTGAAGAGGGCCGCCCCCACGGAGACGAGGAGGTGGGTGCGGAAGCCCGCCTCCCGCTCCCGCAGCTCGCGCTCGATGCCGATCACCCCGCCCAGGCCGGCGGCCACGGCCAGGCGCAGGAGCACCTCTCCCCAGGAGATGTCAGGCACGGGGCACCCCCACCGCCCGCTCCTGCTCCTCTCGGATCCGCTCGATCCCTCGAGCGGCCAGCTCCAGGAGGAGGTCGAGCTCCTCCCGGCTGAAGGGCGCCCGCTCGGCGGTGGCCTGCACCTCGATCAGCCTCCCCTCCCTCGACATGACCACGTTCAGGTCGACGTCGGCCTGGGAGTCCTCGCTGTAGTCGAGGTCGAGGAGGGGCTGGCCGCTGACGATGCCTACCGACACGGCCGCCACCGCCCCCG
>PSLH01000060.1:13110-13211 GCA_040289505.1 Thermoleophilia bacterium | reverse complement strand
AGTCTTGGCGCGTGTTGTCAGTTCTGAGCGTCGCCGTGGCCTCGCCGTGGCCTCGAGCTTGTGTCCAGCCGTGTCCCATCGTGTCCACCCGCACGAGCAGA
>PSLH01000060.1:1900-13075 GCA_040289505.1 Thermoleophilia bacterium | reverse complement strand
GGCAACCCCGAGGGCGGTTAGCTCAGTTGGGAGAGCACCAGCTCGACAAGCTGGGGGTCACTGGTTCGAGCCCAGTACCGCCCACTTGCAGCCCTGGGCGCCTGGCTGGCTCGCCTATCTCCCCTCCGCCGCGCGCCCGAGCTCCTCTCCGTACCGGGCGTCCCGCCAGGCGAGGGCAGCCTTCAAGCCCTTGCTGGCCACGATGCGATCGAACTCCCGCTGCTCGGGGGTGTCGGCCGCGTTGAGGATGGCCGACAGGTCGAGGTTGGCGTTTACGGCCTGGCGTAGGCCCATGGCCTCGTAGGCGCGGATGAGAGCGAGCTTGGTGAGGCGGAGCACGGGCAAGGGGGTGGGAGCGATCTTGCGCACGAGCTCGTCCACTGCTCTGTCGAGCTCCTCGCCGGGGACGACTCTGTTCACAAGACCCGGCCGGTGAGCCTCGTAGGCATCAATGGCATCGCCAGTGAACAGAGCTCGCTCGTCTTTTTCTGGCCCAGGACGAAGGGCGTGAGGAGGGTCACCGGGCCCGACCCATAGCGGATCTCCGGCTCCCCGAACCGGGCATCGTCGGCGGCGACAATGAGGTCGCCCGCCATTGCCACCTCGCAGCCGCCGGCTAGGCACCAGCCGCGCACGGCAGCAATGGTGGGCTTGGGCGCTGACCAGATCTCCATGGTGATCTCGACGTCGGCGGCAAGGACGTCCCGCCATCGGTCGGCTCCCTCGATGCGGGAGGCGGCTTCCTCGGCCAGGTCGTAGCCAGCCGAGAAGGCGCGACCGGCGCCGGTGAGAACAATCACCTTCGCCTCATCGTCGGTCACCGCCTGTGCCAGCGCTGCCCGCAGGGCGGAGACAAGCCGCTGTTCATGGCGTTCAGCTTCTCCGGACGGTTGAGGGTAAGCCAGGCCGCTGGGCCACGGCGCTCTTAGAGGACGGTCTCGCCCACTCTCTTCTCCCGGGACGCTTCCTTCCCCTCGGGCTCACGCAGGCGTCTTGTCTCCCACCCTGGCCAGACCAGCCGCGGATCCTATGGCAGCGAGCGCCAGGTCGAGATCGTGGTCGCTGTGGGCGGCTGAGAGGGAGAAGCGGAGGCGGGCGGTTCCCGGAGGCACGGTGGGCGGGCGGATGGCAAACGCGAGAATGCCCGCCTCCTCGAGGCTCCGCGACAGCGACAGCGCCGCGTCCGTCTCGCCCACGATGAGGGGGACGATCTGGGTGGTAGAGCCGCCGGTGTCGAGCCCTCGCTGGCGCAGGGCGGCCCGGAAGCGGGCTGCCTTGCGCCGAAGCTCGCGCCGGGCGCTGTCTGCCGTCCGTACAAGGTCGAGGGCCGCGCCGACGGCCCCGATCACGGGGGGCGGGAGCGCGGTCGTGTAGATGAACGTGCGGCAGCTCGTGCGCAGGTAGCGGATCCACTGAGCGCGGCCGGCCAGGTACGCCCCGTACACGCCGAAGGCCTTGCTGAACGTGCCCATGTGGAGGTCGATGGCCTCGGCCAGGCCGAGCTCGTGGGCGTAGCCCTCGCCGCGAGGGCCGAAGACGCCGGCAGCGTGGGCCTCGTCGACGAGGATGGCCGCCCCGTAGCGCTCCTTGAGCTCCACCAGCTCGCACAGGGGGGCGGTGTCGCCGTCCATGCTGAACACGGTCTCGGTGACGATGAGCTTGCGGCGGGCGCGGGAGCGGCGAAGGAGCGCCTGCAGGTGGTCGACGTCGCAGTGCCGGTAGACGGTCACGGCAGCGCGCGACAGCCGGCAGCCGTCGATGATGGAGGCGTGGTTGAGGGCGTCGCTGAAGATCTCGTCGTCCCGTCCGGCGAGGGCCGCGATCGTTCCCAGGTTGGCGAGGAAGCCGCTTCCCACGATGAGCGCGTCCTCGGTGCCTTTGTGCGCGGCCACGCGCTTCTCCAGCTCGGCGTACGCCGGGTCGTCGCCCACGATGAGCCGCGAGGCGGTAGACCCGCAGCCCCGCTCGCGGGCAGCGCGGCAGGCTGCTTCGACGAGGGCGGGATGGCTGGAGAGCCCGAGGTAGTCGTTGGAGGAGAAGTTGAGAAGCTCCTGCCCTTGAGGGGAGATCGCCCTGGCACCCTGGCGGCGGAGCGGCCGCGGGCTTCGCAGGAGGCTCTGCGCCTCCAGGCGCTCGAGCGCCTCGGCGATGGCGACGTCCCACGCGCTCGTCAGAGGGCGCACTCCTCGATCTGGAAGCCGAGATCCTCGAGCATCTGCCAGTCGGCCTCGGCCGCCTGTCCCGGGGTGGTCAGGTAGTCGCCGACGAAGATCGAGTTGGCGGCGTACATGGCCAGCGGCTGCAGCGAGCGGAGGTTGACCTCGCGGCCGCCGGCGACGCGGATCTCCTTGCGGGGGCAGACGAGGCGGAGGAGGGCCAGGATCTTGAGGCAGCGCCTGGGGTCGAGCTCCTGCGTTCCTTCCAGGGGCGTGCCAGGGATGGCGTGGAGGAAGTTGACCGGGATCGAGTCGGCGTCGAGGTCGCGGAGGGCGAGGGCGACGTCCACGAGCTGCTCGTCGGTCTCGCCCATGCCGGCGATGAAGCCGGAGCAGGGGGAGATACCCGCCCGCTTCACCGCCTCCACCGTGGCCACGCGGTCCTCGTAGGTGTGGGTGGTCGTGATCCTGGGGTGGTGGTCGGCGCTCGTGTTCAGGTTGTGGTTGTAGCGGTCGACTCCCGCTTGCTTGAGAAAGCGAGCCTGCTCCTCGGTCAGGATCCCCAGGCAGGCGCACACTTTCATCGGCATCTCGGCCTTGATCCGCCCCACCGCCTCTGCCACCACGCGGAGCTCGCGGGCGCTCGGGCCCCGGCCGCTGGCCACGATGCAGTAGGTGCGGGCCCGGCGCGCCCACGCCTCGCGCGCGCCCTCGACGAGCACGTCGGCGGAGAGGAACGAGTACTTGGCGACGGGAGCGGTCGACACGACCGACTGGGAGCAGTAGCCGCAGTCCTCTGGGCAGATACCGCTCTTGGCGTTGACGATCATGTTCAGCTTGACGAGCCTGCCGAAGGCGGCCTGGCGGACGCGGAAGGCGGCGTCGAGCAGGATGAGCAGCTCGTCGTCGTCTGCGCGCAAGACGGCGAGCGCCTCGTCGCGGGTCAGCGTCTCGCCGGCGAGCGCCTTGTCGGCCAAGGCGTGCCAGCGGGTGGGAGCGGCGATCGTGTCAGGCATGCGCTTCCTCCTCGATCAGCTCGTGGGTGGCCCGGTCTACCAGGCGGCCGAGATCGAGCCTGCTCAGCTCGGCCGGGGTCACAGTCTCCCCCAGCCAGGGAATCCGGGCGAGCACCGGCACCTGGCCGAAGGCCTCGATCAGCTCCGCGTTCGTGGCCACGCTAGGGTCGTCCGCCCGCGAGACGGGGGCGCTCTCGTTGATCACCACGCCGAGCACCGAAAGACCGTAGCGGCGGGCCTCGCGCACGGTGAGGAGGGTGTGGTTGACCGTGCCCAGGCCGGGACGGGCGACGACGAGGAGGGCCAGGTCGAGCGCGAGGGCGAGATCGGCGACCGTCCACCCTGGCCCCATCGGCGCCAGCAAGCCTCCCGCCCCCTCGACCAGGCAGTAGGCGTGGCCCGAGGCGAGCCTGCGGGTGGCGTCCGCCACCTCGCCCAGGTCGAGCGCGCGGCCCTCCAGCCTGGCGGCGACGAGCGGCGCGAGCGGCGCCAGGAAGGAAAAGGGAGCGATCTCGGTTGGCTCCTCCGCTAGGTCGAGGACGCGCTTGAGGAGCATGGCGTCGCCGGCGGGATCCTCCGCCCGGGCGCCGCTCTGCGCCGGCTTCACCACCCCCACGTCCAGGCCGCGCCGGCGGAGCGCGACGGCAAGCGCGGCCGTGACCACTGTCTTTCCCACTCCCGTGTCGGTGCCGGTGACGAAGATCCCTCTCACGCCGCCGCTTCCGTTACCTCCGCGATCGACCGGCGCAGGATGGACACCATCTCCTCCAGGTCGCGCTCGGGTGTCGCCAGCGCCGGCAAGAACGTGACCACGTCGCCAAGCGGCCGAGTGATCATGCCCAGCTCACGGGCGCGCCGACACACGCGCCAGCCCATGCCCAGCCGCCAATCGAACGGCTCCTTCGTCTCCCGGTCGCGCACGAGCTCGATGCCGACCATGAACCCCGCCTGCCGCACCTCGCCCACGTAGGGAAGCGCGGCCACGGGGGCAAGGAGCTCGCCCAGCCTCGGCGTCAGGGCGCGCACACGCTCCACCAGCCGCTCGCGCTCGAACAGGTCCAGGTTGGCCAAAGCGACTGCGCAGCCCAGGGGATTCCCCGCGTACGAGTGCCCGTGGAAGAAGGCCTTGCGCTCGGCCAGATCGCCCCAGAACGCCTCGTAGATCCGGTCGCTGGCGAGCGTCGCCGACACTGGCAGGTAGCCGCCCGTCAGCCCTTTCCCCACCGCCATCAGGTCCGGCTGTACGCCCTCGTGCTCGCAGGCGAACATCCGCCCCGTGCGCCCGAAGCCGGTTGCCACCTCGTCGGCGAGGAGGAGCACGTCGTGCTCGCGGCAGAGTCTCGCTACCTCCCCCAGGTAGCCGGGGGGCATGACGATCATCCCCCCTGCCGCCTGGACGAGCGGCTCCACGACCAGGCAGGCGATCTCCTCTCCGCGCCGTCGGAGCACTTCTGCCAGCTCCTCCAGACAGGCGCGGCTGCACTCCTCGGCGCTCCCGGGGAAGCGGTACGGGTAGGGGCTAGCGACGCGCTCGACCTCGAACAAGAGCGGCCCGAACTCGGCGTGGAAGAGGTCGATCCCTCCCACCGATACCGCCCCGATCGTGTCCCCGTGGTACGCGTTGCCCAGGGCCAGGAACCGTCGCCGCTCCGGCCGTCCCACCCGCCGCCAGTAGGCGAACGCGAGCTTGAGCCCGACCTCCACTGCAGCCGCCCCTGCGTCGGAGAAGAACACCTTGCCCAGGCTGGCCGGGGCGAGATCCACCAAGCGCGCGGCCAGCTCGATCGCCGGCACGTTGGACAAGCCAAGCAGCGTGGAATGGGCCACTCGTCCCAGCTGCTCGACGATCGCCTCGTTCAGCTCCCTGCGGTTGTGCCCGTGCACGTTCACCCACAGGGAGGAGTTGCCATCCAAGAACGCGCGCCCGGTCACGTCGTACAGGCGCACGCCCTCTGCGCGCTCGATGACGAGCGGCTCGTCAGCCAGGAGCTCCTTCATCTGCGTGAACGGGTTCCACAAGTAGCGGCGATTCTTCTCCAGGAGGTCGTCGTAGCGCTCGGGCATGAGCGTCGAATCTACCCGAGAGCGGGGTCAGGTCTTGCATTGGCGCATTAGGCCGCCGCCAGGCCTGGCGGCGCCCAGGGGCTCCGCCTGCTTATGCTCCAATGCAAGACCTGACCCCAGGGGTTCCGAGTGGCGCAGTCGGGCGTAAGCGGCTGCTTACGAGCGGCCGACTCTCCGCATATACGTACCGTCGGACATGCCTCCAGGACGAGGGGCCGATGCGGGGCACGTAGCCACACCGCCGCGCCTGTGCCCGCGCCTGCGCTGGACGACGTCGGGCGAGAGAGCTTCGTGAATCGGGGTCCGCGAATCGGGGTCAGGTCTTGCATTGGCGCGTTTCGCGGCGGAAGGCCCCGCGCTTCGGGGCGCCCTCGCCGGCTAATGTTGCAATGCAAGACCTGACCCCCGGTGAACGTCTTCGAGCTTCGTGACCGCCTCGTCCGCGACTACGCGGAGTACACGCGAGGCTTCATCAACGTCCGCGACCCGAGGATCCGCGCCCGCATAGAGGAGGACCTCGAGCTCGGCCTCCTCTGGCCCGACCCGATCGTCCAACTCAACCCCGCCTTTGAGCCCGGCGCCACCATCGACGAGCTCGTCGCCGATCGCGTCCTCCACCCCCAGTGCGCCTGCATCTTCCGCCGCGGCAAGAGCGCCGACTCGGAGGGAAAGCCCCTTCGCCTCCACTGCCACCAGGAGGAGGCGATCCGCGTCGCCCGCACCGGCGCCAACTACGTCCTCACCACCGGAACCGGCTCGGGCAAGAGCCTCACCTACATCGTCCCCATCGTCGACCACGTGCTCCGAAGCGGCTCCGGCCGGGGGATCCAGGCCATCGTCGTCTACCCCATGAACGCCCTCGCCAACAGCCAGCTCGGCGAGCTGGAGAAGTTCCTCTGCCTCGGCTACCCGGAGGGCCGTCCCCCGGTCACCTTCGCCCGCTACACGGGCCAAGAGAAGGACGAGGAGCGAGAGCGGATCACCGCCACGCCCCCGGACATCCTCCTCACCAACTACGCCATGCTCGAGCTCATCCTCACCCGCCCCTACGAGCGGAGGCTCGTCCAGGCGGCCCGCGGCCTGCGCTTCCTCGTCCTCGACGAGCTCCACACCTACCGCGGCCGCCAGGGGGCGGACGTCGCTCTCCTCGCCCGCCGCCTGCGCCAGGCGACCGAGGCAAGCGAGCTGCAGTGCGTCGGCACCTCGGCCACGCTGGCCGGCGCGGGCACGCTCGCCGAGCAAAAGCAGGAGGTCGCCCGCGTCGCCTCCCTCCTCTTCGGGGCCGAGGTCGAGCCCGAGCACGTGATCGGCGAGACCCTCCGCCGGGCGACGCGGCCAGCCGACCTCGGCGATCCCGCCTTCCGGGAGGCCCTGCGGGCGCGACTTCGCGACCCGGCCCGCCGGGCGTCCCGCGGCGATCCCCAGGCCTTCGCGGAAGACCCGCTTGCCTCCTGGCTCGAGACCACCCTCGGCCTGGCCGAGGAGCCTGAGACGGGAAGGCTCGTCCGCGCCGACCCTCTCCCCATCACCGGCCCCGAGGGGGTGGCCGCCCGCCTGGCCCGCCTCGTCGCGCTTCCCGAGGAGCGCTGCCGGGCCGCGATCCGCGACACCCTGCTTGCCGGCTACGCCACCGCCGACCCCGACACCGGCTTTCCCATCTTTGCCTTCCGCCTCCACCAGTTCTTCAGCCGTGGCGAGACTGCCTACGCCTCCTTGGAGCCGGAGGAGGCACGCTACGTCACCACCTGCGAGCAGCAGTTCGTGCCCGGAAGCAGAGACAAGCTCCTCTTCCCGCTTGCCTTCTGCTACGAGTGCGGGCAGGAGTACTACACCGTTCGCCGCCAGACTGACCCCGCCACCGGCGCCCGCGTCTTTACGCCCCGCCACCTGAACGACGTCCTTGCCGACGGGGGGAGCGAGCCTGCCTTCCTGTACGCCAGCGCCGATGCGCCCTGGCCGGACGACCCGCACGAGCAGCTGGAACGGCTCCCCGACGACTGGCTCGAGCTCGTGGACGGAAGGGAGCGGATCAAGCCCTCTTTCCGCCAGCAGCTGCCTGTCCCCGCTGTCCTCGGCCCGAACGGCCGCGACGCCGAGGAGGGCCTTCCCTGCCACGTCGTCTCCGCCCCCTTCCGCTTCTGCCTTCGCTGCGGCGTCTCCTACGCCGGCCGGCGGCCGCGCGACTTTGGCAAGCTCCTCACCCTGGGCGCGGGCGGCCGCTCCAGCGCCACCACCATCTTGAGCCTCGCCGCCGTCCGCGGCCTGCGCGCCGCCCAGGAGCTTCCCCCGGAGGCGCGCAAGCTCCTCAGCTTCACCGACAACCGCCAGGACGCCTCTCTCCAGGCCGGCCACTTCAACGACTTCGTCGAGGTGGGCCTCCTCCGTTCTGCCCTCTACCGGGCCGCCGCCGAGGCGCCCGGAGGCCTCGCCCACGACGAGCTCACCCTGCGCGTCTTCCAAGCGCTCGCCCTCCCCTTCGAGCTGTACGCGGCCGACCCGGAGGTGCGCTTCGCCGCCCGCCAGGACACGGACCGCGCCCTCCGCGACGTCCTCGGCTACCGCCTCTACCGCGACCTCGAGCGGGGCTGGCGGGTCACCGCCCCCAACCTCGAGCAGTGCGGCCTGCTCGAGATCGATTACCCCGGCTTGGACGAGCTCGCCCAGGCTGAGGAGGTCTGGCGCGAGCGCCACGCGGCTCTGGCCGCGGCCGCGCCCAGCGAGCGCGCCCACGTGGCCAAGACCCTCCTCGACTTCATGCGCCGCGAGCTCTGCGTCAAGGTCGACTACCTCGACCCCGTCTGGCAGGAGGGACTCAAGCAGCGGGCAAGCCAGCGCCTGCGCGACCCGTGGACGATCGACGAGAACGAGGAGCTCGTCCACGCCGCCGTCCTCTACCCGCGCCCCCGCCGGCGCACGGCCCAGGAGTACGGCGGGAACGTCTTCCTCTCCGCCCGCGGCGGCTTCGGCCTGTTCCTGCGCCGGCCGAGCACCTTCCCGAAGCTTCGCTCTCGGCTCTCCTTGGATGACACCGACACGGTCATCCGCGACCTCCTCGATGCCCTCCGCGAGGGCGGACTCGTGCAGGTGGTGGACGAGCCGAGGGAGGAAGGCGAGGTCGCCGGCTACCAGGTGCCGGCGGCGGCCATGCGCTGGCGGGCGGGCAAGGGCACCCGCGCCTTCCACGACCCGATCCGCACCCCCCGCCTCCCGGAGGGGGGAGGCCGCGTCAACGACTTCTTCTGCGACCTCTACCGCCGGGCAGCCGCCGAGGCCCAGGGGATCCGCGCCCGCGAGCACACTGCCCAGGTGCCGGCCGAGGAGCGCCAGCGCCGCGAGCAGGAGTTCCGCCGGGGGGATCTGCCCGTGCTCTTCTGCTCGCCCACCATGGAGCTAGGGGTGGACATCGCCGAGTTGAACGTGGTCAACATGCGGAACGTGCCGCCCACCCCTGCCAACTACGCCCAGCGAAGCGGCCGCGCGGGCCGAAGCGGCCAGCCCGCCCTCGTCTTCAACTACTGCGCCGCCGGAAGCTCCCACGATCAGTACTTCTTCCGCCGGCCCGAGCTCATGGTCTCCGGCAAGGTGCGGCCGCCCCGCCTCGACCTGACGAACGAGGATCTCGTCCGGGCGCACGTCCACGCCGTGTGGCTGGCGGAGACCGGCCAGGACCTGGGAAGCTCGCTGGCCGACGTCCTCGACCTCTCCGGCGAGGAGCCGACCCTCGACCTCAAAGACTCGCTCCGGGAGGCCATGGCCGAACCCTCCGTCCTCGCCCGGGCACGGCCTCGCTGCCAGGCTCTCCTCTCCTCCATTCCCGGCCTCACGGGAGCGGACTGGTACTCGGACGCCTGGCTTGAGAGCGCTCTCGACGGCGCCCTTCTTGCCTTCGACCGGGCCTGCGACCGCTGGCGCGAGCTGTATAGGGCGGCGCTTGCCACCCAGGCCTCCCAGCACGCGATCATCCTCGATGCCTCCCGCCCGCCCGCCGAGAAGGAGCAGGCACGAAGGCTCCGTGCCCAGGCAGAGACGCAGCTTGCCCTGCTTCGGGGCGAGATCGAGGGGGAGAGCCGCTACCAGTCCGACTTCTACAGCTACCGCTACTTCGCGAGCGAAGGCTTCCTCCCGGGCTACAACTTCCCCCGCCTTCCCCTCTCTGCCTTCGTCCCCGGGCGGCGGGGCCGGGACGAGTTCCTGCAACGACCCCGCTTCCTCGCCATCTCCGAGTTCGGCCCCCGCTCGATCGTCTACCACGAGGGCTCCCGCTACGTGATCAACCGTGTCCTCCTTCCTGCCGCCCGTCTGGATCAGGGCCGCCTTCCCACCGTCTCCGCCAAGCGCTGCTCCTCCTGCGGCTACCTCCACCCGGTCGCGGACGGGCTCGGCCTCGACCTCTGCGAGCACTGCGGAGCGCCTCTCGACCCGCCTCTCGCCGGCCTCCTTCGCCTCCAGAACGTCTCCACCGTCCGCCGCGACCGGATCAACTCCGACGAGGAGGAGCGGGTGCGCCAGGGGTTCGAGATCTGGACGACCGTCCGCTTCGCCCGCCGGGACGGCCTCTCCGAGCGGGTCGCCCACGTGATCGCCGACGGACGCCCCTACGCCAAGCTCGCCTACGGGAGCGCCGCCACCCTGTGGCGGATCAACGTCGGCTGGAGCCGCCGCCGCGAGCGCGAGCGCCTCGGCTTCGTCCTCGACGCCGAGCGCGGCTACTGGGGAAAGATCGAGGACGAGGCGGCAGAGGACCAAGACGACCCCATGAGCCCCGCCCGGGAGCGGGTGATCCCCTACGTCGAGGACCGCCGAAACGCCCTCCTCTTCCAGCCTCTCCCCGGCCCCTGGCGAAAGGAGGAGGCGGCCTCCCTGGCCGCCGCCCTCAAGGCGGGGATCCAGGCCGTCTTCCAGCTCGAGGAGGCGGAGCTCGCGGTCGAGCCCCTTCCCGGCCGCGACTTCCGCCACCTCCTCCTCTTCTACGAGGCGGCCGAGGGCGGGGCAGGGGTGCTTCGCCAGCTCGTCTCCGACCCAGGCGCGCTTCCCGAGGTCGCCCGCGCCGCCCTCGATCTCTGCCACTTCCACCGCGAGACGGGGGAGGACCTCCGCCGCGCCCCCGGCGCCCGCGAGGACTGCGAGGCTGCCTGCTACGACTGCCTCCTTACCTACCAAAACCAGCAGGACCACCCCCTCCTCGACCGCCAGCTCGCCCGCGGCCGCCTGCTCGACCTCGCCCGCGCCCAGGTCGAGGTCTCGCCCGGCCCCCTCTCCCGGGAGGAGCACCTGGCGCGGCTCCTTCAGCGCTGCGATACCGATCTCGAGCGCGAGTTCCTCCGCTTCCTCGAGCGCCGCGGTCTTGAGCTTCCCTCCGACGCCCAGTACCTGATCAGAACCTGCCGGGCGCGCCCCGACTTCTACTACGCCTCCCACCAGGCGGTCGTCTTCCTGGACGGGCCGGTGCACGACTACCGGGATGTGGCCGAGCGGGACGAGGAGGCGACCGCCCGCCTCGAGGACGCCGGCTACACGGTCATCCGCCTCCGCCACGACGCCGACTGGGAGGAGATCGTGGGCCGCTACCCGAGCATCTTCGGAAGCCCGGCGTGAGCGCCTTCGTCCCAGGCGCCCTCGTCCGCGCCCGCGGCCGCGAGTGGGTTGTCCTCCCCGACTCCGAGCCCGATTTCCTCCTCCTTCGCCCCCTGGGCGGGACGGACGACGAGGTGGCAGGGATCCTCGTCGCCCTGGAGTCGGTGGAGCCGGCCAGCTTCTCCCTTCCCGATCCGGACGACGTCGGCGACCACCGCTCCTGCCGGCTTCTCCGCGACGCCCTGCGCTTGAGCTTCCGCTCCGCTGCCGGGCCCTTCCGCTCCTTCGCCCGCATCGCCTGCGAGCCCCGTCCCTACCAGCTCGTCCCCCTGCTCATGGCCCTCAAGCTCGACCCGGTGCGCCTG
>PSLH01000060.1:0-1814 GCA_040289505.1 Thermoleophilia bacterium | reverse complement strand
AGGTATCCCGCCTTGCCGTCCTCTGCCCGCCGCATCTGGCCGAGCAGTGGCAGGCGGAGATGGCCGAGAAGTTCCACCTCGACGCCGAGCTCGTCCTCCCCGGCACGGCGGCGCGTCTCGAGCGCGGGCTCGCCCTGGGCGAGTCCCTGTTCGAGCGCTACCCGGTCACGGTCGTCTCCACCGAGTACATCAAGTCCGACCGCCGCCGCGACGAGTTCCTCCGCTCCTGCCCCGAGCTCGTGATCGTGGACGAGGCCCACACCTGCGCCGACCCCGCCGCCGGCCGGGGCGGACGCCACCAGCGCTACCAGCTCCTCTCCGGCCTCGCCGCCGACCAACGCCGCCACCTTCTCCTCGTCACCGCCACCCCGCACTCGGGGAAGGAGGAGGCCTTCCGGGCCTTGATCGGCTTCCTCGACCCTGCCTTCCGCGATCTCCCCGCCGACCTGACGAGCGAGGAGCGCGCGCAGGAGCGCCGCCGCCTTGCCCGCATGCTCGTCCAGCGCCGCCGGGCCGATATCGAGCACTACCTGGGGGACACCCCCTTCCCCCGCCGCGAGAGCCGGGAGGAGACCTACGACCTTGCGCCCGACTACCGCCGCTTCTTCCAGCGCGTCCTCGCCTACGCCCGGGAGACGGTCAGGGACGCCGAGACGGGAAGCCACCGCCAGCGCGTCCGTTGGTGGGCGGCGCTCGGGCTCCTCCGGGCCATCGGCTCCAGCCCCGCCGCTGCCGCCGAGACGCTCCGAAACCGCGCTCAGACGGCCGAGACGGCTACAGCGGAGGAGGCAGACGAGGTCGGCCGCCGGAGCGTCCTCGACCTCGTCGAGGAAGAGAGCGCCGAGGGCACCGACGTCTCCCCCGGCGCCGACCCCGAGCCGGGGGACGAGGAAGAGACGCCCAACCGCCGCCTGCTTCGCCGGCTTGCCCGCGAGGCAGACGCCCTCCGCGGCCCCGACCGGGACGCCAAGCTCGCCCGCGGCTTGAAGCTCGTCGCCGAGATCGTCGAGGACGGCTTCCACCCGATCGTCTTCTGCCGCTTCATCGCCACCGCCGACTACCTGGCCGAGCACCTCCGCCGCTTCCTGCCCGCCGACGTCGAGGTCGCCTCCGTCACCGGCCTTCTTCCCCCTGAGGAGCGCGAGCAGCGCGTGCACGAGCTGGCCGAAAAGCCGCGCCGCGTCCTCGTCTGCACCGACTGCCTATCCGAGGGCCTGAACCTCCAGGAGCGCTTCGACTGCTGCGTCCACTACGACCTCTCCTGGAACCCGACCCGCCACGAGCAGCGGGAGGGGAGGGTCGACCGTTTCGGCCAGCCCCGCGACACCGTGCGCGTCCTCACCTACTTCGGCCGCGACAACCCGATCGACGGCATCGTCCTCGACGTCCTCCTCAAAAAGCACCGGACGATCCGCGACTCCTTGGGCATCTCCGTGCCCGTGCCCGTGGACTCCAACGCCGTCCTCGAGGCCATCCTGGAGGGATTGCTCATTCGCGGCCGCGACGAGGCAGAGCAGCTCTCCCTCTTTTCCCACCCGGAGCTTGCCTCCGCCCGCGAGGGCTTCCACGGCGAGTGGGAGCGCTCGGCGGAGAGGGAGCGCCGCTCCCGCACCGTTTTCGCCCAGGAGACGCTCAGGGTGGAGGAGGTGGCGCGCGAGCTTGAGGAGACGCGCCGCGCCATCGGCTCCGCCGCCGACGTCCGCCGCTTCGTGGCCGAGGCCCTGCGCGCCCACGGCGCTCTCGTCTCGGGCGACGGCGCCCTCGACGTCGACCTGGCCGAGGCGCCCCGCGCCCTCCGCGATGCTCTCGGCCCC
>PSLH01000059.1:10879-13221 GCA_040289505.1 Thermoleophilia bacterium | reverse complement strand
CCAGCTTCTCGTAGATGTGGCGTAAATGAACCTTGACCGTGGACTCGGAGATGAAAAGCGCCTGCGCGAGCTCGCGATTGGTCAGTCCCTGGGCGAGGAGATCGAGCACCTCTCTCTCCCTCGGGGATAGAGTCGACACTGCTGCTCGAAGAAGGGCGCTAGGAATTCTCAGGCCTACAGAACGAGCAAGCGCCTGATCTCTAGCTTCAGCCATGATTTTCTTGAGGGGCGTACGACATTCAGGTATAGTAGCGAGAGGTTTTAGGATTTCAGGAAATGCTCGATAGGATGATACGAAGCTATCTATATTGCCGCTTTCCACTGATGAAAGAAAGGCTTGCCGAAGTCTTTCCTGAAGCATACTGTGATTAGTGCTTGGTGACTTTAACTGAATAATGGTAGTTGTCCAAGGAATCAGACCCATCACTTCGATTCGTGTGCTGATCGTCTCCGCCTCGTCGGCGGCTTCTCGCGCTTCACGTAGTTGACCTGCACATGCGAGAGCGAGAGACCACCACGCGAGATATTCAGCCTCCATACCTTTAGGAGACGACGGATGCTCGTGAAGCTCTAGATCCTCAAGGGCTGCATCCCACCTATGCAGGGAGAGATGAAGTCGTGCCCTGACGGTGCCAATGTTCATGAGGAGAAAGCCATCATTGGGATCTCTGTTGCTGCGAATTGCCTGTTCAAGATATCCGATGCAGCGCTTAAACTGCCGTGTGCCCCACATTGCCAATGCCTTATACACGAACGCGTGGGGAACAACAAAAGCTAATCGATATTTTTCAGCGAACTCAAGCTCAGTTGTGGCGACATCGGCAGCGTGCTGGTATTGGCCTGCGAGAGCTGCTGCACTCGCGTAGGAGTTGAGAAAGGACGATTGGACAAGAGGATCAACCGCACGTGGCACTAGCGGAAGAAGCGACCTTGCAGCAGCGAGAGCATCTGTGGCACTTCCGCGAAGAGCAGACAGGAGCAGACGGCCATTCGCAAGACGCAGCTGGTCGTCCAACGATGACGAGGAAGACTGAGCGAGCTGTGTGAGGGCGGCCTCAGGCTCTCGCTCGAGAGTGACCAACGCGAGGAAGCGGCCCCAGAGGGCCTGGCGGCGGTCGGTATCGTCGCGAGCGAGGTCGAGGGCCTGCGAGAAGTAGTCGAGCGCCACCTCGTCCCGGTAGGTACGGTGAGCGCTAGAGCCTGCCAGGAAGAGGGCCCGGGAGGCGAGCCGATGCTCACTCCCCATGCGCTGGGCTGCCTGGAGAGCCAGCGCCTCGGCCTGGGAGCTGTCCCCGTCGCGATAGGCGAGCTCCCCTTCAGCCAGGTCGATGACCGGGGCGCTGACCTCCTCGGCGACGGCCAGCTCGACCCAGCGGGCGAGCGTGGGAAGCCTGGCGTCGGAGACGAGTCGCGGCAACGCAGCCTCGAAGAGCTCGACCAAAAGGTCTTGGTCGAAGAAGCGCTCGAGCAGGGAGAACGCCTCGTCCCACTCCTGACGACCCGTATGGGCGCGAACGAGTCGCTCGATCACCTCCGGCTCTCCACCTTCCGAGAGCTCCCGGTACTTGTCCTCCAGGAATGCGCGCAGGAGAGGATGAATGTCATAGGTCGCCTGGCTCGATGAGACGAGGAAACCCAGCCGCCTGCCCTCGGCCAGAATCGCCTCGGTGCTGGGCCCGAGCAGGGCTTCGGCGATGGGCACGCTCACCGTGGAGGACAACGCGAGGCGGCAGAGCGCAGCCTGGACGTCCGCCGAGGCCGCCTGGTACAGCTCCTCCGCGAAGTACGTGTACAGCGCGTCAGGCAGGCTCCCGTCAGGGACGTCCATGCCCTCGGTGAGGGCAGCCAGTCCGATTACTGCTGGCCAGCCGTCGGCCAGAGCGACAAGCCCGCTTGCCTTCGTGCCCTTGCGGTTGGCCAGCACCTCTTCGGCCTCCTCCTGGCTCATGGCCAGCAGGCTGCGCCCGATCTCGTAGATCTCGCCGTAGAGGAGCCTCCTCGTCGTCGCCCAGCTCGGCCGCTTGCGACTGGTCACGAACAGCCGCAGCGGCGCCAACGACAGCACGCGGGCCACGAAGCGCTCCGAGAACGGCGACTCGCAGGCAAACTGGTAGTCGTCGAAGGCAAGCCAGGCCTCCTGCGGCCACTCGGCCAGGTCCTCGGCCAAAAGCTCAGCCAGCGGCTCGACGTCCTGCTCGGGCGTCCCCGTCGCCCGCAGCCTGTCCCCCATTCGCCTTCCCGCGCCGGGGACGATCTCGCTTGCGGCCTGGGCCAGACCCACGGCGAGGGCGGCCACGTCGGCTGCTGCCGGCGTCCCTCGGTACCAGCCGTGGCGGCGGCTT
>PSLH01000059.1:2748-10869 GCA_040289505.1 Thermoleophilia bacterium | reverse complement strand
GCCACTGTCGGGCCAGCGTGGTCTTGCCGTAGCCGGCCGGGGCGACCAGCATCATGATCCGGGCTTGCGACTCGTCCAGGAGGCTAGTCAGGCGCGGGCGCTCGATGAGGTGGCTTTGCCCAGCCTCGAGGACGACGTCTGTGTGGGCGCCCGCGCTCTCCACCGAGGACCTGTCCTGTTCGGACGGACCGTACACGCTGGGCCGCCCGACTCCTAGCAGGCCGGTGCCTGCGGCGAGGAGATCCGCCGCAGGCACCGTCCCCTCAGTCGGCGTGACCGGCGCGCATCGCCGTGAGCGTGGCTGCCAGCGGATCCTCGCCGGTCACGGCTCGGTAGGCCACCGGGATCTGCCGCCGCCGCGTCACGCCGAGCTTCCGCCGCAGGGTGTCTGCGTGCGCCTTGGCCGTTCTAGGGGAGATACCTAGGCGGGCCCCTACCTCCTCGTTGGAGCAGCCTGCCGCGATCAGCTCGATGACCTGGCGCTGGCGAGCGGTGATCTTGGGGATGGCTCCCTTCAGCGTGTCGTACATGGGGCGACGGTACCCTCGCCGGGGCCGGCCGCCTATTGACCGGAAGACGTATCTTTGGCGCCTACACCAGCTGGGGGCCGCGACGCAGGAAGGAGGCCTGGTGCCCGAGGGCGTTCACCTTGCGAAGCTCCTCTTCGCTTAGGGCACCGATGCGAAGTAGAAGCTTCAGCTCGTCGCGAAGCCGCGTTCTCATCATCTCCGGCCCGTCAGTGGCCACGGTGAAGAGGACGCCGTGCTCGAGGAGGCGCCGGATGGTCTCCCGTAGCTCCTCCTCTCCCGACAGGGCCTTGGTGAGGAGGTTGGAGGTGGGGCAGATCTCGAGGACGATTCCCGTCCTCCCCAGCGTCTCCATGAGCTCCCGGTCGCGGGCGGCGAGAATTCCGTGGCCGATACGGTCGGGGTGGAGCGTCTCCACGACCTCCCCGATCTCCTCCACTCCGTAGGCGCCGCCCTCCTCGCCCACGTGGATCGTGATCCCTAGGCCGGCCGCCCGCGCCGCCTCGACCAAGGGGGCAAGGTCGCGGTAGGGGTAGCGCGCTCCGCCGGGGCGGGGGCCGGCGATGTCGATGCCCACAATCCCTCGCGGCGCCCACCGAATCGCCTTCTCCACGATTACCTCGTTCTGCCGAGGAGTGAAGGTGCGATCCATCATGAGGATCAGGCCGGCCTGCACCTGGGGGTACTCCAGAGCGGCCCGGTCGAGCCCCCGGGTCGCCGCCAGGATAATGTGGTCGAGATCGCGCTCGCCACCCCGGTTTCGCTTCATGGGGTTGAAGCGCACCTCCAGGGTCGTGATTCGCTGGGAGCGGTAGGCGCCGCCGATGGTGGCGTGCACCGAGCGCTCCACGGCGAGCGGGCTCGACTGGATCAGCTCCGTCCAGTGGTAGATCCGGTCGAGCTCGTCCAGGCCGCCCACGCCGCGAGGGTCGGAGACAGTGACCAAGCGGTCGAACTCCCAGTAGTCCTTCACCGGCAAGGCGATCCCCTGCTCGTGGGCGAGACTCCACATGATCTCGGAGGCCACCGACCCGCCCAGGTGCGTGTGAAGCTCGGCCAGGCCCTCGGACGGCTCGAGAGCGGCTGAACGATGATCGCGCGGGAGCTCGCGAGCCACGCCGCGACTCTACCGGCCAGGGTGCCGAGGGTGAGTCGCGGAAGACCCTCGAGGGATCCGTAGACTTGGCGCGTGAAGGTCGGGATTGTCGTTCCCTTCTCCTGGTCGTTCCCTGGCGGGGTGGTCGATCACGCGGAGAGCCAGGCTCAAGCCTTGCGCCGCCAGGGGGTGGACGTCCGGCTTGTGATGGGCAACGACCCCCCTGGCGCATTCACCCGTTTTCTCCACCCACGCTTGGGTCGCCACGGCGACCCTCCGCCCGAGGTCATCCCCATCGGCCGCTCGGTGATCGTGCCTGCCAACGGCTCCCTTCCCAACATCGTGCTCACGCCAGCTATGCCGGCCCGGCTGCGTCGGGTGCTCGAGCGCGAGCGCTTCGACCTCCTCCACTTGCACGAGCCCATGACGCCGGCCGTGTGCGTGACCGCCCTCATCTTGGCCGAGTGCCCCATCGTCGCCACCTGGCATGCAGCCGGCGCCCTCAACTGGTACCGGCTGGGGCTTCCTTCGTGGGGCTTCTTGATCGAGCGCATCGACTACCGGATCGCGGTCTCCGAGCAGGCTCGGGAGTCGGCGCGCCGGTGGCTTCCCGGGGAGTACGAGGTCATCCCCAACGGGGTCGACATCCCCCCGGAGGCCGATCCTGGCGAGCGCGAGGATCGCGTCGTCTTCATCGGCCGGCACGAGCCGCGCAAGGGCCTTCCCGTTCTGCTCCAGGCGTGGCCCACGGTGCACAGGCGGACGGGTGCCCGCCTGCGGGTCATCGGGGCAGATCCTCTGGCCGTGCGCCTGCTCATGACTCGGTTACGGGTACCTGAGGACGGCATCGACCTCCTCGGCTGGGTGCCCAACGGGCAGCTCGCGGTCGAGTTGAGGAGGGCCAAGGCGCTCGTTGCTCCTTCCGTGGGCATGGAGAGCTTCGGCATGGTGCTGACGCGGGCCTTTGCCTCGGCCACTCCGGTCGTCGCCTCGGACATCCCCGGCTATCGGGCTGTGGTCGCCGAGGACACCGGGATTCTCGTCCCCCCCGGCGACCCGGTCGCCCTGGCCGAGGGGGTAGCCTCGCTTCTCGCCGACGAGGGGCGACGGCGGGCCATGGGGAGAGCCGCATGGGAGCTGGCTTGCGCGCGCTACTCCTGGGACGACGTGGGGCGGAGGCTCTTGGAGGTGTACGAGCTCGTGTTACGACGGGCTAGCAGGACGGGGCAGGGCCGATGAGGGCGCTGGCAGCTCTGGCGACGCCCTGGGCTCGGCTGGCTTTGGCTGCGGCCCTGCTCTTCGCTTTTGGCCTTGCCCTCTACTTCGTCGGGCCTGACTGGAACCAGGCTGCCGAGGCTTTCCAGGCGGTGCGGTGGGAGTGGATCCTGGCCGCGGTCGGCTTCAATCTCCTGTCCGTGGTCGCCCGCGTCCTTGCCTGGCGGACGGTGATCGGGCAGGCCTTGCCCGCCCCCCATCCGCCCTTCTCCCACGTCTTCTCCGCCTTCTCGGTGGGGCTCATGGCCAACGCGGCCTTGCCCGGCCGGGTGGGCGAGCTGGCCCGGGTGGCGGTGCTCGTGCGCCACATGCCCGGCCGGAGGGGGGCCTGGCCCACCCTCGTGGGCAGCGTGGTCGCCCACCGCGTGTTCGACTTCTTCCCGGTGGCCGTGCTCGTGGCGTGGGTTCTGGCCACGGCCAGGATTCCTCACTGGGCGCTTACGAGCCTGTCCATCCTCTTTGCCATAGGGGGAGGCCTCTTTCTCTTTGCCTTTGTTTCTGCCCGCCACCACCAGCGAAGCCAGCTCGACGGCCTCAGCGCTATGCGCCGCTTGGTTGCTCTAGCGAGGCATGGGCTGGGGGTGATGCGGCGGCCTCTGGCCTCCGTGGCGGCCGTGTGGTGCCAGCTTCTTGGCTGGTTCTGTCAGCTTTTGGCCGTGTGGGGGACCATGCGAGCCTTCGACCTCCGCCTCGACTTGCCTGCCGCTGGGCTTGTCCTCGTGCTCATGAACGTCGCTACGGTGGTACCTCTGTGGCCAGGCAACGTCGGTCTTCTGCAGGCGGCGATCGCGCTTCCCCTGGTCGAGTACGGCGTTCCCTACGCCACTGGGTTTGCCTTCGGAATCGGGCTGCAGGCGATCGAGGCGTCGGTCGGGATCGGCTTTGGACTCTTCTTCCTGGGCCGCGAGGGCCTCTCCTTCGCGTCGCTGCAGCGGATGCCGCCCGCGGTCGAGGCAGGCGACGTGCTCGCCAGATCTAGGGAAGGTCTAGTGGAGAGGGAACGTGCGCGCTCTTATCTGCCCCGCTAGCCTCAAGGGCGTCCTCACCGCCCGGGAGGCTGCCGCCGCCCTGGCCCACGGGTTCCGCCAGGCCGGGGCCGAGGCGGTGGAGCTGCCCGTGGCCGACGGGGGAGAGGGGACGATGGCGGCGCTCTACGCCGCCCGCGGCGGCCGCTGGCACGAGGTCGAGGTCAGCGACGCCTTCGGCCGGCCGCGGAGGGCGCTCTGGCTCTCGTTGCCTGACGGCACTGCAGTGGTCGAGTCGGCCCAAGCTATCCCGCTCGACCCTTCTCGGCTCGATCCTCTCGCCGCATCCAGCCGGGGCCTGGGCGAGCTCATCGTGGCCGTGGATCGGCCGCTCCGCCTCTTGATCGGGCTGGGGGGCACGGCCACCGTGGACGGAGGAGCCGGACTTCTCGAGGTGGTACGCGAGCTCCCGAGTCCTACCCTCGTTGCCTGCGATGCCCTCGTCCCCCTGGTCGACGCCGCTCGCCTCTTCTCCGCTCAGAAAGGAGCGAGCCCGGAGCAGGCTCGAGCGCTGGAGGAGCGGCTGCTGGCGATGGAGGAGCTGCGCCCGTACGCGGATCTGCCCGGGGCAGGGGCGGCAGGGGGTCTGGGAGCAGCCTTGGCTTTCCTGGGGGCGAGGCTCCTGCCGGGTGCCGACCTCGTGCTGGACGAGATCGGCTTCGACCCGAGCGGATTCGACCTCGTCGTGACCGGGGAGGGGCAGGTCGACCGCACGACCTGGACGGGCAAAGCTCCGGGCAGGGTGGCTGCCCGCTGCGCTCAGGCTGGCGTTCGCTGCGTCGTCTTCGGGGGTCGAGTGCTGGTCGAGCTCGAGGGGGCGGAGACGGTGGCCCTGAGCGGCGATCCTTCTCGCGCGGCGGAGGATCTCGTCGCCCTAGGTCGGAGGCTGGCCGTGTCCGGCCGGGACTGAGCGCAGGTAGCGGACGCGCGTCTGGAGCAGGTTCCAGGCGACGGCGGCGCTCGGCTGGACGATGGGGCGGAGCTTCCAGGGAGCGAGCCCAGAGGAGCGCATGTCGGTACTGGCGGTCACCGTGGCTAACTCCAGGCCCTCGTCGACGAGGGCGATCTCGCCCAAGGAGGAGCCAGGGCCGAGAGTGCCGATCTCTTTGCCTTGGGAGCTGACGCGGGCTTGGCCCGACTCGATCACGACGAATCCGGTGCCGCCCTTTGCCTCCTTCACGATCACGTCCCCGGCGATGAGGCGCCGCTTCTTGAACGAGTGGGCGATCGCCTCGAGCTCCTTGCGGGGCACGTCCTGGAACAGGGGCAGTCTTGCCAGGAGCGTGACCGGGCGGCCACGGCCGGATTCTACGCGGAGGGATTCTCCGGCTCTACCCGCCGGGCCAGCTCCTCCACTTTGCCCTCGGCCTGCTCCAGGCGCTCCCGACAGAGGCGGTAGAGAGCTTCTCCCCGCTCCCAGAGAGCGATCGCTTCCTCCAGGGGGACCGCTCCTCCCTCCAGGCGCTCCACGATCTGGCGCAACTCTTTCTCTGCCGCCTCGAAGCTCGGCTCCGTGCTCATGGGCGTACCTCTTCCACGGTGGCGGCGAACCCGCCCTCGGCCAGCTCTACCTCGACCCGCTCGCCGAGAGCGAGAGAGGCAGTGGAGCGCAGGAGCTGCCCTTGACGCCGCACGATGGCGTAGCCTCGCTCCAAAGTAGCCCGGGGGGAGAGCGCCCGCAGCTTGGCGGCCAGCACCTCGAGGCCAGCCCGGTGGCGCTCGACGCGGAGCCGAGCGGCCGCTCTCAGGCGCTCCCCTGTGCGCTGCACGCGCTCGCGCTTGAGCTCCAGCGTTCGTCTGGCTCCCCGCTCCAAGCCTGAGCGCAGCCGCTCCAGCGACTGGACGAGCTCGTCCAGGTCGGGCACCACCAGCCGCGCCGCGGCTGTGGGCGTTGAGGCGCGGGCGTCGGCAGCCAGGTCGCAGAGGGGCGTATCCTGCTCGTGGCCCACGGCCGACACGACCGGCACCGGCGAGGAGGCGACCGCCCGTACGACCCGCTCGTCGCTGAAGGGAAGCAGATCCTCGAAGCTCCCTCCGCCCCGGGCCAGGATGACCACGTCGACCTGGGGCTGGGCGACGACTGCGCGCAACGTCTCCACGATGGCTGCTGCCGCCCGCGGCCCCTGCACGTAGGTCTCGGCCACGAGCAGCCGAGCAGGGGGAAATCGGGTGGTAATGGCAGTGATCACGTCCCGCTTGGCGGCGGCGTCGTTGCCGGTAACGAGGCCGATGCGCCGCGGAAAGCGGGGGAGGGGCCGCTTGCGCTCGGGGGCGAACAGGCCTTCCTGAGCCAGCTTCTGCCTCAGCCGCTCGAGGGCGGCCAGATGCTGCCCCAGTCCCAGGCGCTCGATGGCGAGCGCCCGCAGCCGCAGCTCGCCCCGGCTTGGCCACAGCTCGGCCCGGCCGTAGACGTGCACCCGCTCCCCGTCGCGAAGCTCGAGCTGGAGCGCGTCGAACTGTCCTCTCGCCATGAAAGCCGCGAGACAGGAGCCGTCCGCCGAGTCCTTTAGCGTGAAGAAGACGCTCTGCCAGCGCTCCTGGCGGCGGAGCTCGGTCACCTCGCCCTCCACCCACACGCTGGGCAAGCGCTCGAGCCAGCTGGCGACTCCCCGGTTGAAGGCAGACACGGGGTACACCTTACGGTCGCCGTACTCGATCGCCTCGACCCTGGCCACGGGCAGATGGTAGAGGCGCGGGCGGGCGGCGGGCGCTCCGGGGGTCCCCTAGAGGAGGATCTCGGCTGCCAGCTCGGGCGCGCAGCCCTGCTTCAGCAGCTCTACCGCCTGGTGCAGGTCGGCGCTGGAGTGGGCCAGCTTCTCGGCCAGCGACAGCGGGTAGCCTGCCTCGATCAGGACGTGCAGGCGCCAACTCTCCACCTTGAGACGCTCGCTGAAGTCCGGCTCTGCTATCTGGGCCATCTCGCTCACGGATCCCCTTGGTTCGTGCTTACCTAGACGAACCCTGCCTCAGGGAAGTTGGCACCCTGACGAAAGTCCTAAAGAAAGATTTACGAGCCTGCCCCCCGACTGGCCGTCAGGCGGGCGGCGTGCTCGGCCAAGGCCCGCTCCCCCTCGCGCACGAAGGCGGCCACCGCTCGGTCGAGCTCGCGCTGGAGCCGCTTGGCCGCCTCCTCCCGGGCGGCCTTGATCGCTTTGTCGAACTCGGCCGCAGCCAGCTCCACGATGCGGGACGCCTCTCGCTCCAGGGTTCGCCCCAGGCGCTCCACCTGACGGCGCTCGATCTCGGCGAAGCCAGCCGCGAGCCGAGCCTGGGCCTCGGCCTCCTCCCGCTCGAGCTGCTCCCGCAGCTCCCGCTCGCGGCGGCGGAGCCGCCCTGCCAGCTCGTGGAGGGCGCGGCGACGCTCGGCTGCCAGTTGCTCTAGCTCGGCAGTGGCCGCCTCCACCGCCTCCTTGGCCGCCCTCTCCAGCTGCTCGCGAAGCTGGGTCACCGCCGAGCGCTGCTCCTCTGTCTCAGTAGCCAAGGCCTTGCTCTCCTCGGTGAGCTGGCGTTCCACCTCGGCTAGGCGCCGGCGCTGGCGCTCCTCGAGCTGGGCGATCTGGTTCTCGGTCTCCGCCCGTGCCCGCTCCAAGTCCTGGATCCAGGCCGCTAGCCGCTCCTCGGCCCGCTTCTGCACTTGGGTTAGGCGCAGGGAGTACTCCGCTGCCATCCGCTCCTCGCGCTCGGCCAGCTCCCGCCGCCGGTCCTCTTCCAGGCGACGGGCCTCCTCGGCGATGGCGGCCGAGAGCTCGGCCCGGGCGACCGCGAGCGCCCGCTTGAGCTCGGCCGCTCGCTGGCGATACTCCTCCTCGACGAGGGCACGGAGCTTGGCCCGCTCCTGCTCAAGAGCAGCGACCTTCGAGCGAGACCGGCGTAGCACCCGATCCATCCTACGCTCTCACAGCCGGGCGAGGACGAGGGCCAAGGCGAGAGCGCAGGCGCTCGCCGCTAGAGCGCGGAGGGCGGCCTCGGGGGCGCGGACGAGAAGATCTCGATCGACGGGCAGGAGAGAGCCATCTCGGAGCTCGATTGTCCCCGAGACCCGACGCGCCTGGCGGCGAACGGCCCGCACCTGGGAGGAGAGCCGGCGTTGGGCCAGGGAGAGGAGAGCCGCCGCCGCCGCCGCTGCCCGAGCCCGTATTCAAGCTCGCGGCGGTCGAGCCAAGCCCGGTCGAGCCCATCGCAGTCGAGCCAGAGTTGG
>PSLH01000059.1:0-2682 GCA_040289505.1 Thermoleophilia bacterium | reverse complement strand
CCGAAGGCGACGAAGGCGGCGAGCCAGGGCGTCCACAGGGCGCTCGCGACGGCGCCGCAGGCGATGGCGCCGGCGATCGACGCGGCCGCCAGGGTCCAGAGGAGGGATCGGGGGATGCGGGTGCGAAGCGGACGACCCTGCAGCTCGTCCAGGGCGTGGGCGCCGACGCCCAGCGCGAGCAGGAAGGCAAGGAGGGCAAGCGCGAGGCGGCCCGGCCGCCACTCGGGGGCCAGAGCAGCGCCGATGACGACGTAGCTCAGGTGCCAGAGGGTGTAGGGGGGGTGGAGGAGGCTCACGTAGTCGCGCCAGCCGCCGGGGGCGAGGGCGTAGAAGGCAGGACGAAGCTCCTCGGTCATGCTCGCTGGCCCCAGATCACGACGGCTCCTCCCAAGCTCATACGGCGGAAGCGGGGAGCTCGGATGCCGGCCTCCTCCCACAGGGCGAGCTGGCGGGGGAGAGGGTAGCGGGCCCAGTGCTCGCGAATGCTCCCTCCCAGGAAGCGCCCCACCTCCGCCCAGCTGGGGGAGATCAGGCTCCCCAGCGCGGGCAGGGCCAGTCGGACGTAGGTCTCCCACAGAGGTCGCCAGGGCCAGGGCGGGAGGGCGAACTCGAGCGAGGCGAGGGTGCCCCCGGGTCGGACGACTCGAGCCAGCTCCCGTAGCGTGGCAGCGGGATCGTCGACGTAGCGGAGGAGGTAGGTGAAGGTGAGAGCATCGAAGCTACCGTCGGGGAAGGGGAGATGGTCGGCGTCGGCGCACACGAGCTCGACCTCTCTCGGCAGGCGCTGGCGTGCCACGGCCAGCATGTCGGGGCTCTGGTCGAGCCCGACCACCTGGCAGCCCTTACCGAGCAGCTCTGCCGCCACCGCTCCCGTGCCCGTGGCCACGTCGAGGACGCAGTCTCCCGGCCCCGCCGGGACGCAGGAGACGAGGAAGCGGCGCCAGCGCGGATCCTGGCCCAACGAGAGCAGGGCCGCGTAGCGGTCGTAGGTGGGCCCGAGCGGCGCGAACAGATCCAGCGCTCGCCGCCTCCGCTCTGACATCGGCTCCACAGGCCGAGTCTAAGCTTGATTAGGTGTCCTTGGCCCAGGATCTGGAGCGCATCGCCCGGGCGGCGCTGGCATTTGCCGGCCCCGGGGAGACGCTGGCAGCGGTCATTCCCGCCGAGCCTGCCTCGGGACTGCGCGTGTACGTCTGTGCCTTCGAGGGAGACGAGGGGCGAAGCTGGGTCGCTCTGGACGCTGACGCTCGCCCGCTCCGCGACCGGCGTCTCGTCCGCGACGCCGTGTCCATCGCTGCCATGTGCGAGCTCGCCGAGGAGCAGGCCGCAGGGGGCGACCAGGCCACCCTCCGGGCTCGCCTGGTGGAGCTGCGCGAGCGGGAGCAGGTGGAGGGCCTTGAGGCGGCTGAGGCCGCCTTGGCCGCGCTGGAGGAGGCGATCGCCCCGCCTCCCCGCCTTGCCTCTCCTTCCTACCTCGACCGGCTGGGGAGCGCAGCCCGCGAGCTAGAGAGAGCCCTGGGGGAGATCGGCCGCTCCCCCTTCGCCGAGGCCATGGCTCAGGGGGCGGCAGCGGTGGAGGGGCTGGCGGCCGAGGTCGAGGCGGCCTACAAGCTCGAGCTCTCCTGAGCGCTGCCGAGCGGCGTACAATCGGCCCACGGCGATGAGGCCCGCCGAGAACCGCCGCGCGCGGCTGATGGCTTCTACCGATTGAACCGATTGAGCGGAGGTGCGGGCTGGCGGTGCCTGACGTCTTCAGCTACGAGATCGTGGAGGCGTTCGGACTGCCGGGCTGCCCGCTCTGCCGCGTCGCCGCCCGGGACGAGGAGCGCTGGATGGACACGTTTTGGCGTGAGGGATCGCTGGCGAGGGAGCTTCGCCGCCGCTTCTACGCTGCGGGAGGTTTCTGCCGCCGGCACGCCTGGCTCTTCCACCGTCGGGTGGCGGCGAACGCGGCGGCGGCCGTGATCGCGGACGTCTACGGCAACCTGGCGGATCGCGACCTTGAGCGCTTGGCCGCGGCCGCGGCCGCTCTCTCCCGGGGGCGGCGCCGGGGTGTCGCCCCCGCCCGGGCTGGCCGCTGTCCGGCCTGCGTCGAGGCCGAGCGAGCGCTGGAGCGGGATGCCTTCTTCCTCGCTCAGGCCCTGCGCGAGGAGCCAGTGCGGCAGCGCTACGCCGCCTCACAGGGGCTCTGCTACGCCCACCTCGTGCCGGCGGTGGCGGCCGCCCGCGCGCTCGATGCCCACACCGCTCACTTCCTCGTGCGCGACTTCCGGGGACGGCTCCAGCGCGTCCGCGACGGCCTGACCGAGTACGACCGCAAGCGCGATTACCGCCGCGCCGGCGAGCCCAAGGGCGACGAGCAGCGCTCCTGGACGGACGTGATCCGCCTCTACGTGGGGGAGGATGTGGAGCGATGATCGCGATCGATATTCCCGGCCGGGGAAGGCTCAAGCTCGAACACGCGCTACTCGACGTGAACGGCACGCTGAGCGACCGTGGCCGGCTCCTCCCCGGCGTGGCCGGGCGGCTGGCGCGCCTAGGCGAACTCCTGAGCGTCCGCCTCGTCTCCGCCGACACCTTCAGCGCCCTCGCCGAGACGGCCGGTCGGCTCGGCGCAGAGGCGATAACGGTGGTCGACGGCGCCGAGAAGCTGGCGCTCGTCGAGCGGCTCGGCGCTGCGCG
>PSLH01000058.1:0-13782 GCA_040289505.1 Thermoleophilia bacterium | reverse complement strand
ACCAGAGCACCAAGCACAGGTAGACGAGCGGGATCTTCAGGACCAGCAGGAAGAAGATCGCCTCCCAGACCACGACCCAGGCAGTGTACGGCCTGAGGCGGGCTAGGGGAAGGGTCCGGCGTCCAGGGAGGCCCAGGCGGAAGGGCGACTGCCGGGCCGACCGTACCCTCCCCCGCCTGGCGTCTCGACGCGGACGAGGTCGCCGGGGCGAAGCTGGCAGGTGGTCTTGGCCGGAAGCTCCCGGCCGTTGAGCAAGGTGCGGCCGGGCGCGCCTCGCTCCCCGCCCTGCCGGCCTTGGGGTGCGTACCGTCGGCGCTCGGAGAGGAGGGAGAGCCGACAGTCCTCGAGCGCCCGGATCTCCCTGACGACGCCGTCGCCTCCCCGGAAGCGACCCCCCCCGCCCGATCCCAGCCGAAGCTGGTAGCGCTCCACCCGAAGCGGGTAGGAGAGCTCTAGCGCCTCCACGGGCGTGTTCAGCGTGTTCGACATGGCCACGTGCACCGCGCTAGGGCCGTCCCGGTCAGGGCAGGCCCCCTGGCCTCCCCCCACCGTCTCGTAGTAGGTGAAGCGGCTGTTCCCGAACGTGAGGTTGTTCATCGTGCCTTGCCCCTGGGCGGGGACGGGGATGGCCTGAGCGAAGGCCGAGAGCACGCAGTCCACGATCCGGCTGGAGGTCTCCGTGTTTCCCGCCACCACCGCCGCCGGAGGCCGGGCGTTGACGAGAGAGCCCTCCGGGGCGCGCACCGTCACCGGGGCGAAGGCCCCGCCCGAGGCGGGCAGATCAGGCTCGGTGAGCGAGCGTACGACGAAGAAGCAGGCAGAGCGGGTAACGGCCAGGGGGCAGTTGAGGTTCCCCTCGTGCTGGGGCGAGGTGCCCGAGAAGTCGATCTCCACCTCCTCGCCGGCGATCGTCACCGCGGCCTTGATCACCAGCTCTCCCTCGATCGGCTCGAGCCGGTCCTCGGCCCGGTAGCAGCCGTCGGGGAGCGAGGCGATCGCCTGCCGCACCATCCTCTCCGAGTAGCGGTAGAGCGCGTCCATGGCCTCCGCGACCGTGTCAGGGCCGCGCCGGCCCACGAGCTCCTGCAGCCGGCGCTCGGCCAGGCGGTGGGCGGCGACCTGGGCGGCGAGATCGCCCCGGCGCTCCTCGGGGTTGCGCATGTTGGCCAGGAGCACCCGCAGGACCTCGTTGTCGAGCCGCACGGGCGGGACGACGATGCCCTCCTGGTAGAGCTCCCGGGAGCCGGCAGGCAGGCTGGCTGGCTCCATGCCGCCCACGTCGGCGTGGTGCGCCCGGGAGCAGGCAAGCCCGCAGGGAACGCGGGAGACGAGCGTGATGTCGGGCAGGTGCGTGCCCCCGGTGAAGGGGTCGTTCACGATGAAGATCTCTCCCGGCGCCGGGTCACGGGCCATGACCGCCGCCACCGCCTCTGGCATGGCGCCGAGGTGAACGGGAATGTGCTCGGCCTGCACGATCATACGCCCGCGCTCGTCGAAGAGGGCTGTCGAGCAGTCGCGGCGCTCCTTGATGTTGGCCGAGAAAGCCGAGCGCACGAGGACAGCCCCCATCTCCTCGGCGATAGCCCGGAGCTGGGCGCCAAGAACTTGGAGCTGAATATTCACGATCGAGTGAGGATCAACGTGCTATCTCCATCCCGAACCCCCACCCACCCGGGGGGAAGCCAGCAAGTCGCTCCCTCTAGCTCAAGGACAGCTGGGCCCTGTACCCGCATCCTCTCGGCCCGGGGGAGATCGAGCGAAGGGCCAGGCCTCACCTCGGCGGTGCGGACCGCGACAAGCTCGATGGGCCGGGTGCGGTCGGCGTAGCCGTAGCGCTCCTCGTGGGCGCGGTGGAAGCGATCGGCCAGCTCCTTCCGCGATCCCCCCAAAGGCACCGTCAGCTCGAACGCCTGGCCCCGGTAGCGGAGGTCGGCCTCGCCCCTGGCGGGAAGCTCCTCCTCCACCTCGTCTAGGAGGCAGACGTAGGAGCGCACGTGATCCCGCCTCTCCTCGCTCGCCACGAGGCCGAGCGCCGACAGCACCCCAGCCGCCGCCGGCACGAGCACGGTGTCGATGCCCAGCTCCTCGGCCAAGGCGCACGCGTGCAAGGGGCCCGCGCCCCCGAAGGCGACGAGGGCGAAGTCCCGGGGGTCGTGGCCCCGCTCCACCGACACTACCCGCAGCGCCCGCAGCATCTCCGCGTTCACGGCCTCGATCACGTCGGCCGGGTCGAGCCCCGCCATCGCCTCCACGGCTGCCTCGGGATCCAGCTCCAGGCCGCCCGCCAGCCGAGGCGGGAGCCGGCCCAGAAGGAGGTTGGCGTCGGTCACGGTCGGCCGCGTCCCGCCCCGGCCGTAGCAGGCGGGCCCCGGGTTCGCGCCAGCGCTCTCTGGGCCCACGCGAATAGCGCCGCCCGCGTCCCGCCACACGATCGATCCTCCCCCTGCCCCCACCGTGTGGATGTCCACCATGGGCAGACGAACGGGAAGGCCGCCCACCGACCGCTCCGCCGTCCGCTCTACCTTGCCTCCTGCGATCAGGCAGACGTCGGTAGAAGTACCTCCCATGTCGAAGGAGATGGCATTGTCGATCCCCGCTTGTCGGGCCACCATCGCCGCTCCCACCGCCCCGCCCGCGGGGCCGGACACGAGCACGAGGGCCGCGTGGGCGGCCGCCTCCTCCACGGTCACGACCCCGCCCGACGAGCGCATGACGAGCGGCGTGGGGAGTCCTGCCTGCCGGCACGAGCGCTCGAGCGAGCGGAAGTAGCGGGCGCACACCGGGCCCAAGTACGCGTCGACGGCGGTGGTGGAGGCCCGCTCGTACTCCCGAAACTCAGGCGCTACCTCGTGCGAGGCGACCACGTGCGCCTCCGGATAGCGACGGCGTAGCTCCTCTGCCACCGCCTGCTCGTGCTCTGGATGGCGAAAGGAGAAGAGAAGACAGACCGCGATCGCCTCGGCCTCGATGGCCGGCAGGGTGGAGAGATCCAGAGGGACGATGACCCCTGCCGGGCCCATGCGCTCGCGCACGCCGTAGCAGCGCTCCAAGGAGACGAGCGGCCGCGGATGCTCCTCACACAGGCGGTACAGGTGAGCCCGCGTCTGCCGGCGCAAGTGGAGGAGGTGCTCGAACCCTTCCGTGGCCAGGAAGGCCGTGCGCGCCCCTTTGCGCTCGAGCAGGGCGTTGGTGGCGATGGTCGTCCCGTGGGAGAAGCGCTCCAGGGCCACCTCGGTCGCTCCCACAACCCTGGCGGCTGCCACGACCGACTCCTCCTGGGCCACCGCGGTCGGTACCTTGGCCGTGCGCAGCGTCCCCCGGTCGAGGAGGACGGCGTCCGTGAACGTACCCCCGACGTCAACCCCGAGAATCGCCACAGGCCGACTCTACGAGGAAGCGCGAGAGGCGCAAAGCTCCTGCAGAGAGGACCCGACGCGACCGCCTCGGCCCATGCGGCCAGCCGCCCGCAGCGCTCGGGCGTACGCCTCCGAGACGGTGTCGCCGCCGGCCATGACCTCTCCCGTCGAGCGCATCTCCGGGCCCCGGTCGGCGGCGTCCGGGAACCGGTCGGCCGGGAAGATCGCCTCCTTGGCCCAGGCCCGGGTGGGGAAGGCCCGCTCCGGGAGCGAGAGCTCGGCGAGCGAGGAGCCGAGCATGAGCCGGCAGGCATGCTCGACCAAGGGGATACCAGTCGCCTTGGCCACGAAGGGGACGGTGCGGGAGGCGCGGGGGTTTGCCTCGAGGACGTAGAGCTCCCCGTCTCGGAGAACCAGTTGCAGGTTGAGGAACCCGCGGATCCCCAGGCGTCGGGCGAGAGCGTCGGCGGTCGCCCGCACCTCCTCCTCCAGCTCCTCCGTGACCGAGGGACCAGGGATGACGCAGGCCGAGTCGCCCGAGTGGACGCCGGCTGGCTCCACGTGCTCGAGGATGCCCGCTACCCAGGCCGACTCGCCGTCGCACAGGCAGTCCACGTCGAGCTCGAGCGCCCCTTCCAGGAACTCGTCCACGAGCGAGGGCTCGGGCAGCACCAGCTCGCGGGGCCCACGCACGACCCGCATCCGCCGGCCACCGAGGACGTAGTGGGGACGGATGAGCACTGGGTAGCCGATCCGCTCGGCCGCGGCCAGAGCCTCCTCCTGCGTCTCGGCCACCTCCCAGCGCGGGGCTTTGAGACCAAGCTCACGAAGGAGGGCGCCGAAGCGGCCCCGATCCTCGGCCAGCTCGATCGCCTGGAGGGGATCGCCGAGGAGAGGGACGCCCTCCTCGGCCAGGGAGCGAGCGATCCGAAGCGGCGTCTGCCCCCCCAGGGTGACGACGACGCCAACCGGCCGCTCCAGAGCGCAGACGTCGAGCGCCCGCTCGACCGTCACTGGCTCCAGGTAGAGGCGGTCGCTCGTGTCGTAGTCCGTAGAGACGGTCTCGGGGTTCGAGTTGAGGAGTACGGCCTCGTAGCCGAGCCGGCGGAAGGCTTGGGCGGCGTGCACGCAGCAGTAGTCGAACTCGATTCCCTGGCCGATTCGGTTTGGTCCCGAGCCCAGGATGACCACCGCCCGACCGGACGGCTGGAGCGGCCCGTCTCCCTGCTCGTAGGAGAGGTAGAAGTAGGGCGTCCTGGCCTCGAACTCAGCAGCGCAGGAGTCGACCGCCAGCCGAGCGGGGCGCTCTCTCCGCCGACGCACCTGGCGCTCGTCGATCCCGAGGATGCGGGCGATGCGCGCGTCGGGGAGGCCGAAGCGCTTGGCAGCGGCGATGTCCCCCGTCTTCCGGAGAGCGCGCTCGGCCTCTCGGATGGCCTCCAGCTCTGCCTGGAAGTAGGGGTGGGCGCCGCGAAAGTCGGGGAGCTCGAGGTCCTGCTCGCGCCCCTCGAGAGCCTTGAGAAAGGCCTCGGGGAAGGTACGGCCCAGACCCAGGGCCTCCCCCACCGACCGCATCTCCGAGCCGAGGGTGCGGTCGCTCCCGGGGAACTTGTCGAAGTCGAACCGAGGGGCCTTCACGGCCACGTAGTCGAGAGCTGGCTCGAAGGCGGCGCTCGACTTGCCGGTGATGTCGTTGGGAAGCTCGTCCAGCGTATAGCCGACTGCGAGGAGGGCCGCGAGCTTGGCGATGGGAAAGCCGGTGGCCTTGGAGGCGAGCGCCGAGGAGCGAGAGACGCGGGGGTTCATCTCGATGAGGACGAGCTCCCGGCTAGCTGGCTCGTAGGCAAACTGCACGTTGGCTCCTCCCGTGGCCACGCCCACGGCCCGGGCGCAGGCAAAGGCGGCCTCGCGTAGCCGCTGGTACTCGCTGTCGGGCAGGGTCTGCTGGGGCGCCACCGTCCAGGAGTCACCGGTGTGGACGCCCATGGGGTCGATGTTCTCGATCGAGCAGACGATCACGCAGTTCCCTTTGGCGTCGGACATGACCTCGAGCTCGAGCTCCTGCCAGCCAGCCAGGGAGCGCTCCACCAGCACTTGGCCCACCGGGCTTGCCGCCAGGCCCCGGACGACTCGCCGCTCCAGCTCCTCCCGGCTGCGAGCGAGGCCGCCGCCGGTACCGCCCAGGGTGAAGGCGGGCCGGACGATGGCAGGGGTAGGGAAGTCGCCCAGCTCCTCCAGCGAGGAGACGACGATGCTCTCGGGCACGGGAAGGCCAGCCGCCCGCATTGTCTCCCGGAAGAGGAGTCGATCCTCGGCTCGCCGGATCGCCTCGACGTCGGCCCCGATCAGCTCCACCCCGTAGCGGGCCAGCACCCCCGCCCGGTACAGCTCCACGGCCAGGTTGAGCGCCGTCTGGCCTCCCAGCGTGGGAAGGAGCGCGTCAGGGCGCTCGCGGGCGATGATGTCGGCCACCGTCTCCGCGTCCAGCGGCTCCAGGTAGGTCGCGTCCGCCCACTCGGGGTCGGTCATGATCGTGGCCGGGTTGGAGTTGACGAGCACCACGCGGTAGCCCTCGCGGCGAAGAACGCGGCAGGCCTGGGCGCCCGAGTAGTCGAACTCGCAGGCCTGCCCGATCCGGATCGGCCCCGAGCCGATGATCAGGACTGAGCGAAGGTCCTTGCGCCTCGGCACGTGCCCGCGATCTGGTCGAAGAAGGGAAGAGCATCGAGCGGCCCTGGGGCCGCCTCGGGGTGGAACTGGACGCTGGCGAACCCGTCTCCAGCCAGGCCCTCGACCGTGTGGTCGTTCAGCGAGACGTGGGTCACGAGCCTCGGGTCGTCGCAGGCTACGGCATAGCCGTGGTTCTGGGAGGTGACGAGCACCCGTCCGCTGCGAGTGTCTTGCACGGGGTGGTTCGCGCCCCGGTGGCCGAAGGGAAGCTTGAACGTCTGCAGGCCGAGGGCCAGGCCCAGGAGCTGGTGGCCGAGGCAGATCCCAAAGAGCGGCACCCGGCCCAGAAGCTTGCCCACGGTCTGGATCGGGCCGGCCAAAACAGCCGGGTCACCGGGCCCGTTTCCGACCAGGACCGCCCGCGGCCTCGTGGCCAGGACAGCGTCGGCGTCGTAGTGGCCGGGCACCACCACCACTTCCAGGCCACAGGCAGCCAGCCGCTCGGGGATGGACCGCTTGGTACCGAGATCGAGCAGGGTCACGCGCGGGCCCACGCCCACCGTGTACGGCACCTGCGTCCCCACCGGTCGATCGAGAGGGCGACCGTCGATGGGAGGCTCGGCCAGAGCCCGGGCCAAGAGCTCCTGGGGCGAGGCTTCGCCCAGCGCGCAGCGGAGGACGCCCCCGTCGCGGATGCGGCGCACGAGCGCGCGGGTGTCCACGTCGGCCAGCGCCACCACTCCCTGGTCGGCCAGCCAGGCCGCGAACGCAGGGCGGATGGCCCGGGCCACTACCCCCTCGCACTGGACGCGCCCCGACTCCATCTGCCGCTCGTCCACGCCGTAGTTGCCGATCAGGGGGTAGCTGAAGCACAGGACCTGGGCCACGTAGCTCGGGTCGGTCACCGCCTCCACGTACCCGGCCATGGCCGTGGTGAAGCACGCCTCCCCCGCTGCCACGCCCGAGGCGGCCACGCTGCGACCGGGGAAGACCGAGCCGTCCTCCAGGACGAGGTAGGCGGAGCGGGAAGGAGCCATTTGCATTTGCATACTAAGCAAACTCTGGCATAATACGCAAGTCCATGCCTACCTCCGCCATCGTCGGCTGCCACGGCTACACCGGCCAGGAGACGCTCGACCGGGTGCTCGCCCATCCAGAGCTCGAGATCATCGCCTTGGGATCGGACTCGCTAGCGGGGAAGTCCGCCACGGCGCTGGACGTGCGCTTGAACGGGTCGCTCCCTGACTTCGTCCCCAACGAGGAGGCGCTGGCCGCAGGCGCCGACGTCACCTTCCTCTGCCTCGGCCACGAGGAGGCAGCCGCGCTCGAGCCTCCTCCCAGAGGCGTGGTCGTCGACCTCTCCGGCGCCCACCGACTGCGCGACCCCGCCCTCTACCCCCCCTGGTACGGGTTCTCGCACCCGCTTCCCGACAGCCTCGCCGCCTGGAGCTACGCCCTGCCCGAGCTGTGGCCGCCCGCCGACCGCCTGGTCGCCAACCCGGGCTGCTACGCCACCGCTACCCTCCTCGCCCTGGCTCCGCTTCGGGAGGCGATCGAGCCGGCGAGCGTGGTGGTGGACGCCAAGTCGGGCGTGTCCGGGGCCGGGCGAGCCCTCAAGCCGAGCTCCCACGCTGGCTTCGTCCTGGAGAACGTGTCTGCCTACCGGGTGGGTACGCACCAGCACGCGCCTGAGATCGCCCAGGCTCTTGGCTTCCCCGTCACCTTCTGCCCTCATCTCCTCCCGCTCCGGCGCGGCCTTCTTGCCACCTGCTACGTCCAGGCGACCGCAGACGACCTCCGCCAGCGGCTGGAGGCAGCCTACGCCCAGGCTCCAGCCGTCCGCGTCCTCCCTCCAGGAGCCACCCCGGAGCTGTCGCGGGTGCAGGGGACGGACGCAGCCGAGATCGCCGTCTTCCAGGACCGCCTGACCGGACGGGCGATCGTCATCTGCGCCATCGACAACCTGGGCAAGGGCGCGGCCGGGCAGGCGGTCCAGAACGCGAACCTCGCTATCGGCTTGGAGCCCACCTTGGGCCTGCGCCTGCAGGGGGTGCTCGTGTGAGCCGGAGTCCCGCCCCCGCCTCGAGCGCCTCCTCCGTGCGGACTTGGGGCGCCCAGCACGCTCGCGTGGCTCGCTCTACGAGACACGAGGCTTGGCAGGGGAGGCGGGTGCCGTGAGCGTCACCGCCGCCAGGGGATTCGTGGCCAGCGGCGTCCGTTGCGGCATCCGCCGGTCGGCGCCCGATCTCGCTCTCGTCCGATCGCTGCCGCGAGCGACAGGAGCCGCCATGTGGACCGCGAACCGCGTGCAGGCCGCGCCCGTGAAGGTGAGCAAGGAGCACCTGGCCTTAGCCGATCCCCAAGCGGTGGTGGCGAACTCGGGGGTCGCCAACGCCGCCACCGGGCTTCGCGGCGAGCTGGACGCCCGGGCCACTGCCGCCGAGGCAGGCCGGCTCCTCGACCTCAAGGCCGAGGAGGTGCTCGTCCTCTCCACTGGCGTCATTGGCGCCCGGCTGCCCTTGGACAAGCTCCTACCCGGCCTCCGCCAGGCGGTAGCCCGGCTCGGGCCCGAGGGAGGGACTGACGCTGCCCGCGCCATCATGACCACCGACACCCGGGCCAAGGAGGCGGCGGCGAGCGGTGGCGGCTTCGCCGTAGGCGGCATGGCCAAGGGATCGGGGATGATCCACCCCGACCTCGCCACCATGCTGGCGGTGATCACCACCGACTACCCGTTGCAGCCAGGCGAGGCCATCGACTTCTTGCGGCCGGCTGTGGTCGAGAGCTTCAACTCGATCTCCGTGGACGGGGAGTGCTCGACCAACGACGCCGTCATCCTCCTCGCCAACGGCGCCAGCGGCCTGGAGCGAACGCCAGCCTCCGACCTCGCCTTCGCCGCCTCGCTACGAGCGGTCTGCGCCGACTTAGCGAGGCAGATCGTGGCCGACGGCGAGGGGGCGACCATCCTGGCCGAGATCTCCGTCACCGGCGCCGCCGACCACGACCAGGCTCGAGCCATCGCCCGCCGGATCGCCACCTCCCCCCTCGTCAAGACAGCCCTCTTCGGCCGGGACGCCAACTGGGGCCGAGTGCTCGCCGCCGCCGGCTCCGCTCCCTGGAACGGCGGCTACGCCGAGCTCGATCCCGACCGAGTGACGCTTGCCTTCAACGGCCAGACGGTGATTCGAGCTGGCCGCCCGCTCGGCGCCGAGCCCGACCCCCCTCAGGATCTCTGCCGGATCGAGCTCGACCTGGGGCTGGGCCACGGCTCCGCCTCCTACCTCACCAGCGACTTCTCCTACGACTACGTGCGCATCAACGCCGAGTACAGGACGTGAACGAGAACGGTCGCCTGGTGGTGAAGTGCGGAGGGGCGGTGGCGGGCGAGGCGGCCTCGGCCATCATCGCCCTCTCCCACGAGCACCCGACCTGCGTCGTGCACGGCGCCGGGCCTCAGATCTCGCGGGAGATGGAGCGGCGAGGGCTCCCGGTGGAGTTCGTGGGCGGGCGCCGGGTGACCACTGCCGAGGGCCTGGCGATCGTGCGCGAGTCGTTCGCCGCCGTCAACGCCGAGCTGTGCGCCGCCCTCGGGCCTCGGGCCGTCCCCCTCTTCGGGGACGAGATCGGCCTCCAGGCCCGCCCCGTGCCTGAGCTCGGCCTCGTCGGCGATCCCCTCCCTTCCCGGCCGCCGGCGATCGAGGAGGCCCTGGGACGCGGCCTCATCCCGGTGGTCGCGCCTCTTGCCGCCGGCCCTCTCAACGTGAACGCCGACGAGGCGGCGGCCGCTCTCGCCGTCGGCATCGGCGCCGCCCGCATCCTCTTTCTCACCGACGTCCCTGGGCTCATCCTGGAGGGAGCGGTGGTGCCCGAGATCGACGCCGCGGAGGCCGACCGCCTCCTCGGCCACGGGCTCCTTGAGGGCGGCATCATCCCCAAGCTGCGGGCGGCGGTGGCAGCGGCCAGGGCAGGCGTCCTGGCCGAGATCGGAGAGACGGTGGTGGTGGGCTCGTGAGCACGAGGACCTCCATCCCCCTCCTTCCCGTGTACGCCCGCTACGACGTCACCTTCACCCGTGGGGAGGGCTCGTGGCTCGAGGCGGCCGACGGGCGACGCTACCTCGACCTCGTGGCTGGCATCGCCGTCGTCGGCTTGGGCCACTGCCACCCCACTCCCCTGGCCGCGGCCAAGGCCCAGCTGGAGCAGCTATGGCACGTCTCCAACCTCTACTGGACCGAGCCCATGGCCGAGCTGGCAGAGAAGCTGGCTCGTCGCTTCGGGGGCGCCCAGGTCTTCTTCTGCAACTCGGGAGCAGAGGCAGTGGAGGCCGCGATCAAGTACGCCCGCCGCAAGACCGGTCGCCCCGGGATCGTGGCCCTGGAAGGCTCGTTCCACGGGCGTACGATGGGGGCGCTCTCTGCCACCGGCCAGCCACTCAAGCGCCAGCCCTTCGGCCCTCTCGTCCCCGGCGTCTCCTTCGCCCGCCTGAACGACGTGGAGTCGCTGGTCGCCGCTGCCCGGCCGGACACGGGAGCCATCCTGATCGAGCCGGTGCAGGGCGAGGGCGGCGTCCATCCCGCCAGCGCCGAGTTCCTGGCGGCCGCCCGAGCGCTGGCCGACGAGCTGGGGGCTCTCCTCGTCCTCGACGAGGTGCAGACCGGCGTCGGGCGAACAGGGAGCTTCTTCTGCTTCGAGCAGACGGGCGTGCGGCCTGATCTCGTGACGCTGGCCAAAGGGCTCGCCAACGGCTTGCCGGTGGGCGCCCTGCTCGTGTCCGAGCAGGCTCTGGACGGCTTCCAGCCGGGCGACCACGGGAGTACGTTCGGCGGCAACCCCGTAGCCTGCGCCGCTGCCTGCGCGGTCGTGGACGCGATCACGGAGGAGCTCCTGGCCGAGGTGCGAGCCAAGGAGGCGCTCGTGCGCCAGGTCTTCCCTGCTGCTCGCGGGCGGGGCCTTCTCCTGGGCATCGACGTCGACCGCCCTTTGGGCGAGGTGGTGTCTCTCTGCCTCAAGCGGGGCGTGCTCGTCTCTACTGCAGGCGAGAGCACAGTGCGCCTGACGCCGCCTCTCACCATCAGCCGCGACGAGCTCGTCTACGGCCTGGAGACGCTGCGAGAGGTCCTGACATGAGCAAGCTCGAGCGGCGAGCGGCGATCATCCGGCTCGTCCAGGAGCGGGAGCTATCGACCCAGGCGGAGCTGGTCGAGGCGCTCCGTGAGCTCGGCATCGAGGCAGTGCAGACGACCGTGTCCCGCGACATCCACCAGCTCGGCCTGGTCAAGGTACGGCGGTCGAACGGACGCCTGGTGTACTCGCTGCCCGGAGCCGCCGATCTCGACCGCTTGGCCGAGCTGGGAGCGGCCCTGCGCCGGTGGACCATCTCCATCGAGGCCACCGGGAACTTGGTCGTGATTCTGACTCCCCGCGGCTACGCCGCCCCCCTGGCGGACGCGATTGACGCCGCCGGGCTGGCCGAGGTGGCCGGCACGGTCGCGGGCGACAACACCATCTTCGTCGCCGCCCGGGAGGGGATCTCGGGGAGCGAGGTGGCGGAGCTTCTGCAACACCATCTGGAAGGAGAGCGCTAATGGCAACCGCTGTCGTCGCCTACTCGGGAGGCCTCGATACGAGCTGCATCATCGCCTGGCTGAAGGAGGACTACGGCTACGACGAGGTCGTGGCCTGCCTCGTCGACGTGGGCCAGGCCTTCGACCTGGAGCAAGCCTTGGCTAGAGGCAAGGCTGCGGGCGCCGAGGAGGTGATCCTCCTCGATCGCAAGCAGGCCTTCGCCGCCGACCAGCTGGCCAAGGCGATCAAGACCAACGCTCTCTACGAGGGCAAGTACCCGCTCGTGTCTGCGCTGTCGCGTCCGGTGATCGCCCAGGCTGTCGCCGAGCTGGCCCTGGAGCTGGGCGCCGAGGCAGTGGTGCACGGGTGCACGGGCAAGGGGAACGACCAGCTGCGCTTCGAGCTTGCCTTCCGGGCCAACTACCCAGGGGTAAAGGTGATCGCTCCCTTGCGCGACCGAGTGTGGACGCGCGACGAGGAGATCGAGTACGCCGTCTCTCGGGGAATCCCGGTCACCCAGACGCACGACTCGCCCTACTCGATCGACGAGAACCTCTTCGGTCGCTCGATCGAGTGCGGGATCCTGGAGGACCCGTGGTCGGCGCCCCCCGACGAGCCCTACGCCCTCACAGGGGATCCGGCGGCAGCTCCTCCTCCCCAGGAGGTCGTGGTGGGGTTCGAGGGCGGCCTTCCGGTGAGCCTGGATGGGAGCGAGCTTCCCCTGCACGAGGTGATCGCCCTCCTCAACGCGAGAGCAGGAGCGTACGGCATCGGTCGCATCGACATGGTCGAGAACCGGGCCGTAGGCATCAAGAGCCGGGAGGTGTACGAGGCTCCGGCGGCGATCACGCTGATCGAGGCCCACCGGGCGCTGGAGGACCTGGTCCTGACCAAGGCCGAGCTGCGGATCAAGCGCGGGCTCGAGTCGACCTGGGCCGACCTCGTCTACGAGGGGTTGTGGTTCAGCCCCGCCCGAAAAGCGATCGACGCCTTCGTGGACGAGACCCAGCGGCTGGTGGAGGGCGAGGTACGAGTGCGGCTGCAACCTTCGGCCGCGGTCGTCGTGGGCAGGCGCTCGCCCTGGGCGCTCTACGCCGAGGGGCTCGCCTCCTACGCCCCCGGGGAGACGTTCCCGCACGAGGCGGCGGCCGGCTTCGTCAAGATCGCCGGCCTGGAGACCGAGCTAGCGGCGGCACGGCAGAAGAAGCTGGCCGCCTTATGACGCTCTGGTCGGGGCGCGTCGGTGGGGGCCTGGCTCCCGAGGCGTGGAGGTTCCTGCGCGCTGACGACGCCGAGCTCCTCCCCTACGACATCCAGGCGACCAGGGCGCACGCTCGCCGCCTGCACGGGGCCGGCCTCCTCTCCGATACCGAGCTCGAGGAGGTGGAGCGGCGCCTGTCGGCCATTACTGTCCACGATCTCGATCCTGCCGACGAGGACGTGCACACGGGTATCGAGCGGCTGTTGGGCGAGGTCGGCCGCAAGATCCACGCCGGTCGCTCGCGCAACGACCAGGTCGCGGCCGCCTTTCGCCTGTACGTGGAGGACGCTTGCCGGGAGGCCGCGGAGGGGATCGGGCGACTGGCCAGCGCGATCCTCGACCGGGCGGAGGAGGAGGCGGACACGCCGATGCCTGGCTACACCCACCTGCAGCGGGCCCAACCGGTCACCGTCGGCCACCACCTGCTGGCATGGGTGGAGATGCTCGACCGAGACCGGAAACGGTTCCGCTTCGCGGGCGAGCAGGCGGCTTTCTCGCCTCTAGGGGCGGGGGCGCTGGCGGGGTCGACCCTCCCGCTTCCGCCCCCGCCGGGGCCGACGCTGCGAAACTCGCTGGACGCGGTCTCCGACCGCGACTTCGCCCTCGACTACCTGTACGCCTGCGCCGTCCTCCACTCCCACCTGTCTCGCATCGGCGAGGAGATCGTGCTTTGGTCGACCAGCGAGTTCGGCTTCGTGCGCCTGCCCGAGGCGGCCGCCACCGGCTCCTCGATGATGCCCCAGAAGCTGAACCCGGACGTGGCCGAGCTCGCCCGGGGCAAGGCGGGGACCGCGCTTGGCCGGCTGGCCGGGCTGCTTGCGGTGGTGAAGGGCCTACCCCTCGCCTACAACCGCGACCTCCAGGAGGACAAGTCGCCCGTGCTCGCCGCCCGTCGCGACGCGGCGGCCGCGCTGGCCGCGCTGACTGTCA
>PSLH01000057.1:0-13941 GCA_040289505.1 Thermoleophilia bacterium | reverse complement strand
CATCTCGTCCCGGAGCTCGCCGGCGAGGACGTCCGGCCGGGGCTCGACGCCAGCGAACACGGTTCTCATCCCAGAATACCTCCCCCCTGTAAGAGGCCGGTGCAGCGCCGAGGACGTCTCCCCGGGCGGACGGTCGGAGCCTGGGGAAGGAACGTCATGTCGGCCTGAAATCTAACGTGGGAGCGACACTCGGCCCCTTCGGACGTGGCTTCGCCCTGGAGAAGCTCGGCTGCCTGCGCTTCAACCCGCACCACCGGCCGGCTCGACGGTGCGGAGCACGATCCGCTCCCGGGTTGGAGCCCCTCGAGGGCGGCAGCCGTCGTCTCCACACGACCTCGATCAGGGAGCGGAAGGAGCGCGCGTAGCCGTTGTGCGGCGTCGCCGTGAGGAGGAGGAGCCCGCGCGCGGAGTCGCGGAGCTCCTCGCCGAGGCGGGTCCGGCGCGTCCGGTAGGGGTTCCTCGGCGTTCCCGACTCGACCAGAGCGTGGGCCTCGTCCACGATCACGAGGTCCCAGGGCTTGGCGAGAGCCCGGCGGCGCACGCCGTCGCGCTTCAGGTAGTCCGTGGAGGTCACGATTCGCGGGATGAGGCCGGGCGGGCAGACGACGAGCACGCGGCTCGCCCGGCCGCGCTGCAGGAGATCGAGCAGGCAGAGTCCGGCCTCGATCGTGTTGCCGAGGCCGACGTCGTCGGCGATGAGAAGCCGGAGCGAGGGCCTTGCGAGGATGCGGAGGACCGGCGGCGCCTGGTAGGCCTCGAGGGCGACGCGGCCGAAGCGAGCGCCTCGTCCGTGATCGAGGTCAGGGCGAGCGTCTCGATGGGCAGCGAGACACAGCCCGATCGGCCCCACCTGAGCGGGATCGAAGCTGAGCTCCTCCGGGGGGAGCAGCACGACCCGCTCGGGAGGCGCGACGACGGTGATCGAGCCGTCGCCGCGCCCGTCCGGCGGGACGAGGCGAAGGAAGGCCTGGCCGTCTCCCACGTCCTGGACGGCCTGCACCCGCCACGGCCTGCCCCTGACCGCAAGGCGATCGCCCGGTCTGATGCTCACGCCCTGAAGAGTCATGGCTCGAAGGGCCAAAGCTTACGCCCGGCTCGCGGATGCGCCACCCGGACGGAGGGATCGGCCGCGCCGAGGGTGTTCGCCCGGAGTCCTGAATGTGACGGGTGCCGGGTCGAGACCGATGCGGGGTCCGGGGGACGGCCAGGTACGGAGCCTCGAATCTCCAATCTCCAATCATCGCGCTTGCAGAGGCCCTCGTCGAGACCGAGCGGCGGGTCGATGCCGTTCGCGACGAGCCCGACGGCCTCCGCCGCACCCGCGACAAGGCCTGCCGGGCGCCGCCAGTCGAATGGATCCGAGAGGGCATGACGAAGCTCCAGAGCGTTCTCGTACACCGGACACCACGCTCGGCCCTGCTCCTGCGAGAGTTCTTCGGCCTCATCCGCCTCGTACCCGTGCCGGTGGACGCCGGCACGCCCTACTACCGCTACTACCGGTCCATGATCTCGCTCGACGTGCTCGCGGTGATCGAGACGCCCCCCGAGGGCGGCGCCTCGGAGGGCCACGTACAGGGAGAGCCACGCCCAGCGGGCCGGATCCTCTAGGACCGCCCCCGGATGGACCCGGTTACTGACCCACGCTCCTAGGGGCTCGCCCGAGCCTCCTCGACCCGGGCGAGCCTGGCCTGCGCCGCTTAGTCGACGAGGAAAGTGACCTTGAGGTCGACCCGGTAGGAAGCTACCTGGCCGTCGGCGACGGTCACTTGCTGGCCGTTCACCCACGCGGCCTTGATGTTGCGGACCGTCTCGGCGGCCTTGGCGATGCCTTGCTTGATCGCGTCCTCGAAGCTCTCGCTCGACTCGGCGGTGATCTCGATGATCTTGGCGACAGCCATCTTCCCTCCTTCTCCGACAGCGCCTTGAGTATGACCGAGCTGGGGCTCGATCGGGATCGGGGAGAGCCCCGATCCTCCCTGCGGCTCTTTCCTCCGGCGAGGCTCTCCTCCCCTGAGAGAAAGCGCCGCTCCACGCGCCGCCGGGCCCTAGAGCGCGCACTCGGGCCTCTCGGCCGGCTCGCGCCCAGGCGGCCTTGCAAGCCTCCACCGAGCTCAGCTCGTGGGCCACCACCTTGGCTGACCGCCAGCGCTGACCGGCGCCTGGCTGTGGGGCAACGAGAAAGGCATCCTCGGTCGCCTCAAACCCGGGCCTGGGGGAGCGGATGGAGGCAGGAAGGCGCGAGATCGGGATCGGCATGGCCTTGGGAACGCCACCTCGCCTGCTTGCCCTGCGGCCGCTCCTCGTGGGCTGGAGGTTGCCTCCTCGGCGTCCTCTTCGGTCTCGGCGCACGCGGCAGCGTGGAGGCGGCGCTGGCGGCTTGCCGGGATCACCAACCGGCTGTCGGTGGAGCCGGCCCCAGGAGCGAGCGCCGAGGAGGTGGAGCGGGCTCTCGTCCGGCTCCCCCGGGTGGTGTCGGCGCAGCCGGTGTCCGCTTTCACCGATACGGTTCGCCAGGGGCTCGACCAGGGCCTCCAGATCCTGTACGTGATCGAGCCCTGCGTGGTCCTGCTGGCGCTCCTCATCGCCCTCAACTCCATCAGCACCACCCTGGACGAGTGCCGTCGCGAGCATGCCACCATGCTCGCCTTCGGCCTGCCCGTGCGTGCCGTCCTGGCGGTGACGATGGCAGAGAGCCTGATCGTAGGCCTCCTGGAAACTCTGGCCGGGATCGGTCTAAGCCGCCTCCTCCTGGGCTGGATGGTGGACACCATCGTCTCCACGGTGGTTCCCGACATCGGCGTCGTGACTGCGGTTACCCCTTCCACGGGGGCGGTCGCCCTGGGGCTGGGAACGGCGGCGGTCGCCTGTGTCCCCGTCCTTTTCCGGCGCAAGCTGACAGGGATGGACATCCCCTCCACCCTGCGGGTGGTGGAGTAGTCAGGAGGAGTCAGTCGCGAAGCCGGGAGGAAGCAGGCAGTGGAAAGGTGGAGGGCCTCCTCCTTGCTCTCCCGGCCGCCTCCTCGGCCAGCATGGCGCGTGCAGGAGCCAGGAGACGAGCCTCAGGCTCCCCTCCAGGTCGAGCCCCAACCTGGCGAGGGCACAGCCCAGGCCAACCACGGCGCCCCTTCCTCCCAGAAAGGGCAGGCAGGCCCCGGGCAGGGCTCGACCCGGCTGGCAGCGTACTGGAGGGCACAGCGTGTCCCCCTGGCGGAGAGCTCCCTCTCGGCGCGATCGCAGCCCCTCGCAGGATCCCCTCCTCGGAAGTCGGTCAGAAAGAAGCCTGGCAGCGAGGGTCGGCATCGCCCGCGCAAGACCGCTCAGGCGAGGGGCTCAGAACTCGCAGGCGTGAGCAGCGCAGCCGCCGGCGTACAGGGCGTCCACCTGGAGGGGCGGAGCTAGCCGGTCGGGCGGCTGGCCGAGCAGGGTCAACACCTGGCGAGGCTTAGAGCCGTAGCGGTAGATGGTGATGCCCTTGGCGCCCGCTCGCCAGGCGGCGAGGTAGATGCGGCGCACGTCCTCCACCGTGGCCTCGGCGGGCAGGTTGACGGTCTTTGACACTGCTGCGTCGACGTGGCGCTGCACCGCCGCCTGCATGCGCAGGTGCCACTCGGGGGCGATCTCCAGGGCGGTGGGGAAGGCTCGGCGGACGTCGTCGGGGACGCGGGGGTTGTCGCGCACGCGCCCGCTGGCCACGAGCTCGGCGGCCAGGTCCTCGCTCCAGAAGCCGCGGTCGCGGGCCACCCGCTCGAACAGGGGGTTGACCTCGACCAGCTGGCCGCCGAGGACGTTGCGCACGTAGGCGATAGCGAACAGGGGCTCGATGCCGGAGGTGGTGCCGGCAATGATGGAGATGGTGCCGGTGGGGGCGATCGAGGTGAGCTGGGCGTTTCGGAGGGGCGGAAGCCCGCGGGCAGCGTAGACGCTCTCGGGGAAGAGGGGGAAGGGCCCTCGCGCCTCTGCCAGGTCGTGCGATGCCTGCCTCGCTTGCTCGCCGATGAAGCGGGCGATGCGGGAGGCCAGGCGCACCGCTTCCTCCGAGTCGTAGGGGATGCCCAGCGAGGCGAGCAACTCGGCCAGCCCCATCACGCCCAGCCCGACCTTGCGAGTGGCCTTGGCTGCCTCCTCGAGCTCTGGCGCTGGGTAGCGGTTGGCGTCGATCACGTCGTCCAGGAAGCGGACCGCCAGCCGGGCGATCTCTCCCAGCTGATCCCAGCGGAGCTCCCCGTCGCGCACGAACCGGGCCAGGTTGATCGACCCCAGGTTGCACGACTCGTAGGGATGGAGCGGCACCTCCCCGCAGGGGTTGGTGGCCTCGATGGGCCCTCGCCCGGGCAGGGGGTTGTCCCGGTTGACGCGGTCGAGGAAGAGGAGACCAGGGTCGCCCGAGCGCCAGGCCTCCTCGCAAATGAGCTCGAAGAGGTCGCCGGCGGGGATGCGGGCGACCGTCCTCCTCGTGCGCGGGTTGACCAGGCGGTGAAGCCCGCTTCGCTCCACCGCCCGCATGAAAGCGTCGGTGACCGCCACGGACAGGTTGAAGTTCTCCAGTCGGCCCGGCTCGGTCTTGGCCCGTACGAACTCCTTGATGTCGGGATGGGAGGCGTCCAGGACGGCCATGTTCGCCCCGCGCCTGCGCCCGCCCTGCTTGATCACCTCGGTGGCGGTGTCGTAGACCGAGATGAAGGACACCGGCCCGCTAGCCACGCCCATGGTGGAACCGACCACGTCTCCGGCCGGGCGCAGGCGCGAGAAGGAAAAGCCGGTGCCTCCGCCCGCCTGGTGGATGAGCGCGGTCAGGCGGAGCGTGGAGAAGATGGAGTCGAGCGAGTCCTCGACGGGGAGGACGAAGCAGCCAGAGAGGAGGCCAAGGCGGGTGCCCGCGTTCATGAGCGTGGGCGAGTTGGGGAGGAACTCGAGCGCCTTGAGCATGCAAGCGAACCGCTCGGCGACCTCCTCGCTGTCCTTGGCCTCGGCGGAGGCGACGTGGCGGGCCACCCGCTCCATGAGCTCGCCCGTGGACTCGATCACCCTGCCCCCCTCGTCGCGGCGCAAGTAGCGCTCGCGGAGGACGATGGCGGCGTTGAGGGAGAGCTTGAGGTCGTCGCGGATACCAAGCGCGCGCTTAGCCTCGCGCAGCTCGCTGCGGCGGCGGCGGTAGAGGACGTAGGCCCGGGCCACGTCGGCCAGGCCCATGGCCATGAGCGCCCGCTCCACGGCATCCTGGACGTCCTCGATGCCGGGCACGCGGCGTCCGAAGCGCTGGGCCAGATCCGCCACCACCCGCCGTGTGGCCTCGGCAGCGAGGACCCGCTCGGGCCGGCCAACCTCGCGGGCAGCGCGGAAGATCGCCTCCTCGATCGGTCGGCTGTCGAAGCGGACGACCGTGCCGTCCCGCTTCCGCACCCTAGTGGGGGCGGTCATGGTCGTGCCTCCGTGGCGCGTGTGGCGAGGACCACCGAGAAGACGCTCTCCTTGCCCCTCTGGCCTTCCTGGGAGCGAGCGTAGCACTCCGTGTGCCCGTGCTGGGGGCGGCCCTGGCGAGGATCGCTCCATGAGCCTCGACCCCTCCAGCTCGAAAGGCGGCTTCGGGATCCAGGCGGACGTGCCCGTCGCCTACCTCTTCGGGGCGCGGGCGCAGGGAGCGGAGAGAGCGTCTCCGAGTAGACGTAGCCCTTTCCTGCCCGAGGAGAAGAACCCTCCCCCGCTCGCGCGTTGCCTTGAGCTCATGCGAGAACTGGCGCAGTCGGCCGCGACGAGGTCGACGTCCTCATCCTCAACGAGGTGTCAGTCGTCCTCGCCTACCGCGTCCCTCGCCACGGACCCCTTTGGCTGTCTACCCCCCGGCCGGGAGGGGCCCTCCTCTTCTTCCTCCTCCGGTGCTCCCTCGGCGAGCTCGCGCAGGCGCTCGGCGTAGGCCTTGAGCTGCTTGGCAACGAGGGCGTGCACCTCCGAGGCGGGGCGGCCGGTAAGAAGCTCGATCCCCTCGTCCACCGTGCTCACCGCCCACACGTGGAAGCGACCCTCCCGTACTGCCTCCACGACCTCCTCGTCCAGCATCAGGTGGCGGACGTTGGCGGCGGGCACGACCACCCCTTGGCGGCCGGTCAGGCCCTTGGCCTTGCAGGTGGCGTAGAAGCCCTCGACCTTGCGGGTCACGCCGCCTACCGCCTGCACCTGGCCGTACTGGTCGACCGAGCCGGTGACGGCCATGCCCTGGTCGAGGGGGAGGCCCGACAGGGCCGAGAGGAGCGCGTACAGCTCCGTGGAGGAGGCCGAGTCGCCCTCTACCTCGTCGTAGGACTGCTCGAAGGTGAGGGTGGCAGCGAGCGCGAGCGGCGTCTCCTGGGCGTACTGCCCGGCCAGGTAGCCGGACAGGATGAGGACGCCCTTGGAGTGGATAGGCCCCGACAGCTCGATCTCCCGCTCGATCGACTGGACGCCGCCCCGGCCGATGGAGACGCGGGCCGACACCCGCGACGGCCGACCGAACGTGTAGTCGCCGAGGTCGAGGATGGACAGGCCGTTTACCTGCCCGACCCGGGCCCCGTCGGTGTCGATGCGGATCGTCCCCTCGGCGATGAGCTCCTGCACCCGCTCCTCGAGCAGGCTCGAGCGGTACTCGCGCTTCTCGATCGCTCGCTCCACGTCCTTTCCCGTCACCACCTGGCGGCCCGCCAGGCCAGCCCAGAAGCTCGCCTCGGAGACGATGTCGGAGATGTCGAGGAGGCGTGTGGAGAGCTTGCCCTGGTCCTCGCGCAGGCGAGCCCCGTGCTCCACCAGGCGAGCCACCGCCTCTCGGTCGAAGTGCCTGAGGCCTGCAGCCCGGACCCAGCGGCTGACGAAGGCGGCGTAGCTCTGCAGGTGCTCGTCGCTCCACTCCATCTCGGGCGAGAAGTCGGCCTTGACCTTGAAGAGCTCCCGGAAGTCCTCGTCTACGGCGTAGAGGAAGTGGTAGAGGAGGGGTTGGCCGATCAGGCACACCTTGACGTCGAGGGGGATGGGCTCGGGGCGGAGGGTGGCTGTGGGGACAGCGCTCCACTCCTCGCCCAAGTTCTCGATCCGCACGTGGCCGTCTCGGAGGGCGCGCTTGAGCGCCTCCCAGGCGAAGGGGTGACGGAGCACCTCCAGGGCGTCCAGGAGGAGGAAGCCGCCGTTCGCTCGGTGGAGCGCGCCTGCCTTGATCTCCCGGAAGTCGGTGACCATGGTGCCGAAGGAAGGCCGGTACTCGATGCGACCGACGAGGTTGTAGTAGGTGGGGTTGGTCTCGACCACCACTGGCGCCCCTCGAGCGCCGCCGTTGTCGACGAGGACGTTGACCCGGTAGCGAGCGAGGTCGGAAGGCCTCCTGAGCATGGCCAGGAACACGGGTAGACCTTCCTCCTCGGGGGCTCGCAGCTCCCCTACGCGCTCGAGCACGTCCTGCTCCACCTGCTCGAGGTAGGCGATCACCTCGGCGTTGTCGGCGTACTTCTCGTGCAGCTCCCGAAACAGGCGGCCAGTGGCGAACCGGGCGACCTCGCGCTCCAGCTCCCGCAGTTCCCCTTGGGCCTCCTTCTCCAGCTGGTGCAGGCGGCGCAAAAATCCCGCGGTCTGCTCCTGGATCTCCTCGTTGGCCTGAGCGATGCGTTGCCGCTCCTCAGGCGGCAGCGCGGCGAACTCCTCCCGGGTCAGAGGCCGTCCTCCCCGCACGGGGCTTGTCACCACCCCGGCGGGCGTGAGCTCGAGGGCGAAGCCGCGGTCGGCCGCGAACGCCTTCAGCTCCTGCACCAAGGCGTCGCGCCGCCGCTGTACGGCGGCCACGATCTCGCGCTGGCGGCGGTCGTAGTCCTCGCTCTCGAAGGCCCGAGCGAGCTCCCGCCTGGCGGCCTGCACGAACTCGTCCATGTCTCGAGCCAGCTCCTGCCCCCGGCCGGGAGGGAGGCGGATGGCGTTGGGCCGGTCGGCGTCCCGGAAGTTGTGCACGTACACCCAGTCGTCGGCGGGAGGTCGCCTGACCGAGGCCCGCTCCAGGTAGTCGCGGATGGTGGTGGCGCGGCCGGAGCCGGGGAGGCCGGCGGCGAAGATGTTGTAGCCTGCGGTGGCGACCTGAAGGCCGAAGTCGATGGCGTCCAAGGCTCGCGGCTGACCCACCGTGCCCACCAGCGGCTCGACTTCCTCGGTGGTGCGGAAGGGAAAGGAGGCGGGGTCGGCACGGCGGCGGAGGGTCTCGGGTGAAAGGGCCAGGCTTGAGCGAAGGGGAGTCACGACGGGATCAGGCGCTCACTGTGGCAGAGGGCGGGGGAGGGGGGCGAGTATCGGTTAGGCACGGGGAAGACGATTCAGGGAGAGCGCGGATGACGCCTCTGGCAGGCTGCGCCATTCTGGCAATCTGAAAGGGAGTCGACAAGGAGGGACCGATGGCGCAGACGAAAGAAGCGTTCCGCGCTCGTCCTGGCGACCTCGTCGTCGTCGAGGGACACAAGGTCGGCGAGGCGCGCCGCGTCGGCGAGATCCTGGAGGTGCTGGGGGAGCCCGGCCACGAGCACTACCGCGTGCGCTGGGGCGATGGCCGGGAGACCGTCTACTACCCCTCGAGCGACGCCACGATCAAGCCGGGCGAGCGCCCCCGAGCGGGGAAGAAGGCGAGGCGGTGATGGTCTCGCCCGCGCTCACGCGGGCGCTCGAGGGGCACGGCGTCCCCTGCCAGGTGGTGGCCCACCCGCACGCCGAGCGGGCTCTCGACGAGGCACGGGCTCTTGGCGTGGAGCCGCAGTCGGTGGCCAAGACGCTCGTCGTCTCGTCCCCCCAAGGCTCCGTGTGGGTGGTCATCTCCGCCTCGCAGCGGCTCGACCTGCCCGATAAGGTGCGCGACCTCCTCGGGGCTGGAGCGAAGAAGGTGCGCCCGGCAAGCGAGGAGGAATTGGCCCACGACTACCCGGAGCTCAATCTGGGAGCCTCTCGTCCGTTGGGCGGCCGGCCGGATCCTGTGTTTCTCGACCGGCGGGTGGCGAAGCGCGAGGAGATCGTGCTCGAGGCGGAGAGCCACGACGAGTCGGTCAAGCTCCGCACCCAGGACCTGCTCCGGCTGGCCGACGCCCCTGTCGTCGACCTGCTCCAGGACTGACCAGGCATGGCCGGCGTCTTCGAGCGCATCCTCGTGGGTGTCGACGAGACGCCGGCCAGCCTGGAGGCGACCCGGCAGGCGGCGCGGCTTCTCGCCCCGAGGGTCTCATCCGCCTCGCCTGCATCGTCCACCTGGCGCCGGCCGTGTCTGCCGGCTGGGCGGCAGGGCAGCTCGTCGAGGAGCTGGAGCGCGAGGCTGGGGAGGCGCTGCGGTCGGCCCAGGAGCTCGTCCCCCAGGCGACGAGCGCCCTCGTCGAGGGTAGCCCGGTGGTGACGCTCCTGCGCCAGATCGAGCGCTTCGGCGCCACTCTCGTGGCCGTGGGGACGCACGGCACCAGCCGCCCGGAAGCGATTCTGCTCGGGGGCGTGACGACGACCATGGTGCACGAGGGGCCCTGCTCCGTCCTCGTGGCCCGCCCCGGCCGGCAGGGGATGCCTTCCCCCGGGCGATCGCCGTCGGGGTCGATGGCTCGCCCCACTCGGCCCAAGCCGCCGAGGCAGCAGCGGAGCTGGCCCGCCGGCTTTCGGTGCCGCTTCGATGGGTGGTGTCGCTGCGGGGAAAGCAGGTCGATCTGGAGGCGATCGGGGCCGCCTTCCCCGACGTAGAGGCAGACGGCCAGCGCGATCCTGTGAGCGCGCTTGTGGCCGTGTCCGACGAGGTCGACTTGGTGGTGGTAGGGAGCCGGGGCCTGCACGGGATCCGGGCGCTGGGGAGCGTGAGCGAGCGGGTTGCCCACAGAGCCCGATCCTCGGTGCTCGTCGTCCGCCGGCCGGAGTAGGTGGTCGCCACCGCCGGCCCGCCGGCCGCCACCGCCGGCCCGGCGCTAAGCCTCGCTGCCGCCTCTGTCGCCGAGGCCCTGGGCGCGACCTGAATCGAGGCCTGAGCGAGGAGAGGGCCCGCGCCCGTCTGGTCTCGCTCGGTAGCAACCAGATCTGGCGGCGGCAGAGGCCGGACTAGCTGGGGATCGCCCTCCGCCAGCTTCTCGACCCGTTGGTCGTCCTCCTCGTCGCCAGCGCCGTCGTCTCCACCGTCGTCGGCGGGGGCATCGAGGGTGGCCAGGCGCGGGCGCTCGTCGCCTCCAGCGGCCTGGCCACCGAGCTGGGGGAGATCACCGTCGTAGCCAGCGACCGTCAAACGTCCTCACCGATGGCCTGCCCGGGCTCGCCCTCGCCCGTGACCCTGCCTGGGCGGAGACGATGGCGCTTGGCCCCCTGCGCGGCCCTCTCCTCTTCTCCTTCTCTCGTCGCTTCGGATCGCCCCGGTCGCTGCCGGCGTCCCTCTGGGGGCGGCCGCCGTGGGCGCCTGCCTGCCGGGTGGGCGATCGATGGCCAATCCGCCCAGACCATGGCCTACGCCACCGTCTCCCTGGCCCAGATAGCGCACCTCTTCGGCGTCCGCTCCGTCTGTCAGCCCCTGTGGCGAATGCCCTGGAGCCCTCGCTCGTCGTGGGCGTCGTCTCGTCGCTCGTCCTCGGTCTTGCCGTCCACCTTCCCGTGGTGCAGGCGCCGTGCGGCACGCTCGCTCTCGGCCCCTGCGAGCGATCCCCCGCTCCCGGGCTCGCTGCCCTCTTCGCGCTGGCCTTGGAAGGAGCGAAGGCGCGAGACCGGCGACGGGCGCGGCCGAGTCTCGGCATGATGTCGCCATGAGGATCTGCCTCATGGTCGAGGGCCAGGAGGGAGTCTCCTGGCAAGACTGGGTCAGCTTGGCCGAGGCCTGCGAGAGGGCAGGGCTAGAGGGGCTCTTTTGCTCCGACCACTACCTGCCCACGATCTCCTCCCAGGCCGGCGGCGGGCTCGATGCCTGGGCCACTCTCTCTGCACTCGCTGCCCGTCCTCACCGGATCCGGCTAGGGACGCTCGTCTCCCCCGTCACTTTCCGCCACCCGGCTGTCTTGGCCAAGATGGCAGCGACGGTCGATCACGTCTCCGGGGGCAGGGTGGAGGTGGGGCTGGGAGCCGGCTGGTTCGAGGCCGAGCACCGCTCCTTCGGCTTTCCCTTCCCCGAGGTGGGCGAGCGCATGGCCATGCTGGGCGAGCAGCTCGAGATCGTGAGCCGGATGCTGGCAGCGGACGAGGACGACAGGGTCTCCTTCCAGGGGCGCTACTACCGGCTCGATGGCTGCCCGGTGGCTCCCCGCCCGATCCAGCGTCCGCGCCCGCCCATCATCGTGGGCGGAAGCGGCGGCAGGCGCTCGGCCTTCCTCGCCGCCCGCTACGCGGACGAGTACAACACCTTCCTCGCCACCCTGGAGGAGGTACGGGAACGGCGGGCCCGGGTGGTCGAGGCCTGCGAGAGGGCAGGTCGCGACCCGGGCACGCTCGCCTTCTCGCTCATGACCGCCTGCGTCGTCGGCAGCGACCGCCACGAGCTGCTCGGCCGCGTGCGCGAGCTCCTCCGCGTTCTAGGAGCCGAGGGGGAGGACGCCGAGGCCGTGCTCCGCGACCGCTCCGACCAGTGGCTGGCGGGAACGCCAAGCGCGGTCGCGGAGCGGCTCTCCGCCTTGGCCGAGGCGGGCGTGGAGCGCGTGTACCTCCAGCACCTGCTCCACCGCGACCTCGACATGGTGGCGCTGGTCGGAGTCGAGGTGGGGCCCAAGGTGGCCCCATGATCGCCCCTTCCCGGCAGGAGGGCGGAGGTCGATGGGGCGCGAGGTAGAGGAGCGGGAGGTCTCCTTCTCCTCCCAGGGAGCGACGCTTCAGGCGACGCTGGGCCTGCCCGCCCGTCCCTCCGGCATCGTCCTCTTCGCCCACGGCAGCGGCTCCAGCCGCTTCAGCCCCCGCAATCGCTACGTCGCCTCGGTGCTCCAGGAGGTGGGTATCGCCACCTGTCTCATCGACCTTCTCACGCCCGCGGAAGAGGCGGTCGACCTGCGCACGGCAGAGCTTCGCTTCGACGTCGAGCTTCTGGCCCGGCGGCTGCTGGACGCGGCTGCCATGCTGGAGGGAGAGAAGGAGACGAGCGAGCTTCCCCTCGGCTACTTCGGGGCCTCCACCGGCGCTGCCGCCGCCCTCGTGGCGGCGGCCCGGCGGCCGGAGCCGGTGAGGGCGGTTGTCTCCCGGGGCGGGCGTCCCGATCTCGCCGGTCCAACTCTGGCCGACGTGAGGGCGCCTACGCTCCTCATCGTGGGGGAACGCGACCCAGTCGTGCTGGAGCTGAACCGGCAGGCGATGACAGCCATGCGTTGCCTGGTCGAGCTCGAGGTGGTGTCCGGAGCGACCCACCTCTTCGAGGAGCCAGGGGCGCTGGAGCGGGTGGCAGAGCTCGCCTGCGCCTGGTTCCTCCGCTACCTGCCTTCGGGGGCCTAGCTGGGGCGTGATCGGTCAGGCAGGCCGGCGGCGGAGGCGGCGCGGCCCTCCCACCTCGAGCGCCCGCACGAGGTCGGTGATGGAGAGGAAGCCGACCAGGCGGCCGTTGTCGAGCACGAAGGCGCGGTTGACGCCGCTCTCGGACAGCTCGGCGAGGGCATCGAACGCCCGCTCGTCTTCGCGCAGCACGGGTACCCGCTCCCGGGGGAGCATGCACTCGCGCACCGTCCGCTCGTCCCACTCCCCTCTCGGCACCTCGGCCACGCAGCGGAAGGCAAGAAGACCCACCACCTCGCCGTCGTCTACCACGGGGTAGGTCGTATACCGGCGCGACCAGGCGATCTCGTCCATGAACTGGCCCAGGCTGAGGTCGGCCGGCACCGTCACCGGATGGCGCACCATGAGGTCGCGGACGAGGAGGTCGCCGAGCGCCTCCTGGGCCGCGAGGTAGCGTGCCTCCCCGCTTGCCGCCTGGAGCAGGAACCAGCCCAGGAAGGCGAGCCAGGCGCCGCTGAACGAGCTCTCGAAGATGAGCATGAAGAGACCCACTCCGATCATCAAAAAGCCGAAGCCGCGGCCGATGCCGGCGGCGACGTGGGTGGCGAAGCGAAAGTCGCCCTTCAGCTGCCAGAGGGCAGAGCGCAGCACGCGGCCGCCATCGAGCGGCAGGGCGGGCAGCATGTTGAAGACAAGGAGGACGAGGTTGATGTAGCCGAGCCAGGCAGCGACCCCGTCTACCGCCTCCGGGAAAGCGATCCCCCAGGCGCCCAGGGCGAAGAAAAGACCGAGGGCGAGGGAGACGGCTGGCCCCGCGATAGCGATGCGGAACTCCGCTCCGGCGCTGGGGAAGGCCCCCTTGAACTGGGCCACTCCTCCGAACAGCCACAGCGTGATCCCCTCGATCTCCATGCCCTCACGCCGGGCCTGCACGGCGTGGCCGAGCTCGTGCAGAAGCAGCGAGGCGAAGAAGAGGAGGGCAGCCACGATCGCCATGGCCACGTAGGTGCCGTCGGAGAGCCCTGGGTTCTGGCTGGGGAAGACGGCGTCGGCCAGCGTCCAGGCGATGAGCGCGAACACGATGAGCCAACTCCAGTTGACGCCAACCCGGATGCCGGCGATACGACCGATCTCGATGCTTGCGCCCACAGGGGAAGCGTAGACGCTGGCGGCTACAGCGGGAGGTCGCGGGCGGCGAAGAAGACCGCCTCGGAGAAGGTGGGGAAGGGCTGGATCGTTCGCCGGAGCACGTCCACTGGCACCCGGGCCTGGATCGCCAGCGTCACCTGCTGCAGCCACTCGCCCGCCTCGGGACCGACGGCCACGCCGCCGACGAGCACGCCCCGCTTCCGGTCGGCGACCAGCTTCAGGAAGCCCTTGCGCTTGGGTCGCTCGTAGGTGGAGGAGCGGGAGGTGCGCTCCACCGGCCAGGAGGCGCTGACCAGGCCATGCCCCGCGACCGTGCCCACCTGCGCTACCTGGGGGTCGGTGAACACGGCGGCGGGGATCGCGCGGTAGTCGGCGCGGGCGTCGCCGCCG
>PSLH01000056.1:0-14022 GCA_040289505.1 Thermoleophilia bacterium | reverse complement strand
TGGCCAAGCTGCCGCCAGGGGCGGCGGCCGTCCCTGAGTGGGCGGCGGCGTTCGTGTCTTCCCAGAGGGAAGGCGCGTCGCTCCTCTCGGCGCTGGGCCTGCCTGTCCGCCCCCGGGGTCGCACTGACCTCGCCGTCCTCCTCCCTGGCGAGGCGCCGACACTGCTCGAGGAGGCGATCGACCTCCCGTTTGAGCAGGGCTCGCTGGGGAGAAGCCCGCTCTTTCGCCAGGCTATGGGCGAGCTTCCGGAGAGTGCCGCCGTCCGAGCCTACGTCGCTGGCTCCCTCCTCTACGCCGTGCTCCGGGATGAGCTTCGCCGTTTCCGCTTGCCAGCGAGCCTGGCCGCGCTCCTCCCCCTTCCCGGCACGGTGGCGGCGGCCGCTCTCCCCGACCAAGGCGGCTTCCGCCTGGTGGGCAGGGCGTCGCTTCCCGCCCGCGATCAGCCTCCCCGCATCGAGCCCCGGCTCCCGGCGGAGGTGCTGGCAGGGGCATCGCTCTTGCTTGTCACCTCCCGCCTCGACCGCCCTCTGGGCGCGCTTCTCGCCGGCCTCGATCGTCTCTCGCCCGGCCTCGATCAGAAGCTCCGGCTCGCCCAAGCCGCGCTGGGACTGTCCCTGGAGGGAGACATCCTGCCCGCTCTCTCCGGGGAGGCCGCTCTTGCTCGCTACCGGGAGGGAGAGGGGCTCGTGGTACGGCTGGATCGGCAGGGAGAGAGGGTCGTCCACCAGCTCCTCGCTCGCCTGGGGCCGATCCTGGCCCTGGCCAAGCTCGGGTCGCTGCGCGCGCTCTCGCCAGGAGCCTACCGCCTGTCTTTGCCTGGCCCCAAGCTCGCTCTTCTCGTTGCCTTAGAGCCGGGGAAGCTCCTTCTCGCGACCAGCGCCGCCACGCTCTCCCGCATGCGCGCCCACGCGGCTCCCCTCGCTCGCCAGCCGACCTACCGAGCCCTTCTCGCCCGAGCTCGCCTGCCTTCGCAGGTGAGCGCCCTCCTCTATGTCTCCCTGCCACGCGTGGCCGCGCTCGTGGGCCTGCGACCGGAGGGGGGAGGGCTCGGTATCGAGGGTTTCCTCTCCGTCGAGTAGCCTACTGGGGCATGCCTGCCCGCTCTTTCTCCTTCTCCTCCGAGTCGGTCACCGAGGGCCACCCCGACAAGATCGCCGACCAGGTGTCGGACGCGATCCTGGACGCCGTCCTCGCCGACGACCCCCAAGGCCGGGTCGCCTGCGAGACGCTGGTGACGACAGGGCTCGTGGTGGTGGCGGGAGAGATCACCACCGAGACGTACGTCGACATCCCCCGGGTAGTGCGGAACACGATCCGCGAGATCGGCTACGACCGAGCCAAGTACGGCTTCGACGCCGACACCTGCGGCGTCATCGTGGCCATCGACGAGCAGTCGCCCGATATCGCCCTGGGCTTGGAGCGGGCCTACGAGGTGCAGCACGACCCGGGCGACGTGGATCCCCTCGACCGGGTGGGAGCAGGCGACCAGGGGATGATGTTCGGCTACGCCTGCCGGGAGACGCCGGAGCTCATGCCGCTTCCCATCATGCTCGCCCACCGCATCTGCAAGCGGCTGGCAGAGGTACGCAAGGCCCAGGTGCTTCCCTACCTCCGCCCTGACGGCAAGGCCCAGGTCACGGTGCGCTACGCGGTGGACGAGCAGGGCCACCGCCGGCCGGTGGAGATCGAGCGGGTGCTCGTCTCCTGCCAGCACCGGGAAGGGCTGGACGTGGAGGCTCTCCTCAAGCCCGACATCATCGAGCACGTCCTCCATCCCATCCTCCCGCCCGACCTCTACGACCAGCGCCGCTTCCAGGAGCGGGACTTCGTGCTCGTCAACCCCACAGGGCGGTTCGTGGCCGGCGGGCCCATCTCCGACACGGGAGTCACAGGCCGCAAGATCATCGTCGACACCTACGGGGGTGCTGCCCGTCACGGGGGTGGGGCCTTCTCGGGCAAGGACCCGACCAAGGTCGACCGCTCGGCCGCCTACGCCTGCCGCTACGTGGCCAAGAACGTGGTGGCGGCAGGCCTCGCCGATCGCTGCGAGCTCCAGGTCGCCTACGCCATCGGGGTCGCCCATCCTTTGTCGATCCAGGTCGAGTGCTACGGCACCGAGCGCATCCCCGTGCGGGAGATCGAGCGGCTGATCCGGGAGCACTTCGACCTCAGGCCGGCGGCCATCATCCGCGACCTCGACATGCGTCGGCCTATCTACCGCAAGACCGCCTCCTACGGCCACTTCGGCCGCGACGACCACGACTTCACCTGGGAGAAGACGGACAAGGCCGAGGCCCTCCGCCAGGCGGCTGGGCTGGCGGCCGAGGTGGGAGCGTAGCCGCCGCGCTCAGGGCAGGGGGCGGACGAACAGGCTCTGGGCGGCCTTGTCGGTCAGGGCGCGCTCGCTCCCGTCCAGGGACACGACCAAAACCCCGGACGCGGCGCTGGCCTCGCGCAGGACGATCTCCGAGCCGGGGACGAGACCCTGCTCGTAGAACCAGCGCAAGAGCTCGCCGTCGTGCTCGGCCAGGCGCACGATGACAGCCCGCCGCCCAGGCAAGAGGTCGGCCAGGGGCACGAGCTCCCGGTTCTCTGCTTGCTCGAAGTCGGTGTCCACCGGCCAGCCGTGGGGGCAGCGGTCAGGACGCCCCAGCCGCTCGTTCATGCGCTCGACCATCTCCTCGGTGAAGGTGTCGCCCAGCTTGTCGGCCTGCACGTGCGACTCGGCTGCCGAGTAGCCCATGAAGTCGGTGAGGAAGCGCTCGATGATGCGGTGGCGGCGCACCACCCGCCTTGCCCGCTCGGCTCCCTCGGGAGTGAGGATGGCCTCCTTCTGCTCGCCGCGCTCGACCAGGCCCTCTGCCTCCAGCCGCTTCAGCATCTCGCCGGCGGAGGCCCGAGAGACGCCTAGCATCTCGGCCACCCGAGCGGCGATGGCGGCCGAGCCGGTGGCGGGCCGGTACTCACCGATGGGGAAGGCGAGGAAGTAGATCGTCTCCAGGTAGTCATCCACCGAGTGCCCGGCCACGGGGCAATCCTACCCGGGCGCGGCCAGCTCCCATGACGTCCTCCGTCCGACGAGCAGCACGATCGGGAGGGCGAGAGCCATGAGGAGGAGGGCAGCGGGAGCGACCGTCGAGTAGGCGCCGACGGCTGTTCCCTGCCAGATCTCCGTGGCCAGCGTCTCGAAGCCGATCGGCCGTAGAAGCAGCGTGGCGGGAAGCTCGGTGACCGTCTTCAGGAACACGAGCACGGCCCCCGCCAGGATCCCCGGCCGGGCCAGGGGGAGAACGACGGCGACGAGTGCGCGAGCGGGGCGCCGACCGAGCGATCGCGCAGCCTCCTCGACGCGGGGGCTGACTCCCTCTAAGGAGGCCCTCACGGCGGCCAGGGCGTAGGGCGCGAAGCGGGTGACGTAGCCGAGGACGAGCAGGCCGACGCTCTGGTAGAGGAGGCTTCCGAGACGAGCGCCGAGGAAGACGAGCGAAAGCCCCACCGCTATGCCTGGGAGCCCACTAGGGAGGAGCGTGAGACGCTCGACGAAGCGCGACAGGGGGGAGGGCCAGCGCCAGGAGAGCATCGCTGCTGGCAGCACGGCGACGGTGGCGACGCCAGCAGCAAGGAGGCTGATCCAGGCTGAGCTCGCCGCTGCCCCCCACGAGAGGCGGAAGCTGCTGTCGGCGGGAGCGGCCGCTACCGTCCACCAGGCGAGCACGGCCAAAGGCCCTGCCAAGAATGCCAGGGTGACGCTAGCGGGGAAGGCGACGGCAGGCCACCGCCATCTGCCCAGCTGTACCGGAGGAGGCATTCTCCCCGAGCCGGGCCCGGAGCGGTAGACGACGCCCCTTCCTCCGCGAGAGCGGCCTCCGGCCAAGACGATGGCCCATGCCATCCCGACGAGAACGAGCGAGAGGATGGCCGCGGCCTCGCGGGCAAGAAGCGACTCGTAGCGGATGTAGATCGCCGTGGTGAGCGTCGAGTAGCCCATGATGGACACCGCTCCGAAGTCGGAGAGGACGTACAGGGAGACGAGAAGCGCTGCCGAGACGAGCGCGGGGCGCAAGGCTGGGAGCGTTACCCTGGCGAAGGTAGAGAGCGAGCTGAGCCCCAAGCTGCGGGCCGCCTCCTCGAGGGAGGTATCGATGCTCCGTAAGGCGGAGGAGGCAAGGAGGAAGACGTAAGGGTAGGTAGACAGGGTAAGGACGAGGAGCACCCCCAGGTAGCCCCTCGGCTCTGGGAGAGCCTGTACGCCAAAGGGCTCCAGAACAGCCTGGGCGAGCCCGTGGGGAGCCAGTCCAGCCTCCAGGACGAGGGCTCCCACGAAGCTGGGGATGACGAGGGGAAGCGGGGCGAGAGCCCCCCATAGGCGACGCGCAGGGAGGTTGGTTCTGGCGACGAGCCAAGCCAAGGGGAGCCCTATCCCGAGCGATGCTCCCGTCACTCCGAACGCCAGAAGAGCGGTGTCCACCGCGAGGTCGGCGATCGCCCTCGCCGAGAGCAGATTCCACGTCTGGCGATCGGCGCCGAGGGCCCGAGCTCCCAGGTAGACCAGGGGAGTCACCCCTACCGCTCCCGCTACGAGGAAAGCGAGCGCACCATAAGCGAGGGGAACCCCCTGCGGCCGTAGACGCGCCGCAGAGGGCACGAGTCGGCTCACGCCAGGAATCCTTCCTCCAAAAGGAGCTTCACGGCAAGAGGAAGATCGGCGGCCAACCGTCCCAGGTTGTACTTAGGGCCAGCGATCTCCTTGAGCGGAGGCAACCCGGAGCGAGGGTTGACGCCTTTCACCAGCGGGTACTCGGCAAGTCCTGGCCCGCGGGCGATGTAGCGCTGCGCCCACCGCGACAGGAGGAACTGAACGAATCTCTGGGCCAAGGCTGGCTGGCGCGTGGCCGCGACGATCCCTACTCCGGCGGCGAGTACGAGATTTCCAGGATCCCCAGGCCTGAACCAGGCGTTGCGAATGGGGAGGCCGGGCGTCTCCGCCAGCACGTTGTAGAGGTAGTAGTGGTTGACGAGCCCGAGGAGGATGTCTCCCCGGCCCACTGCCTGGACGATCGAGGTGTTGTTCGGGAAGAGCTTGACCTCGTTGGCCTTGAGGCCGCGCAGCCAGTCGCGGACACGGTCCTCGCCGTGGAGGTAGATCGTAGCCCCGAGAAAGGCCTGGAACGACCCGTTCGTGGGGGCGATACCGAGCTTTCCCTTCCAGCGAGGGCGGGTCAGCTCCCAAACCGAGCTCGGGAGCTCGGACGGGGCTAGAGCCTGGGTGTTGTAGACGAGGGCGCGGGAGCGGGCGCTCGTTCCCACCCATCTGCGGCTCGGGGTGGAGAAGCGGGAAGGCACCTTTCCCACGATGGTCGCCGGCAGGCGGGCGAGCAGCCCGCGAGCCGCCACTAGGCCTAGCGTTCCCGGCTCGGTGGCCCAGAAGACGTCGGCCGGGCTTCTGCTGCCCTCCTCGATGAGGGCATTGGCGAGCGAGACAGAGGACGCGTAGCGAACCTTGAGCTCAATGCCCGTCTCCTGGCTGAACCGGTCCATGATCGGCTTGACCAGGCGCTCGTCGCGGCCGGAGTAGATCGTGAGAGACGCGCCCTGGCGGGCGGCTGAGGCAGAGCTCGCGATCGCGAAGCCAACGGCCACGACCGCGATCACAGCCGCTGCGGCAAGCCGTGCCGGGAGTCGCGAAAGGACTCGAGGCATATCCCCTCCTTAATCAGATGGCTAACCTTACTGCCTAAGTAAGGTGCACCTTACAAGACCTCTACGCCCTTCGCAAGGCGACCCCATGGACGCGAACGGACACCGCCGAGCCCACCTCGAGAATCTCGGTGGAGGGGCGCTGGGAGACGAGGTCAAGCCCATCGATGCGCACGCGGTAGACGACGTCGTGGCCCCGAAACTCTCGCTCCACGACTCGGGCCTGGCCATCGGCGTCGGCTTGGAGCTCGATCTGCTCTGGTCGGAGGAGAACCTCCACCTGATCGCCTTCTCGCGCGCCGTTTGCGGCGAGCTCGCCCACCGCGGTGTGGACAACGCCGCGGCTGACGGTCCCCGACAGGAAGTTGGCCGGCCCCACGAACTCCGCTGCCCACCGGCAGAGAGGCGCGAAGTAGAGGTCCTCCGGAGAGCCTACTTGCACGAACCAGCCCTCGCGCATCAACGCCACCCGGTGGGCCAGGGACAGCGCCTCCTCCCGGTCGTGGGTGACGAGAAGAGCGGTAAGGCCGAGCTGCTCGAGGACGGCGACGACCTCGCGGCGGAGCGTGCTCCGGAGGTGGGGATCGACGTTCGACCAGGGCTCGTCGAGGAGGATGAGCTCCGGCTCAGGGGCCAAGGCCCGAGCCAGCGCCACTCGTTGCTGCTCGCCTCCAGACAGCTGGTGAGGGTAGCGGTGGGCCAGGCCATCCAGGCCGACCAGGGAGAGAAGCTCTGCCACCCGGGGCTGGCGGCGCCGGCGAGGAAGGCCGAAGCCGACGTTCTCCGCCACGCTGAGGTGGGGGAAGAGCGCGTAGTCTTGGAAGACCATCCCTACCTTTCGCCGCTCGGGGGCTACCCACGCGCCGTCTCCCGCCACGAGCGAGCCGCGGATCCTGATCGTCCCGCTGTCCGGAGCCTCGAAGCCGGCGATGAGCCGAAGCAGGGTCGTCTTGCCGCAACCGCTCGGCCCCAGCACGGCCACGAGCTCGCCCGGCGCTATCGAGAGCGAGGCCCGGTCGACGGCCGCGACGCGGCCAAAGCGCTTGCTGACCGAGGACACCTCGACGAGCACGTCCATGTATGGCGTACCTTACACCGGTCAAGGGATCGTGTAAGGTACTCCTTACATTGACAGCGAGGAACACCTGAGGAACACCTCTAGCTGAAGGAGGAGATCGATGGGAGCAGGACTGGTAGTGCTGCGAGAGGGCTTCGAGGCGTCGCTCGTCGTGGGCATCGTGCTCGCCTTCCTCCATCGCACCGGCCGCCGCGACGGCTTCTGGCCGGTGTGGTTGGGAACGGGAATGGCGCTCGCTATCTCGGTCGCCGTGGGCGCGGTCCTCTTCGCCATAGGGGCCGAGCTGGAGGGACGAGCGGAGGCTGCCTTCGAGGGCGCCACCATGCTCCTCGCTGCCGGCCTGCTCACTTGGATGATCTTCTGGATGCGCCGCCAGGCACGCACCATTCGCCGGGAGCTCGAGGCCCAGGTCGAGTCAGCCCTCGTCTCCGGCTCGGCGCTCGCCCTGACCCTCGTCGCCTTCGTAGGCGTCCTGCGCGAGGGGGTCGAGACCGCCCTCTTTCTCTTCGGGACGGTAGAGGGATCGAACAAGCTGGTGGCGACCGGGAGCGCCGCCGCTGGCCTGGCCGCAGCTGTCGTGCTCGGCTACCTCTTCTACAAGGGCGCAGGTCGGCTCGATCTCCGGCGCTTCTTCACGGTCACGAGCGTGCTTCTGCTCCTCTTCGCCGGCTACCTCCTTGCCCAGGGCCTGCACGAGTTGAGCGACGCGGGCGTCCTCCCCGAGAGCGAGCCGCTCCTCGTCGGCGCCTTCGCTCTTTTGGCCGGGCCCACGCTCTACCTCTTCCTCCGCCCCCAGGGAAGGCACGGTCGTCCCCGCTCGAGCTAGACAACCGCGGCGATCTAGACAGCCAGGACGATGCTGGCCGCGACGTAAGCCGCGTAGGCGGCCAGAAGGAGCGCTCCGTCCCGACGACTGAGCCCCGCCCCTGCGCTTGAGGCCACGGCTAGGACGGCCACGCTCAGGGCGGCCATGGGGAGATGGAGATGCCGGGTTGCCCAGTCGAGCTCGATCGGGCGCACGAGGGCGATGACCCCGGCGTTGAACGCGCTGAAGTGGACGATCGTGCCCACGACGTTGGCCAGGGCCACGTCTCCCCGCCCCCGGCGAGCGGGCACGGCCACCCGCCCTACCTCCTCTGCCTCCACGGCGGCGGCCACGGCGGTATTGCCGAGCAGGCTCTCGGACACTCCCAGTCGCTCCACCGTTCGCCGTAGGCCCTCGCCGAGCACCTCGCCTGCCCCTGTCAGCACCGCCAGGCCTGCCAGCATGCGCACTGCCACTAGGCGGCGGCCACGCTGGGGCAGGGAGGGAGGGAAACCGCGGCCGGAGTAGGCGAGCCCGGCCAAGGCGACCCAGAACCACCCCAGAAGGAGCGCCCCGTCCACCCGGGAGAGGTGGCTGTCCCAGCCAAGGGCAACAAGGGGGAGCGGCGCTACCACCGTCCAGGCGACGGTGGAAGCAGGAAGGGCAGCCCGGAGGGGCGAGGCCAGCGCGGACAGGCCGGCCACGGCCAGAGCGAGGAAGGTGGTTCCGCCCAGGAAGGTGCCAGCGGCGACGTTGCCGAGGTCGCGGACGTTGGCCATGATCCCGGCCGCCAGGTTCTCCAGCTCGAAGCCGGAGAGAGCCACGACGAGGACGAACGGCGCCACCCGCAGCCGTCCGGCGGTGGCCATGAGCCCAGAGAAGAGGAGCTCGGCTCCGGCTACGACCAGGGCGAGGCCGGCGACGAGGAGGAGGAATGAGACGAGCTCGGATATATGCCAACGATAAGGTGGCCGGATGCCGTACGCCTCGGTCTACCCGCTCCTTCCCGCCCGGGCCCTCGCTCGCCCCTTCACCTACGAGGTGGACGACAGCGTGACCAAGGGAGCGGTGGTCGAGATTCGGCTGGGGCGCTCCCGCCTGCGGGGAGTGGTGGTGGGCCGGGAGGACGAGCCTCCCTCGGGTCGAGCCATCCTTCCCGTCGGTCGTTTGGTCGACCGCGTGCCCCCGGCGCTCGTCGACCTGGCCCTGTGGATGGCCGACTACTACGGCTCCACGCCGGCGCGGGCGCTTGCGCTCCTCTGCCCGCCTCGCCGGAGGCGGCGAGGGGAGCGTCCCTCGCCCGCCAGCCGCTACGCCCTCGGCGAGACGGACGCGGCACCGCTCTCGCTGAGGAAGGAGCAGGAGCAGGCCCTGCGGCGGATCGTCTCTCTCCTCGACCAGGGCGGGGGCAATGTGCTCCTGTACGGGGCTACCGGCAGCGGCAAGACCGAGGTCTACCTGCGGGCCTGCGCCGAGGCCCTTGCTCGCGGCCGAGGCGCGATCGTGCTCGTGCCCGAGATCGCCCTCACCCCCCAGGCTGTGGGCCGCTTCCGGGAGCGGCTCGGCGATACCGTGGCCATCCTCCACTCCGGGCTCAGCGAGGCCGAGCGGCGGGACGAGCGCGAGCGGATCGCGGCCGGTGAGGCCCTGGTCGTGGTGGGGGCGCGCTCGGCCGTCTTCGCTCCCCTCGCTCGGGTGGGCCTCATTTGCGTGGACGAGGAGCACGACCCCTCCTACAAGCAGGAGTCCGACCCCCGCTACGACGCGCGCACGGTGGCTGCCAAGCGGGCCTCCCTGGAGGGAGCGCTAGCCGTGTTCGGCAGCGCCACTCCCCGCCCGGAGAGCTGGCTAGCGCTGGAGCGGCTGGAGCTGGGGGGGAGGGTAGGCGTGCCCCTGCCCCGCGTCTCCGTGGTCGACCTCCGCCGAGAGGCTGGCTACCCCCTGTCGGCGCCGCTTCTGGCCGAGCTGGAGGGCGTGGTGGAGCGGGGAGGTCGAGCCATCCTCCTCCTCAATCGGAGAGGGATCGCCTCCGCGCTCCACTGCCGCTCGTGCGGCCAGACCCGCCGCTGCGCGTCCTGCGACGTCTGCTTGGTCCTCCATCAGAGGGGGCTCTTGCGCTGCCACCACTGCGGCCACGCCGAGCCTGCGCCTGCTCTCTGCCCCGGCTGCGGGTCTCCTGAGATCGCCCGCATCGGGGCGGGAACGCAGCGGCTGGAGCGGGAGCTCAAAGAGCGTGTCCCCGGCCTCGTGCCGATTCGTCTCGATGCCGATACCGCCTCCCGGCCAGCCACGCTGGCGTCGCTTTTGGAGCGGTTTCGCTCTACCCCTAGGGCGGCTCTCCTCGGCACCCAGATGGTGGCCAAGGGGCACCACTTCGCCGGCGTCGAGCTGGCAGCGGTGGTCGACGCCGACCTCGCCTTGGCCTTGCCCGACTTTCGGGCCGAGGAGCGCACCTTCCAGCTCCTCGCTCAGCTCGCCGGCCGCTCCGGGCGGGACGCTCCCGGGCGGGTGATCGTGCAGACGTTCCAGCCTGACGCCCGGCCGGTGGTCTTCGCTGCCCGCCACGACGTGGCAGGGTTCTTGGCTGGCGAGCTGGAGCGCCGTCGCCAGCTCGGCTATCCGCCCTTCCGCCACCTGGTGCGCGTCCTCGTGTCGGGGCCCGACCAGGGATCGCCGCTTCGGGCGCTCGAGGAGGTGAAGGCGGCCCTCGTCAGGTCAGGGAGCGGCGTACTCCCTGACCAGGACGAGCTGCTCGGCCCGGCGCCGCTTCTCCGCCTGCGCGGCCGCTACCGCGCGCAGCTGATCGCCAAGACGGATGCGCCCAGGAGAATCGCCGGCCGGGTGGGTCGCCTCCTCGCCCGGGCCGCTCCGGCCATGCGGAGGGCGGGCCTCGCTGCCGTCGTCGACGTCGACCCGCAGAGCTTGTAGCTGGAGGTACGACGCGCGCCCACGCGCACGACCTCCCCTAGCCTTGTGTTGCGTTGTCACGATCTTTGGCTCGTAACGACGCAACACGATCTCGGGCGGTCGTAACGATGCAACACAAGGAGCCAGCTGGGCGAGCCGGGAATACACTTCTCCCCGTGGCAGAGGACCATGTCTCGGTAGTAGAGGAGCACGGGCACGTTCGGGAGCAGGCGCTCGACGCCGAGCGGGAGGCGCGGCGGCAGCTCGCGCTCGCCCAGATCCGCCAGTACCCCGACCCTGTCCTACGCATGCGCGCCCGGCCGGTGGAGAGCTTCGACGAGGAGCTGCGTGCCCTCGCCGAGCGCATGAGCCGGCTGATGGAGGACGCGAACGGGATTGGGCTCGCCGCCACCCAGGTCGGGGTGCTGCGCCGGCTCATCGTGTTCCAGCGGGGGGAGGAGGAGTCGCCCACGGGGCTCGTCAATCCCGAGATCGTGGAGCGAAGCGAGGAGCTGGAGACTGACGAGGAGGGTTGCCTGTCCCTTCAGGGCGTGCTCGTCCCCGTCGAGCGGCACCGGGCGATCGTCGTGGAGGCCAAGGACGTGGCCGGGAACGACGTGCGCCTTCCCCTGGAGGGCCTGGACGCTCGCGTCGTCCAGCACGAGGTCGACCACCTAGACGGCGTCCTCATCCTCGACAGGACGAGCGCCGAGGCCCGCCGTCAGGCGCTGGCGGCTCTGCGGCCGCAACCCGTCCGGACCTGACTGGGGGCCGCCTTCGCCCCCTGCTAGCCGGCCGAGACCCTGCCGTTGCCGGTGGCGCGCTCCCGGACCTCCCGCGCCCGAGTCACAGCTGCCACCGCCCCCTCGAGCAGGACGGCGAGCCGGCGCAGCCGGGCTCGCTCCGAGCGCAGCTCGAGCAGCCCCTGCTTGGCGGCGAGCCCGAAGTCGACCCGGGCCGCTAGCTCGAAGGAGAGGGAGCCGGAGGAGCCGTCCGGCTCATCTACATCTGCCTCGGCCATCTCCACCAGCTGCCGGAAGAGCCGTCGCGCGGTCCCGATCTCGGAGGCCGTGGGGGGAGGCTCTGCCGCGTCGGTCACCCGCTCGACCTGCGCTGTGAGGAACGAGCGTCCCTGGGTCAGCCGAACCAGGCGGAACCGATCCCTCCCTTCCACGACCACGTTCATCCGCCCGTCGGGGAACACCTCCAGCACCTCGACCACGGCCGCCCGCGTCCCCACCTGGCGCCGGCCCTGCTCGTCCTCGAGCAGGACGCCGAGCTCGCGCCCCTCGGCCAGGCACTCGCTCACCAGCTCGCGGTAGCGTGGCTCGAACACGTGCAGAGGGACGCGCTCCGTGGGAAGCAGCACGAGCGGGAGCGGGAAGAGGCCGATCTCCGGCACAGGCAGAGCAAGAGTAGTCGCTGGCCAGGGCAGGCGTGGGCGGCAGGGCTGGCCTCCCGTCTTCCCCTCTCTAAACACGGCCGCAGCGGGCGCTAGAGTCTCGTCGTGCCCCCTGTGCGCCTCGAGGAGCTCGTCCGGCCAGCGGTGCGGGGCCTCGCTCCCTACGAGCCGGGGAAGCCGACCGACGAGCTGCGCCGGGAGCTCGGGGTGGAGCGGATCGTCAAGCTGGCCTCCAACGAGGGGCCCTACGGGCCCTTCCCCTCCGCCCGCGAGGCGATGGCGCGGGCTGCCGCCGAGCTCAACCGCTACCCGGACCCCGGCGCTTACCGCCTCCGCGCCGCCCTGGCTGAGCGCCACGGCGTACCTCTGGACGCGGTGGCGCTGGGGGCAGGGACGGACGGCATCGTCGACTGCCTCTCCCAGGCCTTCCTCGACCCTGGGGACGAGATCGTGTGCGGCTGGCCCTCCTTCGCCAGCTACCCGACGTACGCTCGCAAGATGGGGGCGGTGCCCCGGCTAGTCCCTCTGCGAGAGCACCGCTACGACCTGGAGGCGCTCCTGGAGGCGGTCGGGCCCCGCACCAAGATCGTGTACGTCTGCAACCCGAACAACCCTACCGGGACGATGACCACCCGATCCGAGCTCGATTCGTACTTCGAGCGCGTCCCGGAGCACGTCCTGACCGTGATCGACCAGGCCTACTTCGAGTACGTGGAGGATCCTGCCTACCCGGACGCGGTCGAGGAGTACCTGAAGGCAGGGCGGAGGGTGCTCGTGTTGCGGACGTTCTCCAAGATCTACGGTCTCGCCGGCTTGCGCGTGGGCTACGGGGTGGGTCCTGCGCCCCTCGTAGCGGCTCTGGCCAAGACGCGGCGGGCCTTCGACGTGGACACCCTGGCCCAGGAGGCAGCCTTGGCCAGCCTGGGAGAGGAGTCCGAGATCGAGCGGCGGCGGCGGCTCAACAGCGCGGGTCGGCGGCAGCTCGCAGACGTTCTCGCCCAGGCTGGCCTGGCGCCGGTGGGGCCGGCGGTAGCCAACTTCCTCTACGTTGACCTGGGCCAGGACGCCAGGCGCCTCTTCGACCGCTTGCTGCGCGAGGGGGTGATCGTGCGGCCCCTCCATGCCTTCGGGGCCCCCACCGGGGTACGGGTGACCGTGGGCACCCCCGATGATCACGCCTTCCTGGCCTCGGCGCTTTCCCGCGCTCTCAGCCCTTCCCCGGCCTGAGGTGAGAGCACCGACGTCAGCGCTGGCCGAGCAGCGCCACGTACTCCAGCGGTGGCCGAGCTTCCGGCTGCTCTTTCTCGCCACCCTCGCCTCGGGGATCGGCACCTGGCTGGCGGTGATCGCCCTCACCGTCGATGTCTTCGATCGCACTGGCTCGGCGAGCTGGGTGAGCGCCCTCCTCATCGCCGACTTCCTCCCAGCAGTGGCGATCGGCCTCCTCCTTGGCCCCCTGGTCGACCGCCTGTCGCGAAGGGGACTCATGATCGGGGCCGATCTGGCCCGGGCGATCGTGTTCGTCGCCCTCCCTTTCGCCGACTCTGCCCGCCACATCGTGGTTCTGGCGGCCTTGGCCGGGGTAGCGACCGGCCTCTTTCGGCCAGCGTCCTACGCCGGCCTTCCTAACACGGTCTCCGATCGCGACCTGGCCCAGGCAAACTCGCTCCTCCGGGCTGCCGAGTACCTGACCATCATGGCCGGGACCCTGGCTGGCGGGGTCGTAGCGGAGGCCTTCGGCCCCGACCCGGCCTACTTCGCCAACGCGGCTACCTTCCTCTGCTCGGCCGCCCTCCTCGCTCGTATCCCTTCCCGCCAGCTCCAGGCAGGGCGAAGCTCGAGCCAGGGCCACTGGCGAGACGTAGGCGAAGGGCTGCTCGTGGTCGCTCGGTCGCGGGCCCTGCTCACCGTGTTCGTGGTCTGGAACATCGTGCTCTTGGCGGCTGGGGCGACGAACGTGGCCGAGGTGGCTTTGGCCAAGGTCTCTTTCAGCGCCGGCGACCTCGGCTTCGGGCTGCTGTGGACGGCGACCGGGGTGGGCCAGGCCACGGGGAGCCTCCTCGCTGCGAGCTGGCTCGAGCGCCGGGGCCTGCGGGCGGTGTACGCGGGGGCGGTGGCGCTCATGGCTGGGGG
>PSLH01000055.1:11906-14793 GCA_040289505.1 Thermoleophilia bacterium | reverse complement strand
CTCGTCGCCGATGCCGGTCGGGCCTTGCCGCCCAGGGCCGCCGCCGCCAGCCGCGACTGCCTGGGCCGGCTGCGCGCCTGCGCCAACGGCAAGGCACCGCCTCCGTCTCGTCGACGGGCGCCGTCTGGCGGCCCGCCGGGACATCGGATGGACGAGAGGCCCTGCCTCTCCTTTGGCGAGCAGCGGATCCGCCTTTGCCCCCTTTCCTCCTCGACGGTACCGAGAAGCGCGGGATCCCCGCCTTGCGGGGATCCCGCCGGTCCCGGGCACGCCCCGGAGCCTCAGGAGCGGGCGGCAGCCGCCGTGCCGGTCATGTGCCGGGCCGGAGCCTCCGCCTTCTGGTGCCCGAGCGCCCAGTAGGCGAGGCCGGTAGCCAGGCCGAAGACCGTGTAGCCCAGGATCCAGATCCAGTTAGGGGCCACCCACAGGCCGGCCGCGGTCAGCTTGAACGGCGCTCCCTCGCGCGCGATCGGCAGGATCATGTACCAGAACGTCATCCAGCTGAAGAAGCTCCACAGGGCGCCCAAGGCCAAGCTCCCCAGCAGGGTGCGTACCCGGTACACGCGATCGGCGATGGCCGCGAAGGCAAGCCCGCTCAGGGCGTAGTACAGGGCCAGGAAGAGGGCCCCCACGACGATCGCCCAGGCCACGTAGCCATTCTGCTCGAAGTGGTTGAGGCCAAACAGCCATGCGCTCACCGCCATCGGGTACTCCAAGGCGGAGTGCTGGCCATTGGCCCAGTCCCACAGGAGCAACGGCAAGGCCAGGACGATGCCGCCAAGGACGCCAGAGGCGATGCCGATCGCAGCCAGCCGCGACTTGAGGACGTCCGGGACCGTCAGCCTGAGGTGAGGCCTGTGCAGGAAGTCGGCACGCGCTTCCATCATCTTCTCACCCCCTTTCTGTCTTGAAATATACGCCTTGATCTACCCCGCACAAGGATCTGGACTGTCAGGATCGGGGCCGGAGGACAGCGAACTGGTCGGTGATGGCCAGGCGCCGAGAGCGGAAGCGAAAGAGCGCGGCCGGTCGGCCCCCGCTCGGGCCAGGAGGACGACGCCGGCCAGTGGGCTCGAGAACGCGCCGGCGGAGGAGCACCCGCTGGAGGTTGGTCGCAGAGACGTCGTGGCCGAGCGCGGCTGCGTAGAGCTCGCGAAGCTCGGAGATGGTGAAGGTCTCAGGAGCGAGGGCGAAGCCGAGGTTCGTGTAGGAGAGCTTGGCGCGCAGCCGCTCCCGGCCAGCCAAGGCGATGGCTCCGTGGTCGAAGGCCATGGCCGGGAGGAAGTCGACCGCATGCCAGCGGGTGTCGGGGGGGACGGCGGGATCGACGTCGGTGGGAACGAGCCCCAGGTAGGCAGTAGCGAGCTGCCACTCCCCAGGGTGGCGGCGGGGGTCGCTGCGCGTCTCGAGCTGCTCCAGGTGGGAGAGGTCGCGCACGTCGACCTTGACCGCCAGGTGGCGGCGAATCGACTGCTCCAGGGTCTCGCCCGGCTCCAAGTAGCCTCCGGGAAGGGCCCAAGCGCCGACGTACGGCTCCTTGGCGCGCTGCCAGAGGAGTACCTTGAGCAGGCCGTCCCTCACCTGGAGCACGACCGCCAGGGTGACGTGGGTGGGGCTGGGACGTGTTTTCGCCTGGAGAGCGGAAACTGTGGTAGACTCGACCATAAGTTATTGACTCAGAGGCAAAAACTAGCAAAGTGACGCCTAGAAGCCCAGGCCGCTTCGACCTCATCGTCATCGGCGGCGGCGTTGCTGGCCTCTACGCCGCGCTGTGCGCTGCCGCCGAGGGCGACGTCCTTGTCCTCTCCAAGGGGCCCCTACCCGGGTCGGCAAGCTACCTCGCTCAGGGCGGGGTAGCGGCCGCGGTGGGAGAGGGAGACTCGCCCGCGCTCCACGCGAAGGACACGATCGCGGCCGGTCGCGGGCTCTGCCGGGCGAGCGCCGTGCGCGTCCTTACCGAGGAGGCGCCGGCACGCGTGAGAGACCTGGTCGAGCTCGGCGTCCCCTTCGACGCCGAGCCAGAGCTCGAGGGGGGACACTCCCGGCCGCGGGTGCTCCATGTCGGCGGCGCCACCACGGGCAGGGAGATCCTGCGCGTCCTCGTGCAGCGGGCTCGCCAGCACCCCCGCATCGAGATCCGCGAGGGCGAGCGAGCCCTGGCCCTGCTCGTGGGGGAGGGCGGGTGCCGGGGCGTGATCACCGACCGAGGCCGAGTTCTGGGGCGAGCGACGCTCCTTGCCAGCGGCGGCTACGCAGCCCTGTGGGAGCGCACGACCAATCCGCCCGGCTCGGTGGGAGACGGCCTGACCCTCGCCTTCCGGGCGGGCGCGGCCCTGGCCGACCTGGAGCTCGTGCAGTTCCACCCCACCGCTGTCGCTGGCTCCGGCCTGCTGTTGAGCGAGGCCCTGCGGGGAGCGGGAGCGGTGCTTCTCGATGCGCAGGGGCGACGGTTCACCGACGAGCTCGCCCCTCGGGACGTCGTCGCCCGCGCGATCTGCGAGCGGGAAGTCGCGCTCCTCGACCTGCGCCCCGTCGACCGCGACCGGTTCCCGGCCCTGATGGGGGCGCTGGAGGCGATCGGCTACGATCCCTCCTCGGAGCCGATCCCGGTCTCGCCGGCTGCTCACTACACCATGGGCGGCATCGTCACCGACCTGGACGGCCGCACCGAGCTGCCCGGTCTCTACGCCGCCGGCGAGTGCGCCTGCACGGGCGTGCACGGCGCCAACAGGCTGGCCTCGAACTCGCTGCTCGAGTGCCTCGTCTTCGGGCGGCGGGCTGCTCTCGCTGCTTTGGCCGAGCCCGACCGTCCCAGCCACGACCGGGGTCAGGCCCCGGCCGTGCCGTCCGAAGAGGTAGCCGTGACTCCCGAGCTGAGGAGAGCCAT
>PSLH01000055.1:10693-11870 GCA_040289505.1 Thermoleophilia bacterium | reverse complement strand
GGCGGGCTGGAGCGGCTGGCCCGATCCTCGCATCTCCTCGCCCGGCTCGTGGCCCGGGCTGCCCTCGCTCGCCGTGAGAGCAGGGGGAGTCACTTCCGGGCCGACTACCCCTTCCCCGACCAGGCCTACGCTGCCCACACGGTGGTCAGGCCGCCGGGCAAGGAGGTGACGTTCGAGCGATGGAGCTGACCCTTACCGATCTCGACCTCGACCGGGTCGTACGCGAGGCGTTGGCCGAGGACCTGGGCTCGGGAGACGTGACGAGCCAAGGGGTGATCGAGGCCCAGTCGCGCTGCCGGGCCCAGATCGTGGCCAAGGAGGGGGGCGTGATCTGCGGCCTTCCTGCGGCCGAGGCCGTGTTCCGGGCGCTCGATCCCGAGGTCGACTTCCGGGCGCTCGTCCAGGACGGAGACCTCGTTCGGGCGTCTCCGGCAGCGGTGGCCGAGGTGGAAGGCCCTTCCCGGGCCGTCTTGGCCGGGGAGCGCACGGCTCTCAACCTGCTCTGCCGTCTCTCCGGCATCGCCACCGTGACTCGCCGGTTCGTGGAGGCGGTGGAGGGGACAGGCGCGGTCATCCTGGACACCCGCAAGACCACGCCGGGTCTGCGAGCCCTGGAGAAGTACGCCGTCCTCTGCGGAGGCGGCCGCAACCACCGCTTCGGGCTGGACGACGGCATCCTCATCAAGGACAACCACATCCGCCTGGCGGGGGGCATTCGGGCCGCCGTCGAGCGCATGCGGCGAGCGGGGACCGACCTCCCTATTGAGGTGGAGGCAGAGGATTTGGACGACGTCGTCGAGGCTCTGGAGGCGGGGGCAGACGCCATCCTCCTCGACAACATGTCCTTGGACGAGCTACGCCGGGCGGTGGCCCTGGCCCGAGGCCGGGCCAAGCTCGAGGCCTCGGGGGGCGTGTCGCTGGACACCGTTCGCGCTATCGCCAAGACCGGGGTCGACTTCATCTCGGTGGGGGCGCTTACCCACTCTGCCCCCGCTCTCGACCTGTCCTTGGAGGTGCGATGACGACGCTGGCCATCAGCCGAATGCAGGAGGAGGTGCGGACGCTTGCCCGCGAGCGGGGGGCGGTCATCCTGGCTCACAACTACCAGGTGCCCGAGGTCCAAGACGTCGCCGACTACGTGGGCGACTCGCTCGGCCTCTCCCGGGAGGCAGCCGCC
>PSLH01000055.1:0-10663 GCA_040289505.1 Thermoleophilia bacterium | reverse complement strand
GTCTTCTGCGGCGTCCACTTCATGGCCGAGACGGCGGCTGTCCTCTGTCCCGACAAGACGGTGCTCATCCCCGACCCCGAGGCAGGCTGCTCGCTCGCTGCCTCCATTACCGCCGAGGAGCTCCGCGCCTGGAAGGCCGAGCACCCAGGCGCGGTGGTCGTCTCCTACGTCAACACCACGGCCGAGGTCAAGGCCGAGTCCGACTATTGCTGCACGTCGGGGAACGCCAAGAAGGTGATCGAGGCCATCCCCAAGGACAAGGAGATCCTGTTCCTGCCCGACGTGTTCCTGGGCCTGTGGCTGGAGCGGGTCACCGGCCGCAAGCTCCGCCTGTGGATGGGGGAGTGCCACGTCCATGCCGGCATCCGCCCGGCCGACATCGAGCGCTGGCAGCACGAGGCCCCCGACGCCGAGCTCCTCGTCCATCCCGAGTGTGGCTGCGCCAGCCAGTGCATGGCCTTCGCCAACGGGCGCACCCACATCCTCTCCACCGAGGGCATGATCCGGTTCGCCAAGGCATCGCCCAAGCGTCGCTTCTTGGTGGCCACCGAGACGGGCATCCTCCACCGCCTGCACAAGGAGGCGCCGGGCAAGACGTTCGAGCCGGTCTCGAAGGACGCGGTCTGCCGCTACATGAAGATGATCACGCTCGAGAAGCTGCGCGACTCGCTACGCGACTGGAAGTACCAGGTGACCGTGGAGCCCGAGATCGCCGAGCGCGCGCGCGGCGCGATCGAGCGTATGATCGCCATCGTCTAGGGCGGGAGGAGTCTACCCCCCGGCTACGGCCTGCACTACCCGGATGGTCGCTCCCGGGGCAAGCGGCGTATCGCTGCCTACCCCGTCGCGGATGTCGCGGCCGTCCACGTACACGTTCACGAGGGGGCGGAGGCGGCCGTGCTCGTCGAAGAGGAGGTCGGCCACGGGGAGGGCCCGCAGGGCCTCGTCGACGGTGGCCGCCTCGAGCTCCAGCCGGGAGCGACCGCCTGCCTCGGCCGCCAGGATGGAGGGCAAGAGCACGACTACGCCCACGTCACCTCCACGGAGAGGATGGGAGGAAGCTGACGGGCTGCCTCGATCCAGGTGTCTCCCTCGTCAGGGGAGACGTAGACCGACCCAGACTGGGTCCCGAAGTAGATGCCGGCCGGCTCCAGCTCGTCGCTGGCGGCGGCCTCCCGGAGGACGCCCGTCCAGGCGGGAGCGGGGAGGCCCTCGGCCACGAGCTGCCAGCTCGCTCCGGCGTCGCGGGTGCGGTACACGCCCAGCCGCCCGCCGGCGGTCACGCGGTTCACGTCCGCCTCCTCGGGGATCACGTAGGCGGTGTCGGGGTCGCGGGGGTGGATCACGATGGGGAAGCCGAACCGGCTGGGTAGACCGTTCTCGTCCAGGCGGATCCAGGTGGCGCCCCCATCGTCCGAGCGGTATACGCCGCAGTGGTTCTGCTGCCACAGCCGCTCGGGTCGCTGCCGGTGCATGAGCAGCTTGTGCACGCAGTGCCCGACCTCGGGGTAGGAGTCGGGGAAGAAGTCGGCCAGGACGCCCCGGTTGATAGGCGTCCAGGTATCCCCACCGTCCTCGCTGCGGAAGGCGCCGGCCGCGGAGATAGCGATGACGAGCGTGTCTGGGTGGGCGGGGTGGATCTCGATCGAGTGGCAGCACATGCCGCCTGCGCCCGGCTGCCAGCGCTCGCGCGTAGGGTGGAAGAGGATGGCGGGGAGGGCCTGGAAGGTGCGCCCCCCGTCCTGGGAGCCCAGCCACAGCTCGCCGGGGCGGCTCTCGGGCCCGGGGCGAAGGTGCCACGTCCGCTCCAGGGCGAGGCCGCTCTCCGGGGGAAGGCCGACCTCCAGTGCCCGCTCCCACCTCCTGCCCCCGTCGGGCGACCGGTGGACGGTGGCCCCGTAGGCGTAGGTGGCGGCGCAGCAGTAGAGGGTGCCGTCGCGTCGGTCCTCGATCGCGTGCATGACCTCCCACCCGGCGAGGAGAGGGCCCTCCAGCCGCTACCACCGCCGCTCCTCGTCGCTCCGGAGCAGAAAGAGCCCCTTGCGCGTGCCTACGAGGACGCTCACCTCCGTGGACCACGGAGTCTACCTCGCGCTGGCCCAGCCTGACCGGGCGCGGGCCAGCGCGGCTCAGCCGAGGCGCACGATGCCCTCGGCCGCCAGCTGCTCGATCTCGGCCTCCGCGTAGCCCGCCTCGGCCAGCACCTCGGCCGTGTGAGCGCCGAGCGCAGGGGGAGGGAGGCGGTGGAGCACCCGCTCCCCGTCCACGAGCAAGGGGAGAGCCACCACCGTGAGATCGCCGGGGAGCGTCTGGAGAATGCCGCTCGCCTGGGTTTGCTCATGAGCGACGACCTGGGACACGTCCTGCACCGGGGCGACGGGGACGCCTGCCTTGCCCAAAATCTCGAGCCACTCCGCGCTCGTTCGTCGGGCCAGAGGGGCGGCGAGGAGGCAAGCCAGCTCTTCCCGGTGGCGAACCCGGTCACCGTTGGTGCGGAAGCGGGGGTCGCAGGGAAGGTCAGGCAGCCCCACGGCCTCGGCCAGGCGGGCGAACAGGCGGTCGTTGCCGGCAGCGATCATGAGCTCGCCGTCGGCGGTGGCGAACACCTGGTAGGGAGCGATGGAGGCAAAGCCGGTGCCCCAGCGCTTGGGGAGCTCGCCGCTCGCCAGGTAGCCGGTGATGTGGTAGGCAAGGAGCGAGACCGCCGTCTCGTAGAGGGCGGTGTCCACCACCCGCCCCTGACCTGTGCGCTCCCGCTCGAGCAGCGCGGCCACGATGCCGAAGGCCGCCCACAGGCCGGTGCTTTGGTCGATGATGGACACGCCCACCCGCACCCCCGGTCGATCCGGCTCGCCGGTAACGCTGATGATCCCTCCCGCGGCCTGCATGAGGGGGTCGTATCCGGGGCGCTGGCTCCAGGGGCCGCTCCGCCCAAAGGCGTTGATCGAGCAGTAGACCAGACGAGGGTTGAGGGGACGGAGATCCTCCCAGGCGAGGCCCAGGTCGGTGGCAAGGCCAGGACGCAAACTTTGGACGAAGACGTCTGTCCCCTCGACCAGGCGGAGGAGGACGTCGCGACCGCGCCGGAGGTCGACCGCCACCGAGCGCTTGTTGGCGTTCATAGTCAGGAACAGCGTGGCCTCGCCCTGGGAGAAAGGAGGGCCCCAGGTGCGGGCTTCGTCTCCGCCCGGAGGCTCGATCTTGACCACCTCGGCCCCCAGGGCGCCCAGCACCTCGGTGCAGTAGGGCCCGGCTAGCGAGGTGGTCACGTCGATCACTCTCGTCCCTTGGAGCGGGAGGAAGCTCACGACTGCGTAGTCTTTCCTAAATGCTCGAGCAGCTCACCCACTACGTGTCGGGCACCTGGTGGTCGTACCTTGTCATCTTCGCTCTAGCCTACGTCGACGTACTCTTCCCGCTCGTCCCCAGCGAGACGGCGGTGATCACGGCCGGGGTGCTGGCCAGCTCGGGCGACATGAGCCTGGCCTTGGTCATCCTCGTGGCGGCAGCGGGGGCTTTTGGAGGCGACAACACCGCCTACTTCATCGGCCACCACTTCGAGCACTGGATCCGTCGCACCCTCTTTCGCACCGACAAGGCTCGCGAGCGGCTGCGCTGGGCGGAGCGGCAGATCGACGAGCGGGGCGGCGAGCTGATCGTCATCGCCCGCTTCATCCCCGGGGGTCGCACCGCCGTCACCGTCTCCTGCGGCTGGCTGGAGATGACGTGGCGGCGGTTCGCCGTGTTCGATGCCCTGGCGGGGGTAGTCTGGGCGAGCTACGCCTCCCTACTCGGCTTCTTCGGTGGCCGCTCCTTCCAGCACCAGCCCTGGAAGGGGCTTCTGATCGCGCTGGCGCTGGCCTTCGCCGTGGCCGGGGCCATCGAGCTCGTGCGCTGGCTTCGCCGCCGGCGGCAGGAGCAGAGCCGTCCCCTCGCCGAGCCGGAGGCAGACTGATGCCGAACCGTCTCGCTGCCGAGACGAGTCCCTACCTCCTCCAGCACGCCGACAACCCGGTGGACTGGTACCCCTGGGGCGAGGAGGCCCTGGCTAAGGCCCGGGCGGAGGACAAGCCGATCCTCCTCTCCATCGGCTACGCCGCCTGCCACTGGTGCCACGTGATGGAGCGGGAGTCGTTCCAGGATCCCGAGACGGCCGAGCTCATGAACAGGCTCTTCGTCAACGTCAAGGTCGACCGGGAGGAGCGCCCCGACCTGGATTCCCTCTACATGGAGGCCGTCGTCGCTCTCACCGGCCACGGAGGCTGGCCCATGACGGTCTTTCTGACTCCGGAAGGAGAGCCATTCTACGGTGGGACCTACTTCCCTCCCCAGCCTCGCCATGGCCTTCCCGCCTTCCGCCAAGTCCTGGAGGCGGTGGCTCGGGCCTACCGCGAGCGGCGCTTCCAGGTCGTCGGCACCGCTGCCAAGCTCGTCCAGGCGATCGAGCGCTCCAGCCGCCGCCTCCCTTCCCCCGACCCGCTCGCCCCCTCCTTGCTCAGCGAGGCGGTGCGGGGGCTTCGCCGCCAGCTCGACCCTGTCCACGGTGGCTTCGGCGGCCCGCCCAAGTTCCCGCCCTCGTGCGTGCTGGAGTTCTTGCTCCGGCGAAGAGAGCTAGAGATGGCGACGACGACTCTCGACGCCATGGTCCAAGGGGGCATGTACGACCTCGTCGGGGGCGGCTTCCACCGCTACGCCGTGGACGAGCGGTGGCTCGTGCCCCACTTCGAGAAGATGCTGTACGACAACGCCCTCCTCGCGCCTGTCTACCTCCACGCCTGGCTTCTTAGCGGCCGCGACCGGTACCGCCAAGTGGCCGAGGAGACAGTGGAGTACCTGGTCCGCGATCTCCTCCTCCCCGAGGGAGCGTTCGCCTCGTCCCAGGACGCGGACACAGGAGGCGTGGAGGGGCTGACGTACACCTGGACCGAGGAGGAGGTCGGGCCCGATCTCGTTCACCTCCTCCACCCCTTCGAGCACGGGCGGTCGATCCTGCGCGGCGAGCTCTCCCCCGACGAGCGGCGGCGGCTGCTCGATCTGCGCTCGCGCCGACCGCAGCCAGCGCGCGACGACAAGGCGATCGCCTCCTGGAACGGCCTTGCCTTAGCCGCGCTGGCCGAGGCGGCAAGACACCTGCAGCGGGACGACTGGCTGGAGGCAGCGCGGAAGCTGGCCGAGTTCTTGCTGGGCCCGCTTTCAGAGAGCGGGCGCCTGCGGCGAAGCTACCGAGCAGGGAGGGCGAGCGGGCCTGCCTACCTGGACGACTACGCCAACGTCATCCACGGGCTGTACGAGCTGCATGTGTCCAGCGGGGAGCTCCGCTGGCTGAGAGAGGCCCGTCGGCTGGCCGACCTCATGGTCGAGCTCTTCTTCGACGAGGAGCGAGGGGGCTTCTTCTTCGCCCCCGCCGACGGCGAGCGGCTCGTGGTCCGAACCAAGGACATGGACGACAACCCCACGCCCTCGGGAAGCTCCATGGCCGCCTACGTCCTCCTCCGTCTCGCCCGCATCTACGCCGACGACGAGCTCGAGCGCAAGGCGGCGTCCGCGCTTCGGCTCGTCCGCGACCTCCTTCCCCGGGCTCCCAGCGCCTTCGGCTGGGCGTTGACGGCGCTCGATCTCTACCTCTCCCCGCCCCGGGAGGTGGCGGTAGCAGGATCCCCCGGGGACGCCGTGGTCCGGGCGGCGCTGGCTCCGTACCGCCCCCGGACGGTAGTGGCCTTCGGCCCCGCAGAGGACGTCCCTCTGCTTCGCGGCAAGGGGCCTGTGGACGGCAAGCCGGCCGTGTACGTGTGCGAGCGCCACGCCTGCCAGGCTCCGATGACCGACCCCGCCGACCCCGCCCTCCGCCGCGACCTCGACTGACCTTCCCTCCGCCGGGCAGCCCGCGGAGCGGTCAGGGCTCGAAGGCAAGGAGGTCTGCCACCGTCTCCCGACGCCGGATGAGGCGAGCCTTGCCCGCCCCCACGAGCACGGCCGCTGGCCGGGGGACAGCGTTGTAGTTCGAGCCCATGGCCAGGGTGTAGGCGCCCGTGGACGGCACCGCCAAGAGGTCTCCGCGGCGGGGGTGGGGAAGGGAGGCTCGCTCGATGAGGACGTCCCCCGACTCGCAATGCTTGCCGCACACGGCGTACGTCCCGGTGGGAGCCTCCTCAGCCCGGTTAGCCAGCAAGGCCACGTACCGGGCCCCGTACAGCTGGGGGCGAGGATTGTCCGACATGCCCCCGTCCACGGCCACGTAGGTGAGCGTGTCGCTCGCCTGCTTCACCACCCCCACCCGGTAGACGGTGAGGCCGGCAGGGCCGACGAGCGAGCGGCCGGGCTCGAGGGCAAGCGTGGGCAGAGGGAGCCCGTGCAGCGTCCACGCCCGGGCCAGACGATCGGCTACCGCCCGCGCGAACGTCTCCGGGGGGAGCACGGGGTCGTCGGGGAGGTAGCGGATACCAAGGCCGCCGCCGACGTCCACCAGCTCAGGCACCCAGCCCAGCTCGGCCCGGCACTCGGCGGCGAAGCCGGCCAGCCAGTCGATGGTCATTCGCTCGGCTCCCAGGTCGAGGAGCTGGGAGCCGATGTGGACGTGCAAACCCACCACCTGAAGCCCGAGCTCCCTTGCTTGGCCGATCGCCGCCATAGCCTGCTCGGGAGGGAGGCCGAACTTGGAGCCGGCGTGGCCGGTGGCGATGGCAACGTGGGTATCGGCGTCGATCCCCGGCGTGACCCGCACGAGCACCCGCTGCGCCCCGGCTGCCGCTCCTCGCTCAAGATCGTCCACGGCGTCGACCACGATCAGGCAGCCAGCCTCTACCCCGGCGGCCAGCTCCTCGTCGGCCTTGTTGTTTCCGTCCAGGACGAGGCGATCGCCGAGGAGCCCAGCTTGGCGGGCGAAGGCCAGCTCCCCCAAGGTCGAGACCTCGGCCCCCAGCCCCTCCTCCGCCAGCAGGCGCAGGATGGCCACGTTGGGGAAGGCCTTGACGCTGTAGAAGAGGAGAGCGTGGGGCGCGCCCCGGCGAAACGCGCGCGCCCGCTCCCGCAGCGTCTGCTCGCAGTAGACGACGAGAGGGGTACCGAGCTCATCGGCCAGCGCCGACACGGGGAAACCGCCCACGACCAGCTCTCCCTCCTGGACGCGAGCGGTGTCGGGAAAGAGGTCGTGGAGATTCACGACACCGACGCTACCAAGGTGCTAGATTCTGACGCAGGATGCAGGGCCTTCTTCGGTAGAGCAGGGAGCGTCCGCGGCCGGCCGCGGCCAGCTCCCCACGGCCTCTCGCTGGAGAGGCTTTTTTGTCGGACGAGAGCATGGAAGAGTACGACCCCAAGCGAATCGAGGAGAAGTGGCAGCAGGTGTGGGAGGAGGCGCGGGCGTTCGAGGTCGCCAACCCTGACGACCCCGCCGCCGCCGATCGCAGCCGCAAGTACTACGTGCTGGAGATGCTCCCCTACCCCTCGGGGACGCTGCACATGGGCCACGTCCTCGTGTACACGCTGGGCGACGTCGTGGCCCACTTCCGCCGCCGCAACGGCTGGCTCGTCCTCCATCCGATCGGCTACGACGCCTTTGGCCTCCCCGCCGAGAACGCCGCCATCCGCGAGGGCGGTCATCCGCGGGCGATCACTGAGCGCAACATCGCCCACATTCGCAACGAGATGAAGCGGATGGGCTGGTCGTTCGACTGGTCGCGAGAGATCTCCACCCACGAGCCAGAGTACTACCGCTGGACGCAGTGGCTGTTCCTGCGCTTGTACGAGGCAGGGCTCGCCTACCGCAAGCACGCTCCTGTCAAGTGGTGCCCCAAGGACCAGGTGGTGCTCGCCAACGAGCAGGTTCACGACGGTCGCTGCGAGTACTGCGGCAGCGAGGTGGAGGCGCGCAGCCTCGAGCAGTGGTTCTTCCGCACCACGGCCTTCGCGGAGGAGCTCCTCCAGGATATGGCCGAGCTGGAGTGGCAGGAGCGTATCCTGGCCATACAGCGCAACTGGATCGGCCGCTCGGAGGGGGCAGAGGTGGTGTTCAGGTGCGAGGAGCTGGGCGAGGACATCCCCGTCTTCACCACGCGGCCGGACACGTTGTTTGGCGCCACCTTCTTCGTGCTCGCCCCTGAGCACCCGTTGGTCGAGCGCATCGCCGAGCGGGCGCCGGGCGGGGCCCAGATTCGCGACTACGTGCGTCACGCGGCTGCCAAGCGGGGAGAGGAGCGGGCCAGGGACGAGAAGACCGGCGTCTTCACCGGCTTCCATGCCGTCAACCCGGTAAACGGGGAGCGGCTGCCTATCTACGTGGCTGACTACGTGCTGGTCGAATACGGCACCGGGGCGATCATGGCCGTTCCCGCCCACGACGAGCGCGACTACGAGTTCGCCCAGGCGTTCGGGCTTCCGGTACGGCCGGTGGTGGCACCGCAAGAGGGGGAGGCACCCCTGCCGTTCACCGCCTTGACCGACACCGAGCGGTTGGTGAGCTCGGGGCGCTTTTCCGGCATGAGCGCCAGAGAGGGTGGTCGAGCCATCGTCGAGTGGTTGGCAGAGCAGGGCAAAGGACGCTTCGCCACCAGCTTCCGCATCCGCGACTGGCTCGTCTCTCGCCAGCGCTACTGGGGCTGCCCCATCCCGATCGTGCACTGTCCCTCGTGCGGGGAGGTGCCGGTGCCGGACGAGGAGCTGCCGGTACTCCTGCCCGAGGTGGAGGACTACCAGCCTCGCGGCGTCTCGCCTCTGGCCACCGCCGAGGAGTGGGTGCGAGCTCCATGCCCGCGCTGCGGAGCCGAGGCCCGTCGCGAGGTGGACACTATGGACACCTTCGTCGACTCCTCCTGGTACTTCCTCCGCTACTGCGATCCCAGGAACGACCGTGCCCCCTGGGAGAGGAGCGTGGTCGACTTCTGGTGTCCCGTCGACCAGTACATCGGCGGGGTCGACCACGCCACTATGCACCTAATTTACGCCCGCTTCTTCATGAAGGCCCTCAACAACCTGGGCTTGGTGGGCTTCCGGGAGCCGTTCAAGCGGCTCTTCTCCAACGGATGGGTGCAGCTTGGCGGTCGCAAGATGTCCAAGTCGCGGGGAAACGTGATCGGTCCCGATGAGCTGGTGGAGACCTATGGCGCCGACCCGGTGCGCCTGTACATCCTGTTCATCGGCCCCGCCGATCAGGACATGGAGTGGACGGACGAGGGGATAGAGGGCATGGTCCGCTTCGTCCGGCGCTTGTGGCGCATCGTCCACGAGGTGGCAGAGCGGGCGCCCCAAGGCGAGCCCGAGGACGGTCCGCTCCTGCGCAAGGCCCACCGCACCATCGCCAAGGTGACCGACGACATCGGCCGGCGCCAGTCCTTTAACACCGCTATCGCCGCCATCATGGAGCTCGTGAACGAGCTCGCCCGGGATCCGGCTGGCCCTGCCTCCAGGCGTGCCGCCGAGACTGCCGTCAGCTTGATCCAGCCCTACGCCCCCCACCTGGCCGAGGAGCTGTGGGAGCGATTGGGCCACGAGCGGTTGTGGGCCCAGCCTTGGCCTGAGGCCGACCCTGCTTTCCTCCAGGAAGAGACCTTCGAGCTCGTGGTGCAGGTGAACGGGAAAGTGCGCGACCGTCTGCGAGTGCCGGTCGATCTGCCCCAGGAAGAGCTGGTCGCCCTCGCCAAGGCCTCGCCCAAGGTGCAGGCTCACCTGGACGGGCGCGAGGTGAAGCGGGCGTTCGTCGTCCCAGGTCGGCTGGTCAACCTCGTCGTCTGAGCTCAAGCGAGCGGCGCGCTTTCGGCGCGCTCTTGGCACAAACGGATCGCGCCTTGTTGTCTAGGTTGACGGCAGTATGCCGTCGCTGGGCTTCACCCGCCAGCAAGCGCTGGTCGCTGTCCTCGCCCTGGCTTTGGCGCTCCTTCTGGCCGGGCGCTACCTCGTCCGGGCAGGCGCGCCCAGCCAGGCTCCTACGTCCTCGCTTCGGGAGGTGAAGGCCTCGCCCGCCCAGGTGCCACCCGTTCTCGTGGACGTCGCAGGGGCCGTGCGTCGGCCCGGCCTGTACCGCCTCCGGCAGGGGGATCGAGTGGCAGACGCCGTCGCCAAGGCTGGGGGAGCCACCGCCAAGGCCGACCTGGAGGCGATCAACCTGGCCGCGCCGCTCGCGGACGGCCAGAAGGTGCTCGTTCCCCGGAGGCTTCCTGCGACCGAGGCCCCTGCCTCGTCCGCCGCCGGCTCAAGCCCGCCTCGCCCGGTCAGCCTGAGCACGGCCACGCTGGAGGAGCTCGACAGCCTGCCCGGGATCGGCCCGGTCACGGCCCAGAAGATCTTCGACTACCGCAGCCGCCACGGCGGCTTTCGCTCGGTGGAGGATCTCGACGCCATCCCTGGCATCGGCCCGGCCCGCATCGAGCAGCTCAGAGGGCTGGTGGCGCCGTGACCCTACTCTCCCGAGCCTGGCCGCACCTCCTCTTGGCCAGCCTCTGCCTGGGCCTGGCCTCAGCCAACGTGGCCCGACCAGGGTGGCCGGCGGCGCTGGCGGCAGTGGCCGTGGCCGGCCTCGCCGTCGTCGTCCGGCGGTCGGCCTGGAGGCTCGCTCTCCTTGGTGTCGCTTTGCTCGCGGCAGGGTGGGGGTGGGGAAGCGCTCGCTTGGAGGCCATCGACGCCAGCCCTCTCTCCGCTCAGGTAGGCGAGACGGCCGTAGCCCGGGTGGTGG
>PSLH01000054.1:0-15062 GCA_040289505.1 Thermoleophilia bacterium | reverse complement strand
CTGGCCGGGTCCCTCCGCAGCCGTGTCTTCCAGCTCCTGCCCGGGCCGGCCCGGTTGGCCCTCATCCGCTCGCTTCCCCTCTCCCTTTCTGCCTCTGCCGCCTTCGCCGGCCCGCCCTCGGTGGCCCACGCCGAGGCGCTGTTGCGGGCGGTCGATGCCCGCACGGCGACCCTGGATGCCCCGCTCGACATCCTCTGCCTGGGCATTCCTCACTCCACTGCCTTCCTCCCTCGGGAGCGGCCCAACCCTCTCGCTGCCGCCTACCTGGGCCTGGGACTGGCGCTGCGGTTGTGGGGAGGGACGGTCATCCTCGTACACCGCTTCCGTCGCCACTTCGCCCACCCCACTCAGCAGCCCTACCGCGCCTTCTTCCAGGCCACGCGCAGCGGGCCCGACCCTGAGCTCATCGCCGCTGCCGAGCGAGCGGCGGCGGCAGACGAGCGCGCGATCGAGGACTACCGGTCAGGGCGCTCCTGCCACCCGTTACTCCCCTTCGCCGACTGGGCAGCCTGTCGGCCTCAGACGGAGCGGCTGGGCGCGGTCCTCGTGGCAGGCTGTCGAGATGCCGCCGGCGCCCGCCAGCTCGGGCTCGTTCCCGTCCACGGCCCGGGGGCAGCCCTGGCCATGGCCCGAGAGCTGGCAGGGAGCGAGGCCCGCCTCGGCTTCCTAATCGCGCCGCCCTACTTCCCGGTCCGGGCCCAGCCGGAGGAGCCAGGCCCGAGCTACTCCTCTCCCAGGTAGGCCTTGCGCACCTGCTCGTCTTGCCGAAGCTCGCGGGCCGTCCCATGCAGCACCACCCGGCCGGTCTCCAGCACGTAGCCCCGGTGGGCCACCTCCAAGGCCATGAGGGCGTTCTGCTCCACGAGCAGGATGGGGGTCCCCTGGCGGTTGATCTCGGTGATCGTCTCGAAGATGCGCTCGACGAAGATGGGGGCGAGGCCCATGGAGGGCTCGTCCAGCATAAGCAGCTTGGGGCGGGCCATGAGCGCGCGGCCGATGGCGCACATCTGCTGCTCGCCGCCTGACAGCGTCCCTGCCTTCTGGTGCTTGCGCTCCGCGAGGCGGGGAAAGAGCGTGAACACCCGCTCCATGTCCTCGCCGATCTTGTCCCGGTCTGCCCGCTGGAAGGCGCCCATCTCCAAGTTCTCGAGCACGCTCATACGCGGAAAGAGCTTGCGCCCCTCCGGGGACTGCGAGATCCCCCTGCGCACGATCTCGTGGGGAGGGGTGTGGGTGATGTCCTCGCCCTGGAAGCGGATCTCCCCCTGGCGAGGGTGGTTGAGCCCGTTGATCGAGCGCAGCGTGGTCGTCTTGCCGGCCCCGTTGGCGCCGAGCAGGGTCACGATCTCTCCCGGTCCCACCTCCAGGGACACACCCTTGAGCGCCTCGATCGAGCCGTAGAAGGTGTGGACGCCCCGGAGCTCCAGGATGGGGCCCTCGGACGCCGTCATCCTGCCACCGCCGAGCTTCCCAGGTAGGCCTCGATCACGCGCGGGTCGCGGCGTACCTGCTCGGGCGTCCCCTCCGAGATCTTCTCCCCATAGTCGAGGACGCTGATGCGCTCGGACACGCCCATCACTACCTTCATGTCGTGCTCGATCAGGAGCACGGTGAGCTTGCGCTCGTCCCGCACCCGGCGGATGAAGCCGGTGAACTCGAGCGTCTCCTGGGGGTTCATGCCCGCCGTGGGCTCGTCCAGGAGGAGGAGCTTGGGCTGGGTGGCGAGCGCTCTTGCCACCTCCAGCCGCCGCTGGTCGCCGTAGGGGAGGTTGCGGGCGTAGTCGGCCTCGCGCCCGGCCAGGCCGCAGTAGGCGAGGAGCTGGCGGGCCTGCTCTCTCGCCTGGGCCTCCTCGCGCTTGAGGCGAGGGGTGCGCAGGATGCTAGCCAGGATGCCCCCGCGAAGACGGGCGTGCATGCCCACGAGCACGTTCTCCACGGCTGTCATCTGCTGGAAGAGGCGGATGTTCTGGAAGGTGCGCCCGATCCCCCGCTCAGTGACCGCGTGGGGAGGCTTGCCCGTGATGTCCTCGCCGTCGAAGATGATTCGGCCCGAGGTGGGCTTGTAGACGCCGGTGATCATGTTGAAGAAGGTCGTCTTGCCGGCTCCGTTGGGGCCGATCAGGCTGACGATGGCGCCCCGGGGGATGGCGAAGTCGACGTCGTTCACGGCCACCAGGCCGCCGAACTCCTTGCGCAGGCGGTGGGTGACGAGGATGTCGTCCACAGCCCCCTCGTCAGCGTGCCAGGTCCTGGAGGGGCTGGTCGTGGACGCCGGTCTCGAACTCGAGCTTTCGCCGCGCCTCCGGGAAGAGGCCCTGAGGTCGGAGCACCATCACCGCCACGATGATGGCCCCGTAGATGCCGAACTGGAGGAGAGGGACGTCGATGCACCCGTTCGAGATGGCCTTGCCGGTCGTTCCTCCCCCTTTGCAGGGGAGGATGTTCTCGTTGAGCCAGCCGCCGATGTTGCCCAGGCCCTCCGTGTTTAGGTAGGTGAGGAAGGCGGCGCCGACGATCACCCCCCACACGTTGCCCATGCCGCCCAGGATGACCATGCAGAGGATGAACACGGAGATGTTGAACTGGAACTGGTCGGCGAAGACGCCCTGGTTGAAGGTCGCGAACCAGGCCCCGGCCACGCCGCCGAAGAAGGCGCCGGCCGCGTAGGCCCAGGTCTTGGTGCGCATGAGCGGCACCCCCATGGCGGCAGCCGCCGTCTCGTCCTCGCGGATGGCGATCCAGGCCCGGCCCAGGCGGGAGTCGCGCAGGCGGATGCTGGCAAAGAGGGTGAGGAGCACGAGCCCGATGGCCGTCCAGTAGAGGAGGCTGGTGAAGTTGACGTACCGGCCCTGCTCGGCCAGGTAGTTGGCGGGAAGCCCGAGGTGGTCGGCCAGCCAGCCCCCGAAGCCGGGGGGATCCACGGGGTTGATCCCCTGAGGGCCGTTGGTGAGGTTGAAGCCCAGCCCCTGCTGGTCGCCGTTGCGGGCGATCTGGGGCAGGATCTCGCCGAAGCCCAGGGTGACGATGGCCAGGTAGTCGCCCCGCAAGCGGAGGGTGGGAAGGCCGATGATGACCCCAGCCACGGCGGTAACGCAGGCGGCGATGACGAGGGCGAGCCAGATCGAGATGTGGATCCCGCCCACGCCGGTGTCCTCCCCGATGGCGCCGAAGCGGAGGTCGACCTGGGTGAAGTGGTCGGAGGCAAGCCAGGCGGCCACGTAGGCGCCGATGGCGTAGAAGGCCACGTAGCCGAGGTCGAGAAGACCCGCGTAGCCGACGACCATGTTCAGGCCTAGGGCCATCATGGTGAAGATGGCCATGACCACCATCGTGTCCATGCTGGGGAAGCTCTTCACCACCGGCAGAGCGAACAGGTGCTCGAGGTAGAAGGGGTAGGCGACAGCGACGGAGAGGGCGGTGACAGGAAGCGCCCACCGCCGAACGCGATGGGGCGAGAGGTAGAGGGCGTAGGAGAGGGCGAGGAGGACGAGGAGCGCGGGGCTGGGAGGGAGCCCGCTGGCCCAGGCGATTCCCACCGCGAGCACCGCGGCGACGAGAGGGGGGAGACCCCGCTGGAGGAGGAGAGGCTTGGCCTCCCAGCGGCGGCGGGCATCGGCCACGCCGGCAGCCCCCAGCGCCTGCCAGAAGCCCTCGTACGCGCTCAGGCGGGGTCGGCGGCGCACCTTAGCCCCCCTCGGGTGTCCTCTCCCCAAGCAAGCCCTGGGGCCGGAAGACGAGGATGAGGATGAGGATGGTGAACACGATCGACTGCGTCCAGTTGGGGCCGGGGGCATACCAGGAGAGCCCCTCGTTGAAGGCCTGGATGAGGCCGATGAGAAGGCCGCCCAAGACCGCCCCCGGCAAGTTACCGATGCCCCCCAGGACGGCTGAGGTGAAGGCGATGAGGCCGAGCTGGAAGCCTGTGTCGAAGCGCACCGACTCGGTGTAGGTCACGAACACGACCCCGGCCGCCCCGGCCAGGCAGCCGGCGACGAGGAAGGTGAAGGAGATCGTGCGATCGACATCGATCCCCATCATGGCGGCGGCGTCCCGATCCTGGGCGGTCGCCCGCATGGCCTTCCCCTGGCGGGTGAACTGGACGAGGTAGACAAGGCCGAGGAGCACGGGCACGGTGATGATGAGCACGATCAGCTGGTTCCAGCGGTACTCGACCTCCCCGATCTGGAAGATGTGGCCCTTGGGGAGGACATTGGGAACGGCGATCGACTGGGATCCTTTCCACACCAAGGCGATGTCCTGGACGATGAAGGACATGCCGATGGCGGTGATGAGCGCGGCCAGCCGGGGGGCGTGGCGCAGGGGCTTGTAGGCGACCCGCTCGATGGTGGCGTTGAGGAGGCCGCAGCCGACCATGGCCACGGCCAAAGCCGCCACGATGGCCGGGGCGAGGGAGCCGATGGACGGGCTCTCCCCCAGCCCGAAGGCATCGAGCAGGACCGCCGTCGTCATCATGCCCCCGAGCATGAAGACGTCGCCGTGGGCGAAGTTGATGAGCTCGAGGATGCCGTACACGAGGCTGTAGCCGAGGGCTACGAGGGCGTACAGCGCCCCCACGGTGATCCCGATGAAGAGGACGCGGAAGAAGGCGTCGGGGCTCTTCGCCAGGTTGACGAGAAGCCAGGCGAGGACGACGCCGACGAGCACGAGGCCGAGGCTGGGAACGAGAAGCTGGAGGACGTCCCGCCTGGGTCGAATCGGTTCGGCTCGGGCCTCGGTTGCCATCGTCAGCTATGAGAGCGCCCGGGGGAGGGCCTGCCTCCCCCGGCGCTCGCTCGTCTGCCGTCGTCGGCTCCCTACTTCACCAGGCTCTCGGACGGGTACAGCGTACGGTCGAACTTCCCCTCGCCCCCGGTCATCTTGTAGATGGTGATGCCCTTGAGAGTGGTGTCGCCGTTTCGGTCGATGCGGAAGGTGCCGAGGATGCCGCCGTTCACCTTGGTCTTGAACAGCTCGGCGGTGACGGACGGCCTCGTCCCGTTCGAGCGGGCGATGGCGTCGAACAGGATCTGGGCCGCCTGGGCCGCGTACACGGCGTAGGGGTCGACCGTCTTCTGCCTGGAGTAGGCCTTGTAGGCGTTGATGAAGGCCTTGCCCCTGGGGCCCAGGGCCTCGTTAGGAAGACCGGCGACGCTGATGTACATCCCCTCCGCCGCCGACCCGGCCTCGGCTACCGCCGAGAAGGGGGTGAAGCCGTCAGGAGCGACCAAGAGTACCTTGGGCCCCAGCCCGTCGCGGAGGTCCTTGACCAGCTTGGCGCCGTTGTTATCCACGATACCGCCCAGGAAGACGCTCTCTGCTCCCGACTGCTTGATGCGGGCGGCGACCGCCTCGTAGCTCGCCGCCTTGGCGTCCCAGGCCTCGAAGCCGAGCGCCTTGATCCCCAGCTTCTTGGCCGCCTTCTGGACGGCCAGGGCGACACCCTTCCCGTACGTCTGGTTGTCGTGGAGGATGTACACGCTCTTTCGCTTCAGCTGCTGGATGAGAAGCGCGTCGGCCGGGCCCTGGAAGTCGTCGGTGGCGACCACGCGGACGTAGTTGCGCTTCCCGGTCGGGTAGTACTTCTGAGGCTCGCCCGGCTCGGTGATCCCCTTGGCAGCGTGGGTCAGGCCGGGATAGGTGTTGGCCGGGCTGATCATGGCCAGAGGGCCGTTGGGAGCCCGGTTGAGGATGGGGATGATCAGCTTGGCGCAGCCGGAGTTGAAGGTGCCGATCACGCCGATCACGGAGCGGTCGTTGGCGTAGGCTCGCGCGTTGGCGGTGCACTTCTCCGGGGCCCAGCCGCCCTGCTGGGCAGTGGAGTCGTCGCAGGACTGGTAGCCGATGGTGTATCTGCCGGCCGTGAACTTGTACTGCTTCTCCAGGATGAACCGGATCGCCTTGACCATCGACAGGGGCTGGGCCCGTCCTGCCCCCTGGAGGGGGAGGTCGGAGGCGACCAGGAACTGCGGGCTTCCTCCGCCTTTGTAGAAGACCGGGCCGCAGGAGGCAGACGGAAGCACCGTCGCGGCGCTCGGGCCCGCCCCGCTCCCTGAGGCCCCCGCCGCCAGGAAGGCAGCGGAGAGAACTACCGGAAGGGAAGCTACGAGGACTCGCCTACTCACGGGACCTCCTTCGGTCGCTTGCTGAAGAGCCAAGTATCGGCCCCGACCAAGCGCAATGCAAGTGTGTATAGAAGCTTTGCGGACCTGCCAGCGCGGAGGGCGGGAGACCGTGAGGCTCTTCCCGGCGGCAGCGGAGTCTCGCTTCCGATTTCCCGAGCACGGCTTCCACTCGTCCCGGCCAGCCTGGACGCCAAGCTCGGCAACGAACAGGCGGACGTCTCCTCGAGCCCCACTCTCGCCGCCGGCAGGCGAGGCCGGCGGAAGAGGACGGCTGCGATCGCGTTGCTCAGCGTCGACGTGAGGGGCACGGCCGGGCGGTGCCGGTGCCAAGACGGAAGCTCGCGTGTACCGCTTCCGCGTGGCGTCTCGATCGCCAGGTGGTACGGGTAGCCGGCTTGCCCTCCCGCGCCTCGCGGGGCCTCCTGGCCGGCGGGCTTCCCTGGCTCTCCGCGCTCTCCTTCTGGAGAAGGCGCCGTCTGTGTAGAAAGGCGCCGTCGCGCCGCTAGGTTGGGAGGCGGCGATTCCCCGCAAGCCCGCCTCGTCGTGCCAGTGCCGAAGGTGGGAGTCGAACCCACACGGCCTTGCGGCCACCGGATTTTGAGTCCGGCGCGTCTACCAGTTCCGCCACTTCGGCTCCCTCTCAGAATACGCGGCCCGCTACACGGGAGGCGGGAGGCCGCCGACCAGGTCGCTCACGTCGCTGGGCCCGACCAGGACGGCGTCCACGCCCGCTCGCTCCAAGGCCGCCACCTCCTCGCGGGTGGTGGCGCGGAGCTCGGCGATGGCCAGCTTGCCAGCGGGGAGGTCGGGAAGGAGCTCGAGCACCCGCTCCAGCGCCTCGCCCGCCCTAGCTCCCCGGGGCGAGAGGAGCACGATCTCGGGGTCGATACGCTCCAGTACCGACGCCAGCTCCGCCTCGTCGTGGACGTCGACCACGCACTCAAGGCCCAGATCGTGCGCTCGCCGGTACAGAGCCTCCAGCTCCTCCTCCCCTTCCCGCTCGGTCACGAGGATCCAGGCATCCGCCCCTGCCGCTCGCGCCTCCTCGGGGGAGCGGCCCCGGAAGAGGATTGGGAGCGAGCTAGCCTCCCGTACCTCGGGCACGGGAGCGTCGAGGACGAGCCCTTCCGCTCCCTGGGCCTCGGCTCGGGCCGCGGCGCCAGCGTCGGCCACCTGCACGAGCACGGAGATCCCGTCTCCCTCGGAGATCGCTTGGCTCAGGCGACGGGAGCCGGTCACGCGCAGAAGAATGCTAACCCGCCCGGTCAGCGGCCGACCGGGTGCCACACCGTCTTCAGCTCCACCAAGGCAGCGATCTCCCACAGGCTCTGCCCGTCGGGCGAGCCACGGGTCACGCGCTTCACGTTGTCAGCTGCCGCTCGCTCCAGATCGGGGGCGAGGCTGTCAGCGCCACAGAGGTCGAGCGCGTTCACGTCCATGTGCGAGGCGAGCCAAGGAGCGAGCTCCTCCTTGTGGCCGGTGAGGATGTTGACGACGCCGGCGGGCAGGTCGGACGTGGCCAGAGCCTCGGCCAACTCGATGGCGGCCAGAGGGCGCGAGCGGGAGGCGATGGCCACAGCCGTGTTCCCGGACACGATGGCGGGCGCCAGCCGGGAGACGACGCCGGCTAGAGCTGGCTCCTCTGGGCAGACGATTCCCACCACCCCCGTGGGCTCGGGCACGGTGAAGTTGAAGTAGGGGCCAGCGACGGGATTGGCGGAGCCGAGCGCCTGGGCGAGCTTGTCGGCCCACCCGGCGTACCAGACCACCCGATCGATGGCACGATCGACCTCCTCGGCGCCCGCGCACCTGGAGGCGAGGTCGGCCCGGCGGGCCTCCATCATCTCCGCCACTCGGTACAGGATCTGGCCCCGGGCGTAGGCGCTCAGCCCCGCCCAGCCGGGGAAAGCCTGACGGGCAGCTCGCACCGCGTCGCGCAGGTCCTTGCGGGAGGCGCGTGCCACGTTGGCGCCCTCCGCCTCGTAGGTACGACCCGACTCCGAGCGGGGAAAGGCGCCCCCGATGTACAGCTTGTAAGTCTTGCGCACCGGGATGCGGGCCATCACAGGAAGTCAAGGTACGGCTCCAGCCCGTGGAGGCCCCCTTCCCGGCCAAATCCTGACTCCTTGTAGCCGCCGAAGGGGGAAGCCGGGTCGAAGCGGTTGTACGTGTTCGCCCAGACGACACCGGCGCGTAGGCGCTCGGCCATCCACAGGATGCGGGAGCCCTTCTCCGTCCACACGCCGGCGGAGAGCCCGTAGGGGGTGTTGTTCGCCTTCTCCACCGCCTCGTCGGGGGTGCGGAAGGTGAGGACAGAGAGCACCGGGCCGAAGATCTCCTCCTGGGCGACGCGGGAGCTCTGGGCCACGCTGGTGAGGACGGTAGGGGGAAACCAGAACCCCCGATCGGGAAGCCGGCAGGGGGGCTGGTAGATCTCGGCTCCCTCCTCCTTGCCCGCTTCCACCAGCTCCTCGATCTTGCGCAGCTGGGCGGCCGAGTTGATGGCGCCGACGTCGGTGTTCTTGTCCAGGGGATCTCCCAGCCGAAGCGTGCTCAAGCGGCGCTTGAGCCGGCGCACGACCTCCTCGGCGATGGCCTCCTGGACGAGGAGGCGAGAGCCGGCGCAGCAGACATGACCCTGGTTGAAGTAGATGCCGTTCACGATCCCCTCCACCGCCTGGTCGAGGGGGGCGTCCTCGAAGATGATGTTCGCCGCCTTCCCGCCTAGCTCCAGCGTCAGCCGCTTGCCGGTGCCGGCCAGCTCTCGCTGGATGAGCTTGCCCACCTCGGTCGAGCCGGTGAAAGCGATCTTGTCCACCTCAGCCCTGACGAGCGCGGCTCCCGTCCTCCCGTCTCCGGTGACGATGTTGACCACCCCAGCGGGAAGCTCGGCCTGACGGAGGATGTCGCAGAAAAAAAGGGCGGTGAGCGGCGTCGTCTCCGCTGGCTTGAGGACGACGGTGTTACCGCAGGCGAGGGCCGGGGCCACCTTCCAGGCCAGCATGAGCAAGGGGAAGTTCCAGGGAATGATCTGGCCACAGACGCCGACCGGACGGGGCGAGCGGTTGGGAAAGGCGTACTCGAGCTTGTCCGCCCAGCCGGCGTAGTAGAAGAAGTGGGCAGCCGCCAGGGGCAAATCGACGTCCCGCGACTCCCGGATCGGCTTTCCCCCGTTTAGGGTCTCCAGCACGGCGAGCTCGCGGGAGCGCTCCTGGAGGAGGCGGGCGATGCGGAACAGGTACTTGGCCCGCTCCGAGCCGGGAAGCTGGGCCCAGCCGCTCTCAAGCGCCTCCCGGGCTGCTTGAACGGCCAGGGCCACGTCCTCGGCCCCAGCCTGGGCTACCTCGGCCAGCGGCTCCTCGGTGGCCGGATTGATCGTTTGGTACCACTCCCCCGACCGCGGCTCCAGCCACTTGCCGCCCGCGAAGACGCCGTAGCGCGCCTCTAGGCGGACGATGTCGCGGGACTCGAGGGAGGGAGCGTACTCCCAGCCGGAAGGGGCAGGAGCGGCAGCATGCGTTCTCTCGACCTCAGTCAAGAGACACCTCGTCGAGCGTGTGCGGCTCGAAGCTCTCCACCAGCTCGCGCATCGGTCCCAACCGGGGAAAGAGGAACTCCCGAAAACGCTCGATGTCGACCTCGCTAGGCCAGCTGCTGAAGGTGAGGAAGACGTTAGGCTGCTCCCGGTGGCGGAGGAGGAGAGGCGGGTCGATCCCGAGCTCGTCTCTCGCCTCGCGGGCGAGAGCGCCGAGCGCCTGCACGAACTCCTCCTCGCGGCCGGGCCTGACCGTCCACTTGCCGTGCGTCCAGACGTCGGGCATCAGTCGATGGTGAAGTAGTCGTGGCTCTGGTAGCGCATTGTCTTCTCCTTCCTGATCTGCATGAGCACGTCGTTGAGGAGCGTGGAGGCGCCGATGCGGTAGAGGTCGGGAGTCAGCCAGTCGGGGCCGAGCGTCTCGTAGAGCTGGACGAGGTACTGGACGGCCTGCTTGGCTTGGCGGATGCCCCCCGCTGGCTTCATTCCCACCCTTCGGCCGGTCTCGTCATAGACGTCGCGGATCGCCTCCAGCATGACGAGGGCGACCGGGAGGGTCGCCGCCTGGGGCAGCTTGCCGGTCGAGGTCTTGATGAAGTCGGCCCCTCCAGCCATGGCAAGGAGGGAGGCTCGCCGCACCTGGTCGTAGCTTCCCAGCTCGCCCACCTCCAGGATCACCTTCAGCGTCCTCCCGGCACAGGCCTCCTTGATCCGAGCGATCTCGTCGTAGACCTTCCCGTAGCGCCCGCACAGGAAGGCGCTGCGATCGATAACCATGTCCACCTCGTCGGCGCCCAGGGCCACCGCCTCCTCCACCTCCCGCACCTTGAGGGCGGTGGAGGCCTGCCCAGAGGGGAAGGCAGCGGCGACCGAGGCCACCTTGACGGAGGTCCCCGAGAGCCGCTCCTTGGCCACGGGGACGAGGCTGGGATAGACGCAGACGGCCGCCACCGGAGGCACGGTGGGGTCGGCGGGATCAGGCCGGAGGGCCTTGGCGCAGAGAGCAGACACCTTCCCCGGGGTATCGGCGCCCTCCAGCGTCGTCAGGTCCGTCATGCGCACGGCCAGGTCGAGAGCAAAGAGCTTGGCCTCGCGCTTGATCGAGCGGCGAGCGAGGACGGCGGCCCGCTCCTCCACCGCCACCGCGTCCACCGAGCCGACCCGACAAAGCCGCCGCGAAAGCGGGAGCTCAAGCCCAGAGAGGAGGGCAGGCGCCTGCGCCATCGCCTCCAGTGTACGCCCCGGCTCGGCCCCAGGGGCACCCCGCCGGGAAAGGCGCGGTATCCTCTGCTCGACCGGGCCCGCGTCCACCGGAGGGAGCCCCGTGAGGAGACCTGCTGCTTGCCTCGTCGTTGCCGCCCTGGCTGCTCTCGTCGTGATCGTCGCCGGTTGCGGCGGAGGGAGCGAAGCGCGACTGTCCAAGGCTGAGTACGAGCAGAGGGTGGCCCAGATCGGCCAGGATCTCCAGGTCCGGTTCGGCAACCTCAGCACGGCTCAGATCGACCCCTCCGACCTGGGGGCCCTAGCCGACCTCCTGAGTACGCTGGGCCAGGCGCTCGACGCGGCCGCCGGGGAGCTGTCCGATCTTCGCCCGCCCGAGGACGCGCAAGCGGCCCAGGACAAGCTGGTCAAAGCAGCCCGCGAGCTGGCCGACCTCGTCCGCGAGGTCGCCCGCAAGGTCAAGACCGCCCCCCTCTCCGAGCTCCTCCAGATGCAGGACGAGCTCGACGTGTCCAAGAGCGACGCCTTCCAGCGCCTGCAGGAGGCGATGGACGAGCTCAAGGCCAAGGGCTACCGACTGGGCGACAGCGAGAGCCGGTAGCGCTAGATCCCCAGCCGCTCCAGCATCGCCTCGTCTCGACGCCAGCGGGGACGCACCTTGACGGTGAGGTCGAGGAAGACAGGGTGGCCGAGGAGGTGCTCGATCTCCGGCCTGGCCCGCATTCCGATCTCCTTGATCATGCGCCCTCCCCTGCCGATCACGATCTGCTTCTGCGACTCCGTCTCCACGTAGACGACGGCCCGCACCACCTTCCCCTCGATCTCCTCCACCTCCACCGAGATCGCATGCGGCACCTCCTCTCGGGTCAGCTCCAAGGCCTTCTCCCGGATGAGCTCGGCGACCTGGAGCTCGGCCGGAAGATCGGTGCGCTGATCGGGAGGGAAGTAGAGCGGGCCCTCGGGCAGGAGCTCGATCAGCTCACGCTTGAGGTCGCCCACCCCTTCCCCCGTCTTGGCGCTCACCGGGTGGAGGGCGTGGAAGTCGCCTAGGGCCGCAGCCGCTTTCATCTGGGAGGCGATGTGGGCGGGCTTGAGTCGGTCGACCTTGTTTAGAGCGATCACCACCGGCACGCCCACGGAGAAGACCCGCTCGGCGATGAAGCGGTCGCCGGCGCCGATCCGCTCCCGACAGTCAAGGACGAAGAGGACGGCATCCACCTCTTGGAAGGCGTGGTCGACGGTTCGCTGCATGCGCTCGGTGAGCGCGTCCCGAGGCCGCTGAAAGCCGGGCAAGTCGACGAGCACGAGCTGGTAGTCGTCGCCGGTGGCGATGCCGTAGATGCGCCGCCTCGTGGTCTGAGGCTTGTCGGAGACGATGGCCACCTTCCCCCCGCAGAGGGCGTTGACGAGCGTCGACTTGCCCACGTTGGGGCGGCCGGCCACAGCCACGAACCCCGATCTCACCGGCGCGCCCTCCTCCCCAGAGCGTGTGGCTGGTTGTCGCAAGGATCCCCCTGCGGGGAGCAGGGCGCGGTCACAGCCGAAAGCTCTCGGGGAGAAGCTCGCCTGGGGAGACGGCGGCGACCTCGTCCTGCGACCGGGGATAGACGACCCGCTCCAGCCGAAGCTCGACCAGCCACTGGCGGCAGCCGCCGCGCGCCATTCGGCGAAGGCGTAGCTCTGCTCTTCGAGCGCCGCCTCCAGCCGCCGCAGGGCGAGGCGGTGACCGCGATCGACTCCAGATCGCCAGGTCGAAGCCCAGCGGAGACGGCAGCAGCAAGGGCGGAGCGCTCGGCGCAGATGCCGAGCGGGTAGGACGCGTTCTCCACGTTGGCGCCGGTGAACACCCTCCCGTCCCGCGCGCGCACGGCCGCTCCCACCTGGAGCCTGGAGTAGGGAGCGTAGGCGTACCGGGCCGCCTCCCTCGCCCGCTCGAGCAGGTCGCGATCGTCGTCGCGCACGGTCAAAAGAAGAGCTGGAACACGGCAAGGGTGACAAGAGCGCCCAGGAGGCCTCCGTAGGCCACCTCCAGGGCGGAGTGGACGCCGGCCTCCACCCGTGTCTGGGCTACGAGCAGGGCCATCAAGAACATGATGGTAGAGACGAGGAAGCGGTGCTCGCTGGGCCCCACGATGTAGGTGACGGCCATCCAGCCGGCGAAGGCGACGGCCGCGTGCCCGGAGGGAAGGCCGCCCCGGAGAGGGGTGCCCCGGCCAGTCCAGGCCTTGGTGGCGATGACCACGAACACGGTGAGGAAGAGCGCGACCAAAGTCACAGTCACGGGGGCGTCGCGCAGCCGATCGATGACCCGGGTGGCGGGCTCGGCCAGGCGGTGGGAGAAGACGAGGTAGCCGATGGCGACAGCGGTCAGGGAGGCGATGAGCACAGCGCCGGCGGCCATGTCCTTGGCCAGCTTGGCTAGAGGATCGAACGAGGTAGTGGCCACATCCACGGCCTGCTCGATGGCCGAGTTGATCATCTCGGCGATGAGGACGAAGGCGATGGCGAGCAGGAGAACGATGAGCTCCAGCCTCGTCACCCCGGTCCAGGCCGCGGCCACCAGCACCCCGGCCGCAGCAAGGAAGTGGATGCGTAGGTTGCGGTGGGTGCGGAGGGTGTGGATCACCCCCTCGATGGCGTAGTTGAAGCTGTCGAGCAGGGAGAGGCTGCGACGGCGACTCATTGCCGGTAGCGCTCCTCTCGCGCCTCCATCTCCGAGCCGTGGTCGTAGCCGAGGAGGTGGAGGAGGCCGTGCACGAGCGCCTCCTGCCAGCGCTCCCCCGCGACCTGGGGGCAGAGGACCGCGTCGCCCAGCTGACGGGGGACGGAGGGAGGGAGGGGCTCCCGCCCGTCGATGGGGAAGGCGAGAACGTCGGTGGGCTCGTCCACTCCCAGGTGCTGGCGCTTGAGGGCGCGGATCTCCTCTGGCCCCACGAAGGCGATGCCGAGCTCGCCGTCCTCGATCCCCTCGCCGGCCAGCACGCGGCGGGCGAGCGCGACAGCGGCCTCCTCGTCGACCTCGACTCCGCTTCGGTTCGCGACCTCGACCTCGACCACGACCTAGCGAGCCCGGCGCCAGCCGGTCTCCTCGGCGTGGCGGCGGTAGGCTTCCACGATCCGCTGCACCAGCTTGTGGCGGACGACGTCCTCGTGCCCGAAGCGGATGAAGGCGATGCCCTCGATCGAGCCGAGAATGTCCTGCACGGACACGAGCCCGGAGGCTTGGTCGCGGGGGAGGTCGATCTGGGTGACGTCCCCGGTGACGACGATCTTGGAGCCGAAGCCGAGACGGGTCAGGAACATCTGCATCTGCTCGGGGCTCGTGTTCTGGGCCTCGTCGAGGATGATGAACGAGTCGTTGAGCGTTCGCCCGCGCATGAAGGCAAGGGGCGCCACCTCGATCGCCCCCTTCTCCATGTAGGAGGCAAGCCTGTCGGCGTCCAGCATGTCGTAGAGAGCGTCGTAGAGAGGGCGAAGGTACGGATCCACCTTGGCCAAGACGTCGCCGGGAAGGAACCCCAGCCGCTCTCCTGCCTCCACCGCCGGCCGGGTGAGGATGATGCGCCCCACCTCCCGTTCGGCCAGAGCCCTCACAGCCAAGGCCATGGCCAGGTAGGTCTTGCCCGTCCCCGCCGGGCCGATGGCGAAGGTGATGGTGTGGGTGCGGATCGCGTCCACGTAGCGCTTCTGGTTCACCGTCTTGGGAGCGATCTTCTTCCCCCGGTGGCGCCAGATGACGTCCTCGAAGATGTCCCGGACGTCCTTGGCCTGGTGGAGCGCCCCCAGCACCGCGTCCACCGTGCCCGGGCCGATGTCGTGGCCGCTCTCGACCAGCTCGACAAGCTCGTCGACTACTGCCTTGGCCTCGGTCACCTGGGCCTCGTCCCCCTCGATGGTGAGCCGGTTCCCCCGCAAGTGGATGGTGCAGTGGAGGCGATCGCGGAGAACATCGAGGACCCCGTCGCCCACCGTGGCCAGCTCGGCCGCGACCTCGTTGGAGACGGAGAGGACTTCCTGCACCGCTCTCAGTGTAGGCGCCGGCACGGGCAGGAAGCGAGAGCGATCGCTGTGCCACCATGGAAGCCATGCCCGAGCCTTCCTCCCTGGCGCGAGCTCGGGGCGCTCTGCTCGGGCTGGCCGTGGGCGATGCCCTGGGCGCTCCCTTCGAAGGGTCGTCTCCTCGC
>PSLH01000053.1:8421-15137 GCA_040289505.1 Thermoleophilia bacterium | reverse complement strand
GCACCAGGGCGCGCAGGGTCTCTCCCACCTTGGCGCGGCTCTCGAGGTGCGGGGATGGAGTGAGTCCCTGGGGCTGGAGTCCCCCTAGGTAGATAACCCGCTTCACCTCCGCGCGATGCGCGGCCAGGGCAAAGGCATCGGCCTGGCGGCTTTCCAGCTTGGGGAAATCTCCCCCGGTGAGCATGGCGTGAACCAGGTAGTAGGCGACATCCACCCCCTCTAGGGCACGCTCCAGGCTCGAGGCGTCCTCAAGGCTACCCTGCACGACCTCCACCTCCGAAAGCCAGGGACGCCCCCGCAGGCGCGAGGGATCGCGCGCCAGCACCCGTACCTTGTCGCCGTGCCCCCGCTCCAGCAGGCGAGGGACCAACCTACCCCCCACATACCCCGTTGCCCCGGTGATCAAAATCCGCACATCCCGCAATATAGGCCAAACGCGATCGCGGGCAGCGTAATTCAGGACGACTTCAGAGATATATAATTTAGGTGCGGAGATATATGCAAAATTATATAATTGTTGGGCGCTTTTTGAGAGATATGGTGGGACGGTTCTGACGCCCTCGCCCATGCCCGGCGGCTGGGTCGAGCGAAACCCGGTCTTCGAGGCCGCCTACGGCCGGCCCAGGCTATCGCTGGGGCGAGGCGGAGAGAGGCCGGAGCTCGTGGCTCCCAGGGCCGGGTGGGTCTCAGCCCCGGTCACTGGTGGGACGCGAACGCGAGTGGGCCGCGCTCGAAGCCGCCGGGGCGAAGGGCGGATGATCGTGGCGCGGGCGCTGCGGAGGTACGCACGTCCCGTTTGCTGCGCTCGCTCGCCGCCACCGAGGGCCGTGTGCCCTGTACGTCGCTCGACCCGGCGACTGGGTCGTACCCTACGCCGACTTCGCCCCTTCGCTCGCGGCGAGGGCGTTCAAGCGCGTCTTTCCTAACGGCGACTGGCACGCCGGAGACTGGTGACTCGCGGGGTCGACGTCTGACTCATTCTCGACAGTTTTTGCGACCCAAGCAATCCTCCGGCTTTGCTCAGCTCTCGGGGTCGTACCCGAGCTCGCGCAGCTCCTGGGGGCAGCGGCAGGCTCTGGCGATCTTCGCCGCCCATTCGACGGCGGCTTGGCGTGAGGGGAGCTCCAGGATGCAAAAGCCTCCGTCTAGGCCCCTGGTCTCGGGGCAGGTCTCGTTCGTGACTGTGCCGTCGGCTCCGACCGTGAGCGGCCCGACGTCGTTGTCGATGCCGCCGGCGAGCACGTAGACCCCGGCCGCCTTGGCCTCGCGAAGCACCGCGTGCGCAGCCTCGGACACGGAAGCCAGGTCTTCGTCGGGGACGTCCATCGCCGATGCCGGAAAGGAGATGAGGTACCTCGTCAGCCTGCGGGCCTCCCGTCGATTCTCGTGCGCGGGCTTCTGTCCGAGCTCTTGGGCCACACGGAGGTGCTCGCTTTTATGAAACGGAGGTGCTCGCTTTTATGAAGACGCAATACCATACGGCGACGAGTATCGACGGATTCATCGCCACCGAAGACGACTCCTTGGACTGGCTGTTCCCGCTGGGCGATGCGAACGACACGAGCTATCCGGCATTCATCGCGCAGGTCCGCGCATTGGCGATGGGTCGAGCAACCTACGAGTGGATCCTGCGTCATGCTGACAAGGTCGTCGCCGAGATGGGATTGCCATGGCCGTACGCCCAGCTAGCCTGGATCTTCTTCAGCCGAGCGCTCCGATCGATTGAAGGGGCGGCGAGCATACGCTTCGTCCAAGGCGATGTGCGGCCTGTTCACGCTGAATTGAGCAAAGCGGCGGGCTCGAAGAACATCTGGATTGTGGGAGAGGGAGACCTTGCTGGTCAGGTCTATGACGCCGGTCTGCTCGACGAGGTCATTGTCCAAGTAGGATCAGTCGCTCTAGGCAGGGGTAAGCCACTATTCCCACGACGGGTCACGAGGCCGTCTCGATCATCGCACTCCGTCGCTCCCGTCCTCGCGTAGCGCTCGCCTGCCTCCCCGCCTCTACTCGTACTGGAGCGCCTGGAGGACGTCCAGCCGTGCTGCTCGTCGGGCCGGCAGTACCGCCGCTGCTACCCCAGCGAGGAGGGCGATGGCCGCGAACAAGGCTAAGGATCCCACGGGCACGGAGAACTGGAGGGCGTAGCGGGAGAGAGCCGCGGTGACGAGGGCAGCCAAGAAGATCCCCAAGGGAAGGCCGAGGACAGCTCCGATGAGGGCGGTGACGACGCTCTCGTGGCGCACCATCCGCCGAACCTGGCCACGGGTCATCCCCACCGCGCGCAGCATGCCAAGCTCGCGACGCCGCTCGAGTACGGACAAGACGAGCGTGTTCACTATGCCGAGGAGGCTGACGACGACGCTCAGGGCCAGGAGCACGTAGAGCAGGTTCAGGAACTGGCTCAGGTTGGCCTCCGCGTCGGCGATCCACTCCTCCCGGGTAAGGACGCGGGTGTCAGGGAACTCCGCCAGCGCCCGCTTCAGGCGGCGGGCGCTGATCTTCCCGGAGATGAAGGTGTACTGGTTCCGGGGTCGGTCGAAGAGGGCGTCGAACGTCTGCACCGGGATGCTGACGTAGCCGAGCAGAGGGTAGAAGGGCGGCGGCTTGTAGACCCCCGCCACTCGCAGCGAGATCCGCCTTCCGGTGGGGGCAAGGAGGGTGAGGCGGGAGCCTATCCGGAGCCCTTTGTCCTTGGCGAAGGCTCGCTCCACGATGGCGCCGTTCCGCCCCAATTCCGCAAGGACGGCGTCGGAGCCCTGCTCCCACTCGAACTTGTAGGCCTGGAGGATGGTGGCAGGGTCGATCCCGGTCACGTACTTGTCCGAGCCCGCCACCCTTGCCTGGTCGGCGCGGACGCTCGTCGCTCGCACGCCGGCAAGGCGGGAGACGACCTCGCCGGCGCCGGCGGCGAAGGGGGTAAAGCCGTCCTGGGAGGTGACGACGAAGGTCGCTTTTACCTGTCGCTCGATGGCGTCCCGGTTGGAGGCTCGCATACCTTGAGCGACCACGGCCACGAACGTCACCAGTGCAAGGCCGATCATGAGGGCGGCCGCCGTGGCCGCGGTGCGGCCGGGGTTGCGGCGGGCATTCTCCTGGGCCAAACGTCCAGGCGCGCCGCCTAGGCGCGCGCCCGGCCAGCCGACGAGGCCGACCAGCGGGCGCACGAAACGCGAGGAGAGAAGGGCTACCCCTCCGAAGAGGAGAAGGCACCCGCTTCCCATGGATAGGAGTCGCTCCGCCACCCCCTGGTCGTCGGCGAACAGGGAGCGCACGAGGAGACCCACGGCAGCGACGATCACGAGGAGGGCGATGGCGGGGGCCAGTCGGGCAAGGCGGGAGGGGGGAAGGACGGCCCCTTCTCGAACCGCCGCGATGGGCGGGACCCGGGTCGCCCGCACGGCGGGAGCGAGTCCGGCGATCAGAGTCACCAGCACCCCCAGGACGAGCGACACGAGCACGGTTCGGGGCGCGAGCACGAGCCCCTTGCGGGGAAACTCGATCCCCAGCGAGACGAAGAGGGAATCGAGTCCTTTAGCCAAAGCTAGCCCTAAGAAGAGCCCAGCCAGGGAGGAGACAAGCCCGATGGCGAGCGCCTCCGCCACCACCGACCACAGCACCTGGAGGCGGGAGGCACCGATCGTACGGAGCGTGGCGAGCTCCCGGGCGCGCTGGGCCACGGTGATCGAGAGGGTGTTGAAGATGACGAAGGCACCCACGAAGAGGGCGATGCCGGCGAAGGCAAGGAGGAAGTAGCGGATGAAGGTGGTAAAGTCGGCCACGTCCCGCTTCTGCTCGGCAGCCTGCTGCTGGCCGGTGCGGGCCACGATCCCTGGGGGGAGGACGCGCTCGAGGGCCGCGACGAGGTCCTTGGGAGAGACACCCGTCTTGGCTGCCACGGAGATCGCGTCCAGCTTGCCTCGGCGATCGAGGAGCGCCTGGGCCGTGCGCAGGTCGAAGACGACGAAGGTGGCGGCCCCGAGCGAGTCGACGTCGCCGTAGCGCGCGATGCCCACAAGCCTGAACGGGCGGGCCGGGTGGAGAGTCGCTATTCGCACCCGGTCGCCTACCCCAAGGCCGATCCTGCGGGCGGTGCCGGCGTCGATCACTGCCTCGCCGGCCCCCCGGGGCCAGCGGCCGGCGACCAGGCGCAGGGGGTTGAAGCGGGCGTAGCTTGGGCTCGTGTCTAGACCGAAGCCCAAGGAGGGAGCGCCTCGAGTGTTCACCACCGACCCGTCCGGCTTGACGATCTTTACCCCCCTGCTCTCGAAGACGAGCCCGCTCGCCAGCGCTACCTCCGGCAGGGAGCGGACGGTGGCCAGAAGCGACTCGGGGATGGGAGGCGGCGCCGTGCGCTCGCCGCCCGAGCCGATCCTGAGGTCGCGACCGGTGACGACAGCGTCCGTCCCGGCGTAGGAGGTGGAGAAGATCTCGTCGAAGGCGCTCTTGATGGTGTCGGTGAGGACGTAGCTGCCGCTGACCATGGCGACGCCCAGGACGACGGCGAGGGCAGTGAGGCTGGCCCTCAGCTTGCGAGCGGCGAGGCCCTTGAGGGCGAAGGCGATCACGCTCGGGTCAGCTCCTCCATCGCCGCGATGACGTCGCGGACGGTCGCCCCCACCAAGTCGTGGACGATGCGCCCGTCGGCCAGGAAGAGGATGCGGTCGGCGATGGCCGCCACCCGAGGGTCGTGGGTCACCACCACCGTGGTCTGACCGAAGGAGTCGACGGAGTCCCGCATGAGCTGGAGGATCTCGGCTCCGGTGGCGGAGTCGAGGTTGCCCGTGGGCTCGTCGGCGAGCACGATGGTGGGCTTGGTGACAAGGGCGCGGGCGATGGCCACCCGCTGCTGCTGTCCGCCCGAGAGCTCGGCCGGCCGGTGGCGGCGCCGGTCGGCAATGCCCATCCGCCTGAGCAGCTCCTCCACCCACTGTCGGTCGGGCTTTCGGCCAGCGATCGAGAGCGGCAGGAGGACGTTCTCCTCGGCGTTGAGCATGGGGAGCAGGTTGAAGAACTGGAACACGAACCCGACGTGGGTCCGGCGCAGCTTGGTGAGCTCGCTGTCGCCCAGGCGGTCGATGACGGTGCCGTCGATCGACACCGAGCCGGTCGTGGGCTTGTCCAGGCCAGCGAGGATGTGCATCAGGGTCGACTTGCCCGACCCGGACGGCCCCATGACCGCGGTCAGCTTGCGCCGCTCGATGTCCAAGGTGACCCCGCGAAGGGCCATGACGGCCGTCTCGCCGTGGCCGTAGCGCCTCGTCACCTCCCGGGCCGAGACGACGGCCGACGTCCTCTGGCTCGCGCCTGGGCGCTCCTCGCTCACTGCTCTCCTCACCTCGCTCGGGCAAGCGTACTCGGAAGGGCGGAGGTCGCGCCGACGCACGGCGACGGCGAGCCTCGGTGGCCCACGGGCGACAGGTCCCGGCGCCCTCGCCTCTCGGGCGGGCTTCCCCTTCGCCGTTGCCGGAGCGGTCGCTAGGCTGAGGCCACATGCCGGGCAAGCGCTACCTCTTCACGCCGGGGCCGACGCCGGTTCCCCCCCAAGTGCTGAGCGCCATGGCAGAGCCGGTCGTCCATCACCGGGGCCCTGACTTCCGGCCCGTCTTCGGGCGGTGCCTCGAGCGCTTGCGGCAGGTATTCCGGACGACGTCCGAGGTCCTCCTGTTTACGGCCTCAGGCACCGGGGCCATGGAGTCGGCGGTAGCCAACCTCTGCTCGCCCGGAAACCGGGTGGTGGTGGTCTCCGCCGGCCACTTCGGCGAGCGCTGGATCGAGATCGCCGAGCGCTACGGCTGCCAGGTGGAGGCCATCCGCTACGCCTGGGGAGAGGTGCCCTCCGCCGACGACCTTGCTCGGCGGCTGGAGGAGCTGGGAGGAGCCAGGGCCGTCTTCCTCACCCACTCGGAGACCTCCACCGGCGTCGTCTGCGACGTCCAGGCCCTTGCCGCGGCTGCCCGTCCCTCCGGGGCCCGGGTGGTAGTGGACGCCGTCTCCAGCCTGGGGGCGGTTCCCCTGGAGGTCGATGCCTGGGGGATCGACGTCGCCTGCTCGGGTTCTCAGAAGGCGCTCATGAGCCCGCCCGGCCTGGCCATGGCCGCCGTCTCCGAGGCCGTGTGGGAGGCGGGACGCGGCTCCTCGCCTCGCTACTACTTCGATTGGGACCGAGCCCGCCGCGCCCAGGAGCGGCTGGACGCTGCCTTCACCCCGGCCGTGTCGCTCGTCAAGGGCTTGGACGTCGCCCTCGGCCTCGTGCTCGAGCGAGGGCTGGAGGAGGCGTTCTGCCGCCACCGCCGGCTGGGTCGGGCGTGTCGAGCAGGCGTGAAGGCCATGGGGCTTGAGCTCTTCTCCCCCGACGACGACTCGTCCGCGGTCGTCACCGCCGTGCGGGCGCCGGCCGGCGTCGACTCCGGCGAGCTCCTGCTCGCCCTGCGCGAGCGGCACGGCGTCCAGCTCGCTGGGGGCCAAGGCCCGCTCAAAGGGAAGATCTTCCGCATCGGCCACATCGGCTACTACGACGTGTTCGACATCGTGACCGCTCTGGCCGCCGTGGAGCTGACCCTGGCCGACCTGGGAGCCGACATCGAGCGAGGGGAGGCAGTGGCTCGGGCGCTCGCCGCCTACGCCGAGAGCCCGCCGCCGTCGCTGTGAGCGAGCGTCCCCGGGTGCTCATCCGAGAGCCGATCGCAGCCGCGGGCGTGGAGCTTTTGCGCCGGCGG
>PSLH01000053.1:0-8255 GCA_040289505.1 Thermoleophilia bacterium | reverse complement strand
TGGCTGCCGCCACCCGCCGCGGCATCGTGGTGGCCAACGCCCCCGAGTCGACCATCGTCTCTGCCGCCGAGCACACGATCGGGCTCCTCCTCGCCTTATCTCGCAACATTCCCCAGGCCCACGCTGCCCTCAAGGCTGGCCGCTGGGAGCGCGACCTCTACGCGGGGATCGAGCTCTGCGATAAGACTCTGGGCGTGCTCGGCCTGGGCAGGATCGGCCAGGAGGTGGCCAGGAGGGCGCTCGGATTGGGCATGAGGGTGGTCGGCTACGACCCCTTCGTCTCTCGGGAGCGCTTCCGGGAGCTCGGGGTGGAGCGGGCGGACACGCTAGAGGAGGTATTGGCGGTCAGCGACTTCCTCACCCTTCACCTCCCCCTGACCGAGGAGACGCGCGGCCTCATCGGCGCTGCGGCTCTCGCCCGTATGAAGGAGGGTGCGCGTCTCGTCAACACCGCCCGCGGCGGGCTCGTGGACGAGGAAGCGCTCATCCAGGCTCTCCGCTCGGGCAGGATCGCCGCCGCCGCCCTCGACGTCTTCTCCCAGGAGCCCTACACCGGGCCCCTGCTCGACCTCGAGAACGTGGTGGTCACGCCCCACCTTGCTGCCTCCACCCGCGAGGCCCAGGACCGAGCGGGGGTGATCGTGGCCGAGCAGGTGGCAGCCGCGCTCGAGGGGGAGGTGGTCACGAACGCGGTCAACATCCCCTCGGTGCGGGCCGAGGACCTGGCCGCTCTGGGCCCGTTCATCCCGCTGGCCATCAAGCTCGGGCGGCTGGCGATGGAGCTCGCCGAGGGCCGCGCCGACCGCATCCTCTTGCGCTACCAGGGCGAGCTTGCTGACTACGACACCCGCCTACTCACGGTGGCCGTCTTGAACGGCGCCTTCCAGGGGCGGGCAGACCAGCCGGTCAACTACGTCAACGCCCCTGTGATCGCGGCCGAGCGGGGTATCGAGGTCGAGGAGGAGAAGCGCCGCGCCTCGCCGCGCTACACGAACCTCGTCGCGGTCAGCGTCATCGCCGACGGGCGGGAGGTGACCGTGGAGGGCACCACCATCGGCCGGGAGGGACGGCACTGGCTGGTGGCCGCGCTCGGCTTCCAGATCGAGATCGAGCTGGACGACCTGATGGCGTTCTTCCTGTACGACGATCGCCCCGGCGTGATCGGGCGAGTGGGCTCGCTCTTCGGCAATGCCGGCATCAACATCGCCAACATGGCCGTTTCGCGCACCAACCGGGGGGGAAAGGCGCTCATGGCTCTCTCCCTCGACACCCCCGCCCCTCCTGAGCTCGTGGACCGCTTCTTGGAGGCAGGCTTCGACGATGCCCGCTTTATCACCCTGGGCTAGCCGCTCGAGCGAACCCCTTCGTGGCGGATACGGCTGAGCCCCGCATCCGCCAGCGACAGGGCGGAGAAAAGAGGGCTGGCTCGAACCAGGCTAGGACGATGCTCCGCCGTAGAGGCGAGCGAAGAAGGAAGCGTCCCGGCGAAGGCGGTCGCGGCCACCTCGCAGATTCGCAGGCAGACTCGGCCCAGTCGCTCAATGCTCGCTGAGATCCGGAAGAGAGTGAAAGATTCGGGAGCGCGACGTGCGAGGGCGGAAGACACCCAGTCGCCTCGCGGCTGTCCGTGCCCCCAATCTCGATGCCTCGCAGCCCTCGGTGGCTGTCACGAGGCTCGGGTGCCAGAGCCCACTCTCCCGTCTCCTTGGACGACGCCTGCAGGCGCGGAGGAAGCGACTCAGGGCACCTTCGTCCAGGCCTGCTAGAGGCAGGGGCGGTTCTGCGGCGCCTCGCCCATCTTGACCCAGGTGTCCAGGATCGTGCTCAACCACGCTCCTTAGGACGAGCCGGTCTCCTCCTTGGCCGATTCGGGCGCTCCCTTCGCCTGCCCCCTCTCCTCTGTCCTTGGCAATGAGAGACCCGCTCTCACCAAGCACTTCACGGGATCCGGGTCACGACTGGGCTTCACGGACGCGGATGAGCTTGGCATGCCTCCGCATGCCGAGGCGGGCAGCGTACAGTTCGCGCGTGACCAGACTCTGGCCAGAGCCAGTCGAGCGCGTACGGACCTACTTGCTGCGAGCGGGAGCGGAGGCGCGCGTCGAGGAGCTCCCTCTTCCCACGCGGACAGCGGCGGAGGCAGCCCGCGCCGTCGGCTGCGATCTCGATCGGATCGTGAAGGCGCTCGTACTCGAGTGCGACGGTCGGCCGGTGGTGGCCATGGTGCCCGGCGATCGGCGGGCTGATCCTGGCAAGGTGGCCCGCGCGGCGGGGGTTACGAAAGCCAGGGTGGCTTCGCCCGAGCGAGTCCGGGCAGCGACCGGGTTTGAGCCAGGCGCGGTCGCCCCCTTCCCGCTGCCCCAGGTCGACAGGGTGCTCATCGATCGCTCCCTCCTCAGGCACGACTGGGTGTGGGCAGGAGCCGGCTCCAGCCGCCACCTCGTGAGACTGTCTCCGGCCGAGCTCGTCCGTCTTAGCCGAGCTATCGTCACCGACGTCGCCCGCGAGGAGTAGGGGCGGACTAGCCTGACCGTCTCCGAGTGGTCTCGAGAGCTGAGCCCTCGGAAGAGGCCCGAAAAGACAGCAGCCGACCTTCTTGGAGCCAGGTGCTGTCCGTCTCTCGGCTGGTTCTCGTCTTCGACGACCGAATCGGAGAAAAGAACCCATCACGGCCCCTCACGCTCGACCCATTTCGGCGGACGTCGTCTACGGCGCCCGCGAGCGGGAGACGAGCCGAGAGTGCGGCCACATCTCGGGGTCGGTCCAGACTAAGATCCCAGGGATGCAGGCCACGGACAAGATCTGGCTGAACGGCGACCTCGTCGACTGGCCGGAGGCCCGCGTCCATGTGGCCTCCCACGGGCTCCACTACGGGACGGGCGTGTTCGAGGGCATTCGCTGCTACGCCACCGACCAGGGCCCGGCCGTCTTCCGCCTCCGCGACCACTTGCGACGACTAGAGGCGTCGGCCGGCCTACTCTATATGCGGCTCCCCTACACGGTCGAGGAGCTGCGCCGGGCGACGCACGAGCTCGTGCAAGTTAACGGGCTGTCCGAGTGCTACATCCGGCCCATCGCCTTCTTCGGCTACGGCGAGCTGGGCGTCCACACCGGCTCTAACCCGGTCGAAGTGGCCATCATCTGCTGGCCCTGGGGCGCCTACCTAAGCGAGGAGGGCCAGCGCGCCGGGATCCGGGTGATGGTCTCCTCCTGGCGGCGGGTGGGGCCGAACACGATTCCCCATGCCGCCAAGGCGACCGGGGTGTACCTCAACTCCATGCTCGCCACGCACGAGGCTCGCCGCTGCGGCTACGACGAGGCGATCATGCTCACCGAGGACGGCTACGTCGCCGACGGGCCGGGGGAGACGGTGTTCGCCGTGCGCGACGGGGTCATCGCCACGCCGCCTCTGGCCACCTCCATCCTCCCTGGCATCACCCGGGACACGGTGCTGCGGCTCGCGCGCGACCTCGGCCATCCGGTGGTCGAGCGCCCGCTCATTCGCAGCGACCTCTACCTCGCCGACGAGGTATTCATGACCGGCACCGCCGCCGAGGTGACCCCGGTGCGCTCGGTGGACGACCACGAGCTTGGAGCAGGCCCCGTTACCTTGGCCCTCCAGAGGGCCTACATGGACGTGGTGCACGGGCGCGACCAACGGTACCGAGACTGGCTCGACCTGGTCAAGGTGGCGGCGCCGGCCGAAGCCGAGGCATGAGCCCCGAGGCCGCCGGGGCGGCCGGCCGCATCCCCCTCTCCTTCCCCTTCCTCGACTCCCGCGAGGAGGAGCTGGTGGTGGAGGTGCTCCGCTCCGGCCGGCTCTCCCTGGGGCCGATGGTGGAGCGGTTCGAGCGCATGTTCGCTGCCCGCGTCCAGGCCCGCTACGCAGCCGCCGTCTCCAGCGGCACTGCCGGCCTCCACCTCGCCGTCCGTCTCGCTGGCGTCGGTCCCGGCGACGAGGTCGTCACCTCGCCCTTCTCCTTCGTCGCTTCTGCCAACTGCGCCATCTACGAAGGGGCGCGGCCGGTCTTCGCCGACATCGACCCCCGCACCTTGACCCTCGACCCCGGCGCCGTGGAGGCAGCGCTCACTTCCCGCGCCAGGGCGGTACTCGCCGTCGACATCTTCGGCTACCCCTGCGAGCTCGACCAGCTCAAGGCGATCTGCGACCGGCATGGGCTGGCCCTGATCGAGGATGCCTGCGAGGCCTTGGGCGCGCTCTACAAGGGACGCCCGGTCGGCTCCCACGGCCACCTGGCCGTCTTCGCTTTCTACCCCAACAAGCAGATGACCACCGGGGAAGGAGGGATGGTGGTCACCGGCTCCGAGGAGGAATGGCGTCTCCTCAAGAGCCTCTCCAACCAAGGCCGGGCCGATGCCGGTGGCTGGCTGGAGCACGCTCGCCTCGGCTACAACTACCGCCTCTCCGACGTGGCGGCAGCGATCGGGGTCGCCCAGCTGGAGAAGCTCGATCGCCTACTCGAGCTTCGGTCGCAGGCAGCAGCCCGGTATCGCTCCCTCTTGTCCGGGGTGGCAGGCGTGGAGCCGCTCGCCCTCGACGATACCGAGCACCGGCGCTCCTGGTTCGTGTACCCGGTATGGCTGGCCCCAGGGATCGATCGGGAGCGGGTGATCGCAGCCCTCGATCGGCAAGGCATCGCGACCAGCCGGTACCTCCCTTCCATTCACCTCCAGCCCTACATGCGCGAGCGCTTCGGGTTTCGCCAGGGCATGTGCCCGGTGTCCGAGGACGCGAGCGCCCGCCTCCTCTCCCTCCCCTTCTACTCCGGGATCACCCCCAGCGAGCAGGAGCGCGTGGTGGAGGGGCTGGCCAAGGCCGTCGGCTAGCGCTACCTGCGGTCGAGGGACATAATCGCCTCGTGGCCGATCCCCTGCCCAAGATGGTCTTCCTCGGCTTCGGGAAGTACGCTCGGGCCGACAAGATCTACGCCCTGGAGCCGATCCCCGAAGGCGAGCGGGGGAGCGGGAGGCGCACGCGGGTGTGGGTGGAGGGGATCCCAGAGCCGCTCGTCGCCTCCCGTACCGAGCGCACCATCCTCCACGACATGGGGCAGGACGCAGGGGGCGAGTCGGCGCTCGTCGAGCAAGCCCTCGACCTGGCCGAGCGCTTGGCTGAGCAGGCCGAGACGGGCCGGGTCGACCTGGCCGACCTGGGCCGGCGAGCTCGCAAGCTCCTGGCGGCGAGCGCCCGCCCGGGGGAGGCGCCGAGGCTCTTTTGAGCCAGCTCGGGCGCGACTTCTTCGCTCGCTCTGTGCACGAGGTGGCTCCTGAGCTCATCGGAGCGACCCTGCTCGTGGACGGAGTGGGAGGGCTGATCGTAGAGGTAGAGGCCTACGACCAAGACGACCCTGCGAGCCACGGCTACCGCGGGCCTACCGCCAGGAACCGAGCCATGTTCGGGCCCCCTGGGCACGCGTACGTGTACCGCTCCTACGGGGTGCACTGGTGTCTCAACCTCGTCTGCGGTAGGGAGGGGGTGGCCGAGGCGGTGCTCGTGCGCGCGCTCCAGCCGACGCAGGGAATGGACGCGATGCGGGCCCGCAGGGGGGTGGACGACGTGCGGCTCCTCTGCTCGGGCCCGGGCAGGCTCTGCCAGGCCCTGGCGGTGACGGGCGCCTACGACGGCCTCCCCCTTGACCGGCCCCCGTTCGCGCTCTTTGCCTGCACCGCAGCGGTGGAAGTAGTCCGGGCTCCTAGGGTGGGGATCAGTCGGGCAGCGGAGCTTCCCTGGCGCTACGCCTGGGCCGGGTCTCCCTTCCTCAGTCGACCTCTGCGCCCGAGCGGAGGCGCTCCACGGGGGTAGAGTCCGAGCCCGATGGGCATCGCCGAGCTCACCCGCAACGCCGTCCACGTCGAGCCGAGAGGGGGCTTGGAGGCGAAGCTCGCCCTTGGACGACCGCTGCGAGTGAAGCTGGGCATCGACGTCACCGCCCCCCACATCCACCTCGGTAATGGCATCCCCCTGCAGCGGATGCGGGCCTTCCAGGACGAGGGCCACCTGGGCATTCTCATCGTCGGCGACTACACCGCCCGCATCGGCGATCCCTCCGGGCGCTCCGAGGAGCGGCCCCTCCTCGACCCAGCCGAGATCGACCGCATGGCCGAGCGTTTCTTCGAGTCGGCGTACACGATCCTTTTGCCGGAGCGCACGGAGGTCCGCTACAACAGCGAGTGGCTGGCTAAGCTCGACCTGGGCGAGATCATCCGCCTCACGCGCACGACCACGGTTGCTCGTCTGCTGGAGCGCGAGGACTTCTCCCGCCGCTACTCGGCCGGCGAGCCCATCTCTCTGTCCGAGCTTCTCTACCCGCTGCTTCAGGCTTACGACTCGGTGGCCGTGCGCGCCGATGTGGAGCTGGGGGGCACCGACCAGCTCTACAACCTGCACATGGGCAGGGAGGTGATGGCGGCGTACGGCCTCGAGCCGCAAGTAATCATCACCGTCCCGCTCCTCAACTCCTGGGACGGCACCAAGATGTCCGGCTCGCGGGGCAACTACATCGCCCTTCTGGAGCCGCCCGAGGAGCAGTTCGGCAAGGCCATGCGCTTTCCCGACGAGATGCTCCCCGAGCTGTACCGGCTGGTCATGGAGTCAGACGAGGATCCCCTGGCCGGCGATCCCTTCCAGGCCAAGCTTCGGTTCGCTCGCTTCGTCGTTGCCCGCGCTCACGGAGAGGAGGCAGCCCGGCGGGCGGAGGAGCACTTCAGCCGCGTCGTCCGCCGGAGGGAAGCCCCCGCCCATGTGCCGGAGGCCGGTCTGCCCGAAGGGGACCCCGTCCACCTGCCGGCTCTGCTCGTGTCTGCCCTTGGCCTTCCCTCGACGAGCGAGGCGAGGCGCCTGATCGCCCAGGGAGGCGTCCGCCTGGACGGCGAGGTCGTGCGCGACCTCGACCTTCCCCGCAGCCGCTTGGAGGGCGCTATCCTTCAGGTCGGCAAGCGGCGCTTTGCTCGCTTGACCAGCGGCTCGTCTCTGCTAAGATAGAGCTTGCCGCCTCGGGAGAGGCCGGTAAAGTCCTGCACCTCGACCACCGGAGACCCTTCGGAGCCGATCGGATACGACCACTTCCGAGTAGCGGACGAGGGCCTCTGGTGCGAGCCAGGGGCTTTTTTCCGGCTGAAGAAGCGGCGCGGTCTTTGAAAACTCAACAGCGTGCGAGCGCCGAGACCTCGAGTCGCAAAAGGACGAGAGGCTGAATCCTGTCTACCTTTGAGTAGACACCTTCGCGCGCGGTCTTGGACCGTGGGCGAAGGCAGGCTCGACGAGAAGACGCAGCCCGCTCTCGAGCGGGCTGGGAGGTTCTTCACGGAGAGTTTGATCCTGGCTCAGGACGAACGCTGGCGGCGCGCCTAACACATGCAAGTCGAGCGAGAACCGAGCCTTCGGGCTCGGGGAAAGCGGCGAACGGGTGAGTAACACGTGGGTAACCTGCCCTCGGCACCGGGATAGCCCGGGGAAACCCGGATTAATACCGGATAGCCTCCGGAGCCTGCGGGCGCCGGAGAAAAGGTAGCTTCGGCTTCCGGCCGAGGAGGGGCCTGCGGCGGATTAGCTCGTTGGTGGGGTAATGGCCTACCAAGGCGACGATCCGTAGCTGGTCTGAGAGGATGGCCAGCCACACTGGGACTGAGACACGGCCCAGACTCCTACGGGAGGCAGCAGTGGGGAATCTTGCGCAATGGGCGAAAGCCTGACGCAGCGACGCCGCGTGCGGGAAGAAGGCCTTCGGGTTGTAAACCGCTTTCAGGGGGGACGAAGCTCCTCGGGTGAACAGCCCAGAGGGTGACGGTACCCCCAGAAGAAGCCCCGGCTAACTACGTGCCAGCAGCCGCGGTAATACGTAGGGGGCTAGCGTTGTCCGGATTCATTGGGCGTAAAGCGCGTGTAGGCGGCCAGGTAGGTCCGCTGTGAAAACTCGAGGCTCAACCTCGAGACGTCGGCGGAAACCACTTGGCTAGAGTCCGGAAGAGGAGAGTGGAATTCCCGGTGTAGCGGTGAAATGCGCAGATATCGGGAAGAACACCCGTGGCGAAGGCGGCTCTCTGGGACGGTACTGACGCTGAGACGCGAAAGCGTGGGGAGCGAACAGGATTAGATACCCTGGTAGTCCACGCCGTAAACGATGGGTGCTAGGTGTGGGGAGTGTCGACTCTCCCCGTGCCGAAGCTAACGCATTAAGCACCCCGCCTGGGGAGTACGGCCGCAAGGCTAAAACTCAAAGGAATTGACGGGGGCC
>PSLH01000052.1:10453-15154 GCA_040289505.1 Thermoleophilia bacterium | reverse complement strand
GATGGCGACCGGGCAGGAGAGGCCGACGAGGGGAGCCGCTGCCCCGTAGCGATGGCGCTGGCCGAAGAGAGAGCGCTCGAGCTCCAGGTACAGGCGGTCGAACACGGCGTCGTCCCACTCGAAGCCGCCGCACCCCTCGGCCACCTGGACGAGCAGGGGGAGGAGGAGAGCGTGGGCAAGCGACAGCTCTCCGTCAACCCTGGATTGGTGGGCGCGTGCGAAGAGCGAGGCGGCCGGCTCCCGCTCGATCTCCTCTACCGCCACTCGGGCATCGTCGAGGCAGAGGAGCTTCTCGGCCCGAGCCTCGACGTAGCTTCGCACGAGCGGCCGGTACTCGTACAGAGTGGGTCGGCCAGGCGTGGGGTGCTCCTCGAAGGAGAAAGAAAGAGGCGCTCCCCGCTCCGACTCGCGATGGAGGAGCGCGAACGCGCCCAGACAGAAGCGGCGTACGGCCGAGTAGAGGGTGGGAGAGCGTACCGACACCCCTTCGTGTTCGCCCTGAAAGCCACCTTCCCTGCCTCCGCTGGCAGGGCAACGGTGATCATCTCCGGCCCGCGAGCTCTGAGCTAGGCTTCGGGCCCGCGGGCCTCGCCTCCGCCCGTGCCCTCGTACCCGCGCTCCGCCACATCGCCTTCCTCGACACCGCATGCGTCGAGCTTGGTCTTCACGCCGCAAGGCTGAAGCCGTCCCCGTAAAGGCGCTCGCTCGAGTCGTGGACGAGGGCACGCGGGCGACCGGGATGACCGCGGCGCAGGGGGAACGCCTCGGGGTCGACCTGGACGAGCTGCGGAAGCTTTGTCTCAGCGCGTCTACCCCGTTGGGGACGCGATCCAGGAGCCAGGAGCGCCGCGCCGGGACGTGGGCGGGGCGCCAACGAACATCCGCGCCGCCGGTGGCCACGGGTGGCTGTGCTTCCCCTCTTCGGATGCACGCTTTTGTACGTCGCAAGGAGACTCACGAGAACGCGGAGAGACCTCGCTTGGGTACCCGAGCCTGGACGAGCAAGCCGCCGGGTGGCCGCGCTCGGCCCAGGCCGCCTCGTTCTTGCCGCCCGAGGCCTCGCGCCGGCTCGCCTGATCACGCTCGTCTCCTTTCCAGCCACCCCCGTTCTGACGAGGGCGCGACCGGCGATCGGGCTATGCAGCCCGCCGCTTGCGACGCCGCTTGATCTCGTACATGGCCTGGTCAGCAAGGACCAGGAGCTCCTGCTCGTCCTTCGCCTGAAAGGGGAACAGCGCCATCCCCACGCTCGCCTGCACCCGGATCTCCGACCCCAGGAGGAAAAAGGAATCGGAAAAGCAGGACCTAACTCGCGCGGCCACAGCCTTGGCCACCGACTCGGCCGACTCACGATCGAGGTCGGCGAGGAGGACGATGAACTCGTCGCCGCCCACTCGGGCCACTACGTCCCCCTCTCGGGCCGCCGTTTGCAGGCGTCGCCCTACGGCTCGAAGCAGCGAGTCGCCAACCACATGGCCGCGCGTGTCGTTCACCGACTTGAAGTCGTCAAGATCGAGGAAGAGGAGAGCAGCCGCCCGGCCGGAGGCCCGAGCCCGCGCCAGAATCTCGGACAGTTGCGAGGAGAAGGCGGGCCGGTTCGACAAGCCGGTCAGAGCATCTGTGGTCGCGGCCCGCTCCACCTCCTTGCGGGTCGCCTGCTCGCGACGCAGAAGCGCCCCCAGCTTGGCCTCCAGCTCCTTGAGCGCGGTGATGTCTACCCCCATGGAGGCGACCCCTACGATCTCTCCTTCCTCCGTGCGCACGGGGTAACGGCTGAGCAGGTAGTTCCTGACCTTCCCCGAGCCGGGCGGCATCTCTGCTGTCAGCTCCTCGTTGACGATCGGCTCCCCGGTCTCCAGCACCCGGCGCATAGCCGGCTCGATCTGATCAGCAAGCTCTGGGTACACCTCGGCCGGGGTCTTTCCCAGGATCTCCTCTTCGCCCAGCCCTGTGGACTCAAAAACCGCCCGGTTGACGAGCCGGTAGCGGAGGTCCCGATCGACGAAGGCGATCGCCACCGGCGCGTGGTCGAGGATCGCGGTCAGGAGTGCCCGCGTATCTCTCTCGGTCGCGAGGGCTTGCTCGAGTCGACGCTCCATTGCCTTGCGTTCCGTGATGTCCACCCGGATCGCCGCCGCGCCCAAGAGCTCGCCGTTCGCTCCCTGTACCGGGTAGCGGTGGAGGAGGTAGTGTCGCACCTGCCCCGAGCCGGGCGGCATCTCTGCTGTCAGCTCCTCGTCGACGATAGGCTCTCCCGTCTCGAGCACCCGGCGCATAGCCGGCTCGATATGATCGGCGAGCTCGGGGAAGATCTCCCTCGCCGTCTTTCCCAGGATCTCCTCCGCTGGCAAGCCCCGCGTCTCTGCAACCTCGCGGTTCACGAGCCGGTAGCGGCCGTCGAGGCCCGCGAAGAAGACGCCGAGCGGGGCATGGTCGAGGACGGCTCCGAGGAACGCTCGGGCCTCCCGCTCAGACGCGAGCACCCGCTCGAGCGCAGCCTGCGCCTCACGAAGCTCGGTAACGTCGTCGATGATGGCTGCGATGGCGACGACCTGGCCGCTTTCGTCGCAAATCGGATAGCGGCTGGATCGAAACACCCGGTTTCCCAAACCTCTAGCCTCCAGCCCGATAACCGGTTTTCCTGTGCGCAGTATCTCCTGCATCGGGGGCTTTACCTGGGAGGCGATCTCGGGCAGAAGCTCGTCTAGTCGCCTCCCTACGATGTCGTCCGGGGACCGTCCCAGCCAGCGGGCGTAGGTCTCGTTGACCCGGACGTACCGGAACTCGCGGTCGAAGATGACGATCGCAAGCGGGGCGTCAGCGAAGAAAACGTCGAGAAGCCGGCGCTCCTCCCGCTCGCGGGCAAGAGCTTGACTGCGGGAGGCAATCACCGCTTCCAGTTGACCTCGCACCGCCGTGGTCAGGGCTGCCGCCCCAGCCAGCGTCCCGCCGAAGAGCACGGACAGCTCCTCCGGGTGGCCCACAGGACTCGGCCACAAAAGGGCAGTGGTGAGGCAGGCCAAGATCCATAAGACGTGCAAGACAACAGCCTCGCGATCGAAGAAAAAGGAGACAAAAGTTACTAATCCAAGGTAGAGAACCGCGTACTCAGGCCGATCGACAGCCACGATTACAGCGATCATGATCGACCCTAAAGCACCCAGGGCATGGACGAGAGATGGCGTCACGCGTCGGTAGGCAAGGACGATGGCGGGGGCGAGAGCGAGAGCCGCGATGGCAAGCCCTACGATCAGCCAGCCTGAATCGTCGAATTGACCCCGTGCAAGGTACGCGGCCAAGACCAGAGCCCCCTCGCCGGCGAAGAGAGATGCCACCGCCCGCGCCATGAACAGGGCACGGCCCGGAGACGCGGGAGTGTCGGCCCAAACGGGGCCGAGACGGGCACGCAGCAGGTAATTCACGCCTTTGAGATCGGGGCTGTGTTCTCGCTCCGACGTCCCCCGAACGGGGGATGAGGAACGCAAAGGCTTGCGCGCGATCCCGGAAGCTCGCCACGAGCGATCGCCTACGGCCGGAGCACAGCTCGGCGGGGGCCGAGCACGAAGCCGACGGCGGAAAGCAGGGAGGCAACCGCCGAGTCGAGCACAGGCTCGCCGTCCAAGCGCTCGACCGCCAGCCTCCGCCAGCCGCGGCGGCGGGCATACCCGACCAAGGCGGCCAGGGCCGGCTCCAGCCAGCTCCCGTGAGGATCGCGGAGGGAGACGAGCGAGCGCGCCCCCCGCTCGACGTAGAGCGCCGCCGCTCCGCCCAGGAGGACGACGTAGGCTCCCTCTACCCGGGCGGCGCGGCCCGCCGCCCGCTTGGGCCAGGGAAGGGCAGCGCCGTAAGGCTGAGCAGGATCGGCGGCGGCCAGGACGAGCGCCTCCTCTTCCTCTCCCTCGCGCGGGCGAAGCTCGCGCAGGCGATCGAGGATCACGTCGTCGGCGTCGGCCCCCCCCCAGCCCCTCCACGAAGTACCCGCGCCGGCACAAGCCCAGCATCTCCAGCGCTTTCAGCTCCCCGTAGACAGCCCCGTACCCCCCTGGGATCCCCTCTGCCCGGACTCCCTCGCGGGTGACGATGCCCTGACGCTCCAGGAGGAGCTCGGCCAGGGCCCGCCGGGAGAAGCCCCCCTGGTCGAAGATGCGCGCCGTCAGCGACCAGCGGCCTTGGAGGGAAGGGGGCTGGGGAGCCCGTCGCCGCGCGAAGCGCCGGCGAGGCTGGGGCCGAGGCGCCCCGTAGCGGCGCCGGGCGCGGAGCGGGGCCCAGGCGTCGTTCGTCACCTCCCCTGCCCAGACGAGATCCCACAGGGCAGAGAGAGCCTCGTCGGGACGAAGACCGCTGGCGGCGAGCAGGTCGGGCCAGAATTCCGCCGAGCGGGCGAGTACCTCGCGTAGGCGCGCGTGGGCCTCTCCTCGAGGCGCCGCCGTCGCCGCCGGGCGCCCGAGCAGGGGAGCGTCGTCCCGGAAGTAGATCGCCACCCGGTCGAGCCCGGCTCCCACCCACGCCACCTCTCCCGTGGCGCACAGCTGGTCGAGCTGCTCGGGCCGGTAGTCGGGCACCCGCCGAGGCAGCACCTCCTCCTCCCATAGAGCCGCCGGCAGGGCCAAGCCCTGGAGGGGAACGAGCGCCTCGCGCAGGGTCGCTTGCCGGTCGATCCCCTGCCACGCGGGGAGGAAGCGGGCGAAGGCGACCTGCTCA
>PSLH01000052.1:0-10416 GCA_040289505.1 Thermoleophilia bacterium | reverse complement strand
GGCGGAGCGCGGCCAGCGACGCTCGTCGCAGGCGCCGTAGCACGTCCGGGTCGCACCACTCCCGCTCCCGCCCTCCGGGGCGGAGCGCTCCTCGCACGAGGGCCTCCTCGGCCTCGAGCGCGGCCAGGATCGGCTCCACGTCGAGGCCGAAGCGGGCGCTCGCCTCCGCGGTCGTGAACGGCCCCCGGCCCCGCGCGTACCTGCGCAACAGCTGGCGCAGCGCCTGGTCGGGGTCGGTGGCGGCGAGGAAGCTGTCAGGGAGCCCGGGCGGCGGCATCGCTCCCAGGGCGTCGCGGTAGAGCCCGGCGTCCTCGGCGGCAATCAGGCGCTCCTCGCCGGCGACGCGAACGACGACGGCTCGCCTCTCGGCCAGAAGCGGCTGGGCCAGTGTTCGATCATACTCCTCTTTTCGCAAGTCTCCCCGTAGAAGAAGGAGATGATGCAGATCGTCTGGTGTACGTGGTGTGCCACGCAACTGGCGCTCGACCTCCTCCACCGCTTCCCGATCGAGGAGCTCGCGCAGCTCCTCGACCCCCAGGAGCTCGCGCAGAAGCTCGCGGTCGAGGGAGAGGGCCTGGGCCCGGCGCTCGGCCGGGGGCGTGTCGTCCTCGTACATGTAGGTGGCCACGTAGTCGAAGAGGAGAGAGGAGGCGAAGGGGGAGGCAGACACCGTCTCCACCTCGACCACGTCGACCTGGCGCGCGGCGATGGCTGCGAGCAGCCGGCGAAGGGCCGGGACGTCGAACACGTCCTGCAGGCACTCCCGGTAGGTCTCCAGCACGATGGGGAACGCGGGGTAGCGCCGAGCGACCTGGAGGAGCGCCTGCGCCTTCAGGCGTTGCTGCCATAGGGGCGTTCGCTGGCCGGGGCGACGTCGAGGCAGAAGGAGGGCTCGAGCGGCGTTCTCGCGGAAGCGCGCCCCGAAGAGGGCGCTCTCCCCGACCTCTTGGGTCACCAGCTCCTCTACCTCCTCGACCGTGGGAAAGAGGTCCCTCGCCGCCGGCGGCGCGTCTGCCTCTGGCAAGTGGAGGGCGATCCCGTCATCAGACCAGATGGCCTGGGTCTCCAAGCCGAGCGCGCCTCGCAGCCGCGCCGCCAGTGCCAGCGTCCAGGGCGCGTGCACCTGGCCCCCAAAGGGGCTGAGGATGCACACCCGCCAGTCGCCGATCTCGTCCCGAAACCGCTCCACTACCACGGTACGGTCGGAGGGGATCGCTCCTGTCGCCCGTTCTTGCTCGCGGAGGAAGGCAAGGAGGTTGCGGGCTGCCCGCTCCTCCAGCCGGTACTCGTCGCGGAGGCAGGCCAAGGCCTCTCGGTCGGAAAGCGCGGCCAGCTCCCGGCAGGCCCGGCCGATGGCCTCGCCCAGCTCCAAGGGGCGCCCTACCCCCTCCCCTTTCCAGAAGGGCACCGCGCCTGGCAGGCCGGGGGCCGGAGAGACGAGCACCCGGTCGCGAGTGATGTCCTCGATCCGCCAGGTGGAGGCGCCGAGGAGGAAGGTCTGGCCCACCCTGGCCTCGTACACCATCTCCTCGTCCAACTCCCCCACCCTGCTTCCCGAGTCGACGAGCTGGACCGCGAAGAGGCCCCGATCGGGGATCGTGCCGGCGTTCGTCACCGCCAGCCGCCGGGCGCCGGGAAGCCCGCGGATGACGCCCGCCGACCGATCCCAGGCGATGCGGGGTCGAAACTCGGCCAGCTCGTGCGAGGGGTAGCGTCCGGCCAGCATGTCGAGGACGTTCTCGAGCTGGGCGCGAGAGAGCGAGGCGAAGGGGTAGGCGCGGCGGACGAGGTGGTGAAGCTCGTTCACCGTGATTTCCTCGTCGGCGCAGATAGCCACGATCTGCTGGCTGAGGACGTCCAAGGGGTTGCGGGGGATCCTCGTCTCCTCGATCGTCCCTTCCCGCATCCGCTTGGCCACCACCGCCGACTCGAGCAGGTCGGCGCGGAACTTGGGGAATATCCTCCCTTTGGACACCGCCCCCAAGGCGTGCCCGGCCCGCCCTACCCGCTGCAGGCCCCTGGCCACGGACTTGGGCGACTCCACCTGGATCACGAGATCGACTGCCCCCATGTCGATACCGAGCTCGAGCGATGAGGTGGCGACGAGGCAGGGAATCGTCCCTCGCTTGAGGAGGTCCTCCACCTCGACCCGCTTCTCGCGAGCGAGCGAGCCATGGTGGGCGCGGGCGATCTCCCGGCCGGCAAGCTCGTTGAGGCGAAGCGCCAGCCGCTCGGCCAGGCGCCGGTTGTTCACGAACACGATCGTCGAGCGGTGCTCCTCGACCAGGCGCAGGATCTCCGGGTAGATGGAGGGCCAGATCGACTGGGCCCGCGGCTCCTGGCCGGAGGCGAAGTAGGTACCCACGGCCATGACCGGCTGGGGGCAGTCGACCCGCCCCTCCGGATGGCGGAGATCGTCGACAGGCACGACTACCTCGAGGTCGAGCTCCTTCGCTCGACCAGCGTCGACCAGCTCGATCGGCCGGCCGCCGGAGACGAAGCGGCCGATCTCCTCGAGCGGCCGCTGGGTGGCAGAGAGACCGATGCGCTGGAAGGAGCGCCCCACGAGGCGCTCCAGCCGCTCCAGGCTCAAGGCCAGGTGCGCCCCGCGCTTGCTTCCGGCCACGGCGTGCACCTCGTCCACGATCACCGTCTCCACCGAGCGGAGCGCGTCTCGCGCCTGGGAGGTGAGGAGGAGAAAGAGCGACTCGGGGGTGGTGATGAGGATGTCCGGCGGCTCCCGCACCATCGCTCGCCTCTGCCTCTGCTCGGTGTCCCCGGTGCGCACGGCCACCTTGAGGGGGGAGCGAAGGCCGGCCAGGGGGGCCCGCAAGTTCCGCTCGATGTCGTAGTTGAGCGCCTTGAGCGGGGATACGTACAGGAGGCGAAGGCCGCCGCCGGGAGCGCCGCTCAGGCGGTCGATGCCGTACAGGAAGGCGGCCAGCGTCTTGCCCGAGCCGGTGGGCGCCTGGATCAGCACGTGGCCTCCTCGGGCGATGGCCGGCCAGCCGAGCTCCTGGGCAGGGGTGGGCGCGGCGAAGGTGCTCTCGAACCAGGCTCGCGTCTGGGGGCGAAAGAGACAGAGCGCGCTCACAAGACCACAGTACCGCGCGGCCCCTCCGTCGGTGGCGAGCGGTAGGGTAGGGACGTGCGCCGTTTCCCACAGGCTCTGCTGGGGCTGGCGATGGCGGCGGCGGTTGCCGTCTCGCCCAGCCAGGCGCTCGACATCAACGAGGAGGTCACCCTCCCCGACGCCGAGGTGGGAACGTTCTACAGCTTCCAGCTCGAGGCCGAGGAGGGGTGTCTTCCCTACCGGTTCTCCTTCTCGTCAGGGCGCCTCCCTGCCGGGCTGCAGGTGACTCCCGAGGGGGAGCTGGTCGGCAGCCCTGCGGAGGCAGGCCTGTTCGAGTTCTACGTGGCCGTGGACGACTCGCCCACCTGCGCCTCGCCCCAGTCGCAGGGCAGGTTCACGCTCCGGGTGCTTCCCGATCTGGCCGTGGCCTCGAGCGAGCTTCCCCGAGCGCGCCCCGGCGCGCCCTACCGAGCCCGGCTTGAGCCACTCAACCCCGAGGAGGGATGGCCGCTTCGCTGGTCGGTGCGAGGAGGGACGCTGCCGCCGGGGCTTACCCTGGCCGAGGACGGCACGGTGGCAGGGACGCCCACGCAGGTCGGCCTGTTCACATTCGTCGCAAGGGTGGAGGAGCCGTTCCGCCGCTTCGGCGAGCGCGACCTGCGCCTGGCCGTGTCCGATCCTCTGGCTCTGGGGGCGGTCGCCCCTGCTCCGGGCGAGGTCGGGCTCCGCTACCGCTTCCAGCCGTCCTTCTCCGGCGGGCTAGCACCCCTTTCCTGGGCGCTCGAGCGGGGGACGCTCCCCCCAGGGCTCGCTCTCGATGCTGCCACTGGCGCCATCGCCGGCCTCCCCCGGGAGGCAGGATCCTTTTCCCTCAGCCTGATGGCGACCGACCTCGCCGGCGAGCGCGCCTCCGCCTCGCTCCTGCTCCGGATCGTCCCCAAGCTAGCCATCGCCACCGAGGCCTTGCCCCCTGCCCGCGTCGGTCGGCCCTACGGGGCCCGCTTGGGAAGCCAAGGTGGCCTGGGTCCGGTGCGCTGGCGCCTCCCTCGCGGCACGCTGCCGCCGGGAGTCCGCCTCAAGCCCAACGGCCTTCTGCAGGGGACGCCGCGCGCAGCCGGCACGTACCCGCTCCTCGTCGAGGCCCGCGATCGCCTGGGAGCGCGAGCCCTGGCCTCGCTCGTCCTCCGCGTGGAGGCAACCTAGGAGCGGCGGCTACGCCACCCCAGCGAGGGCGAAGGCGCGCTCTTCCCTGAGCATCTCCCGGGCGATGACGAGCCGCTGGATCTGGTTCGTCCCCTCGTAGATCTGGGTGATCTTGGCGTCGCGCATCATCCGCTCGACCGGGTACTCCTGCATGTAGCCGTAGCCCCCCAGGACCTGCACCGCGTCCGTGGTGACTGCCATAGCCGTATCGGTGCAGAAGAGCTTGGCCATGGCCGAGGCCTTCGTCAACTCCGGCCCGTCCACGCCCTGGTCGATCATCCGTCCCACGGCGTAGAGAAGCCCCCGCGCCGCCTGGCAGCGCGTCTCCATGTCGGCCAGCATGGCCGCCACCAGCTGGTGCTCGGCGATGGGCTTTCCGAAAGCCTCCCGCGTCTTGGCGTACTCGAGGGCGTAATCAGTGGCTCCCTGGGCGATGCCGAGCGCCTGGGCAGCGACCCCGGGTCGGGAGCGGTCGAGGATGCGCATGGCCAGCTTGAATCCCTCCCCCTCCTGGCCCAGCAGGGTCTCCGCCGGCACCCGACAGTCGCTGAAGAAGAGCTCGCCCGTGGTCGAGCCCTTGATCCCCATCTTGGGCTCGATCCTCCCTACCTCGAGCCCGGGCGCGTCCGCCTCGACGAGGAAGGCAGAGATGCCGGCGTGACCGGCCTCGGGATCAGTCTTGGCGAACACCGTGTACAGGCGAGCGACGCCGGCGTTGGTGATGAAGCGCTTGGAGCCGTTGAGCACGTACTCGTCGCCCTCCCGGCGCGCCGTCGTGCGCATGGCGGCGGAGTCGGAGCCGGAGCCGGGCTCGGTCAGAGCGTAGGCGGCAAGCCACTCCCCGCTTGCCAGCCGCGGCAGGTAGCGGCGCCTCTGCTCCTCCGTTCCGGCCAGCTTGAGCCCCAGGGCGCCAAGCTCCTGCACGGCCAGGATGAGCCCGCTCGTGGCGCAGGCCTTGGAGATCTCCTCGATGGCCACCAAGAGCATGAGCGCCCCAGTCCCTGTGCCCCCGTACTCCTCGGGCGCGCAGAGGCCGAAGACGTCGTGCTCGCGGAAGGCCTCGACCACGTCCCAGGGGAACTCGGCTCGCTTGTCGATCTCGGCCGCCCGGGGGGCGATCCGCTCCCTGGTCAGCCCGCGGATGAGATCGCGCAGCTCGCGCTCCTCCCCGCTCAGGACGTCGTAGGCCACGGCCGCAGTCTAGTCTCCTTAGCGACGTGCGTGGCCCCGGCGTCGAGCTCCTCTCTCCCTCCACGGTGGGCGCGTACCTCGCCCGTCGCCGTCTCGCTCAGCATGGCTCGTTCCTGGAGGCGGTGGAGCTCGGGGGCGAGGACTCCAACGTCGTCTTGGGGGCGGGGCCGTACGTGGTCAAGCAGGCGCTTCCCCGGCTGCGGGTGGCCGAGGTCGGCTCCACCATTCGCTCCGAGCGGACGGTCACGTGGAACCAGCCGCTCCGTCTCGAGGCCGAGATCGGCAGCGAGGCCGCCTTCGCCGGTCGAGCTGCCCTCCACCTGGGGTGAGCTCGTGATCCTGGAGAACGGCGTCATCCGCACCATGGAGCCGTCCCTGCCCCTGGCCCGGACCCTGGCTATTGCCGGCGAGCGAGTGGCCGGCGGGGTGGGGCCTCACGAAACGGTCCTGCCCAGCCCCGAGGTGGTCGACCTTGGCGGTCGCTGCGTCCTCCCCGGCCTGACCGACGCCCACGTCCACTTCCTGCAGTGGGCGCTGGCCCAGCGGCAGCTGCGACTCGACGGGACGCGCAGCCTGGAGGAGGCGGTGGCCCAGGTGGCCGAGGCGGCGCGAGCGGTCCCGCCCGGGCGCTGGTTGCGGGGACGAGGCTGGCGGGCAGGTACCTGGCGCCCTCCGGTCGAGCCCAGCAAGGAGGCCCTCGATGTTGTCTGCGGCTCCCGGCCGGTCGCGCTTATGGCCCACGACGGCCACTCCCTGTGGCTCAGCTCGGCCGCCCTCGCTGCCGCCGGGGGAGACCTTGACTGCCCCGGCGGGGTGGTAGAGCGAGATGACAGAGGTCAGCCGACGGGCATCCTTCGCGAGCAGGCAGCCTGGCGGTTCTGGCACCGCTACGTCCTGGCCGCGGTCACGGAGGAGGAGTGGGAGGAGGCCCTTCGAGCCGGGGTCAGGGTCGCCGCCACCCGCGGCGTCACGGCCATCCACGACAAGGACGGGGCGCTGGGAGCCTTGGCCCGCTTCCAGCGCCTCCACGAGCACGGGGCGCTCACGCTCCGCGTGTGGCAGTCATTGCCCTGCGAGCAGCTGGAGGCGGTGACGAGCCTCGGTCTTCGCCCCGGCCTCGGCGACTCCTACCTTCGCCTGGGCTACCTCAAGGTGTTCATGGACGGCACGCTTGGCTCGGGGACAGCTCGCATGCTCGACGGCAGCGGCGTCGAGATCACGAGCCGGCAGGAGCTCGAGCGTATCGTCCGCGGGGCGGCGGAGGCTGGCTGGCCGGTTGCCGTCCACGCCATCGGCGACCGAGCCAATCGCGACGCCTTGGACGCCTTCGAGCGCACGCGGGACGCCTGGCAACCCCGCGGCCTCCGCCAGCGGATCGAGCACGCCCAGTGTCTGGCGCTGGAGGACATCCCCCGCTTCGCTGCCCTCGGGGTGGCCGCCTCCGTCCAGTTCAGCCATGCCCCCTCAGACCGGGATCTGGCCGAGCGCCTGTGGGCCGGGCGCCTCGACGGCGCCTACGCCTACCGGTCGCTCCTCGACTCAGGCGCGCTCCTCGCCAACGGCTCCGACGCTCCCATCGAGGAGCTCGACCCGCTGCAGGGAGTTTGCGCCGCGGTCCTGCGTACGCTGGACGAGCGGCCACCCTGGCGGCCCGAGCAGGCGCTCACGGCCAAGCAGGCGGTCTTTGCCTCCACCGTCGCCCCCGCCTGGCTGAGCGGCGACGAGCGGGAACGGGGCAAGCTCCTCCCCGGCTACCTAGCCGACCTCGTCGTCCTCGACCGCGATCCTCTGTCCTGCCCGCCGCAGGAGCTGCCCGAGGTACGGGTGGTAGCGACCATGGTCGGCGGCCGCTGGGTGCACAACCCCCCACCCTGGGACTGACCCCGCCCGGTCAGCGCCGAAGCCGCTCCCTTGTTCTTGGACGGGCAGGAACAGGGACGCCGGTCACGATGGCGTGGGGAACGCCGTAGGTGAGCCAGTCGGCCAGGTGGACGTCTCCCACCGCGCGGGCGGCGGCGCCGAGACCACTCGCCCGAATGCCAGCCCGGTGGGCGTCGCTGGCGATCATGTGAGCCAAGTCCATGCGGAGGAGAGCGAGGCTCGTCTCCTGGGCTCGCCGGCCGAGCCTTCCTTCGACCGAGGACGCGGTGAGCTGGACGAGAGCGCCTTCTGCCACGAGGGGGCGCAGGCGACCGGGATCCTCCTGAACAGCGGGGTTTCGCTCTGGATGAGCGAGCACAGGGGTTATCTTTTGCCCCCGTAGGCGGGACACGACCTCGGGCAGGGCGAGCGGCCACCCGGCGTAGGGGAACTCGACCAGGAGGTAGCGGGGGTTCCCTCCCAGGCCGAAGCGGCGAAGGTCGTCGGCTGAGAGCCGGTGGAGGCGATCGAGGGCGATCTCGCCGCCGCCGCGGAGGCGGAGGTCGATCCCCTCCCGCGCCAGCGCCAGACGGAGCGCGGCCAGGAGCTGCTCCATCGTGTCGGCATCGGTGGGGAAGTCGTCCCGGACGTGGGGGGTCGCGGCCGCCAGCAGCACGCCCTGGTCGACGAGCGCGCGGGCGAGCTCCACGCTCTCCTCCAAGGTGCTAGCGCCGTCGTCGACGCCGGGGAGGATGTGGGTGTGGAGATCGATCATGGCCATGAGCTGCCAACCGTACCGTCTACAATCGAGCTGGCGATGCGCACCATGAAGGAGGTGCACGATGAGACCTGCGCGGTCGCGTGTAGCGCAGAGATCATCGGCGCCAAGTGGACGGCCTTGATCGTGCACGACCTCTCCGAGGGGCCGCGCCGGTTCTCCGAGATCGAGCACGCCTGTCCCGGCATCAGCCCCCGCACCTTGGCAGAGCGGCTACGCACCCTCGAGAACGAGGGGCTGGTCGTGCGCAGGAGCTACGCCGAGGCTCCACCCCGAGTGGAGTACGAGCTCACCGAGAAGGGTCAGGCACTCCTGCCCATCATCAACGAGATGCGCCGCTTCGGGCACGCTTGGCTCGTGCCCGAGCACGACCACTCTCAAGACGAGCTCTCCTCGGGCTGAGCTAAGAGCGAAGCGTCCCCCAGGCGCGTAGCACCTGGCGGGCAGCCTCCGTCCCCAGGGCAAGGTGGGCCAGGGGCAGGCGCTCGTTGGGGGCGTGGGCGTTGCAGTCGGGCGGAGCGAAGCCGGTGAGCACCGTGGGGATGCCCCGGCTGGCGAGGGCCGCCATCACCGGGAGCGACCCGCCCACCCGAGCCAGAACCGGCCTCGTCCCCACAACCTGGGCGAACGCCTCTTGAGCCAGCTTGAGCGGCGCCGCGTCGGGGTCGATGAGGGCCGGCTCGGCGCGGGAGAGGAGCGTGATCTCGAGCTCAGCCCCAGGGGGCGCCGCCTCCCGGAGCAGCCGCTCCAAGACAGGGGCGATCTCGCTCGGCCGCTGGCCGGGAGCGAGGCGCAGGGAGAGGTTGGCCTCGGCCTCGACCGGGATCACGGTCTTGACTAGGTGGGGAGAGCCGCTGGCCAGCCCGTGTACGTCCAGGGACGGCTCGGCGGTGGTGCGGAGGTAGAACTCCGCCGCTGCCTGCTCGTCGGCAGGGCGAGCGCCCTCGGCAGCCAGCGCCTCCGCGCCCGAGGGAAGGGCTTCCCAGCTCGCGACCTCCTCCGCGGTGGGAGGGACGAGACCCGCCCGGAGCGCCTCGGGCAGCCTGCCCTGGCGGGGGAAGAGAGCCGCCAGCGTGCGCACCAGGGCGTGGGCGGCGTTGAGAGCGGCTCCTCCGTACATCCCCGAGTGGAGGTCGCGCTCCCCGGTGCCGACGCGCACATGGAAGTAGATAAGGCCTCGCGTCGCGATGTCGAACACCGGGAGATCGGGCCTGGCCATGGTGCCGTCGTAGACGAGGGCAGCGTCGGCTCCGCGCGTGTCGGCAGCCAGGAAGTCGACGATCGAGGTGCCGCCGATCTCCTCCTCGGCGTCGCAGGCCACGCGGACGTTGACCGGCAGCTCGCCCCAGGCGGCGAGATCGGCGGCGGCTCGCAGGAGGAGGTACAGCTGGCCCTTGTCGTCGGCGACCCCGCGGGCGTAGAGGTACCCCTCCCTGACCGTGGGCTCGAAAGGCGGTGTCTCCCAGCGCTCGAGCGGGTCGGGAGGCTGGACGTCGACGTGGCCGTAGAGGAGGACGGTCGGAGCGGCCTGGGCGTCGGCCGAGGCGGCGATCTCGCCCTCGACGAGCGGCCGACCCTGCCGCTCCTCGATCGTGGCCCTGCCGCCCGCCCTGAGGAGGAAATCTCGCACCCAGGCCGCCGCCCGGTGGAGGTCAACGGCATGGGCTGGGTCGGCGCTGATCGAAGGGATGCGGAGGAGCTCCCCAAGCTCGTCCAGCCAAAGATCGAGGTCGGCGCTCGTACCGGTCATGGTCGCGGCAAGCCTACCGCCCCCTGGGCGAGCCCACCCCCCGAAGCTGGGTCAAGAACCGGCCCGCCTCCCGCGCCAGGGGGGAGCCGGGCTCGACCGCTTGGGCCAGCCGGAACTGGCGCCGCGCCTCCTCCACGCGCCCCAGCCAGAGGAGGAGAAGGCCGAGGTGGAAGCGCACCGTGGCCGCCTTGGGGAAAGCTCGGCTGAGCGGTCCCAGGCGGGCGAAGGCTTGCTGGGGCCGATCCTTGTCGAACAGAGCCACCGCGGCGGCGGTCTGGGCCTCCGCATTTCCGGGCGCGAGAGCCGCGGCCGCCTCGAGCTCTCGCCGAGCGGAGAGAGGGCGACCGAGGCGCTGGAGAGCGAGGCCGTAGAGGATCTTCGCCTGCGGCCCTCCATTCTGGGCCCGGCGGGCAAGCTGGCGAAGCTGCTCGGGCGGCGCAAGACGGGCGATCTCGGCCGGGGGCGAGAAGCTGGGAACGAACTGGGGAAGGCCGGGAACCGGGTCCTCGGGATGGAGGAGATCGGCGGCCCGAACCGCATACAGGGTGTCGGGAGCCCCCG
>PSLH01000051.1:9639-15271 GCA_040289505.1 Thermoleophilia bacterium | reverse complement strand
AGCGCCTCCTCGAACAAGGCCAGCTCCTCCTCGGCCATGGCGTAGGCGTGCCGCTCTTCGGGGAAGCTCCCGGCGCGGACGTCGGCGGCGTAGGCCTGGAGGGCGCGGCGCACCTCCGAGGCGAGGTCGGCGTAGCGCTTGACGAAGCGGGGCCCTGTTCCTTCTGACAGGCCGAGGAGGTCGTGCCAGACGAGCACCTGGCCGTCGCAGCTGGCTCCGGCGCCGATGCCGATGGTGGGGATGGAGAGCTCGCGCGTGATGCGGGCGGCGATCGGGGCCGGCACGCACTCCAAGACGATCGAGAAGCAGCCTGCCTCCTCCAGGGCGAGGGCATCGGCGAGGAGGCGCCGGGCCTGCTCGGCCGTCCGCCCTTGAGCCTTGAAGCCGCCTAGCATGGTCGCCGACTGGGGGGTGAGGCCGATGTGGCCCATGACCGGGATGCCGGCGCCGACGATGGCCCGCGCCCGCGACAGGGTCGGCCCTGCCCCCTCCAGCTTGACCGCGTCCACCCCCGCCTCCTTGACGAACCGGATCGCGTTGGCGAGCGCGCTTTCGTCGGAGACCTGGAAGGAGCCGAACGGCATGTCGGCGACGACGAGCGGCCGGCGGGCGCCGCGGGTGACTGCCCGCGCGAGGAGAAGCATCTCCTCCATGGTGGCGGGCACGGTGGAGTCGTGGCCGAGCACGGTCATGGCTGCCGAGTCGCCCACGAGGACGAGGTCGACGCCGGCCTCGTCGGCCAGTCGGGCGCTGGGGGCGTCGTAGGCGGTGACCATGACGATCTTCTGCCCACGCCGCTTGAGGTCGGAGAGCTCGGTTAGAGGGAGCTTGCCGGGCGCGGGCGTGGCCGGGGCGGGGGTGCGGGGGCGGGTGCTCATGGTGATCCTCCTTCCAGAGGGACGTTGTCGATGAGGCGAACCGAGCCGACGCGGATGGCGGCAGCGAGGACGGGCGGGTCGAAGGGGCAGACCTCGACGTAGTCCACGTCCAGCCCGGACAAAAGCTCGCGGGCCCGGGCCGGGTCCTTGGTGGCGAGAGCTCGAGGGAGAGCGAGCGCCTGCGCTCTCTCCTCGGGGGTGAGGAGGACGTTGCGGGAGGAGAGAGCGAGGCCGTCCGCGTCCCGTACGGTGGGCACCACCCTGAGCTCGAGCTCGAGATCGAGGTCGCGTACCAGCCGCCGGACAACCTCCACCTGCTGGGCGTCCTTCTGGCCGAAGTAGGCGACGTCGGGGCGGACGATGTTGAAGAGCTTGAGGCAGACGGTGGCCACGCCGCGGAAGTGGCCGGGTCGGAAGGCGCCCTCCAGGATGGAGCCAAGCTCGCTCACCTCGACCCAGGTCTGGTAGCCAGGCGGGTACATCTCCTCCGGGGCGGGGCAGAAGAGGAGGTCTATGCCGGCCTCCTCGGCCAGCTGCCGGTCGCGAGCCTCGTCCCGAGGGTAAAAGACGAGGTCGCGGGGGTCGTTGAACTGGGTCGGGTTGACGAACAGGCTGCAGACGACGAGGTCGCACTCGGCTCGGGCAGCGGCGAAGAGGGCCAAGTGCCCGGCGTGGAAGGCGCCCATGGTGGGGACGAGGCCCACCCGAGCGCCGGAGCGTCGCTTCGCCAGGAACGCTCTGGCCTCGGCGATGGAGGGGGCGACCTTCACGGAAGCGTCGCCTCCGCCAGGGCCCGGTACAGGGGCTCGAGGTCGGGGTGGCGGGCGCGCAAAGCAGCCAGGTGGAGCTCCACCGTATCCCTGTCGCCCCGGGCGATGGGGCCGGTCAGCTCGAAGCCGTTGTCGATCGTGCGGCGCATGAGGGGCAAGAGCCCCTCTGGGGGGGCGCCGGCGTCCTCGAGCAGGCGCGAGGCGGCCCGGTAGAGAGTGACCAGGTAGTTAGCGGCCATCACGGCGCCCGCGTGGTAGAGGGCTCGCTGGCCATCGGCGAGCGGGAACGGATGCAGGCCCAACGTTCGCGCCAGCCAAAAGCCCCGGGCTCGTGCCTCCTCGGTCTCGGCGCAGACAGCGGCGTAGGCTCCGTCGAGCTGCTCCGGGCCCCGCCACTTGACCAGCGTCTGCAGGGGGTGCACGCTGAAGCGCCGCCGGTGGGGATCGAGGGCAGAAAGCGGCGTTGCCCCGCTCACGTGGGCGATCCAGGGGCCGGGGGGTACCGAGGCCGCTACCTCGGCGATGGCTCGGTCGGGCACGCACAGAAGCACGAGGTCGCCGTCGTGCTCGCGCACCGACAGCCCCCGCTGGCGCAGGCGGGCAGCGATGGCCGAGCCGGCCCGGCCGGCGGCTCCGATCACGGTAACGGTGTCGAACATGGACGCTCCAGTTCCCTAGCGGATACCGGGCTGGCCCACATCCTACCGCTCGTGGCCGGCAGAGCGTAGACTAGGAGCGTGCCCATCTACGAGTACGTGTGCATGGCCTGCGAGGAGCGGTTCGAGGAGCTCGTCCGGAACGGCCAAGACCCTGATTGCCCAGGCTGCGGCTCGGCCAACGTGCGCCGGCAGCTGTCGGTCTTCGCCACGCACGGCGAGGAGCCCCAGCCGAGCTTCGGGTCGGGTGGGGGTTGCTGCGGCGGCTCCTGAGCCTCTCCAGCTGAGCCTCTCGGCCGCCGTCCGCGCCTGGCTCTAGACTCGCGCCGATGCTCGAGTCGCTGCTCCAGGATGCTTTGGCCTGCACCCGCTGCCGTCTGGCCCAGACCCGCACCCAGGTCGTGTTCGGCACGGGTAACCCCCGCGCCGACTTGATGCTGGTCGGGGAGGCGCCTGGCTTCCACGAGGACAAGCAGGGTCTTCCCTTCGTCGGCCAGGCAGGCAAGCTCCTCGACCGCCTGCTCGCCGACATCGGGCTGAGCCGGGAGGACGTGTACATCGCCAACACGCTCAAGTGCAGGCCGCCCGGGAATCGCGACCCCATGCCCGACGAGATCGAGGCCTGCGAGCCGTTCCTCTTCCGCCAGGTCGAGCTCATCGCCCCCAAGGTGATCGCGACCCTGGGGAACTTCGCCACCAAGCTCCTGTCCGGCAGGGCGCTGGGCATCACTCGCGTCCACGGCCGCGAGCAGGAGGTAACGATCGGCTCCCGGCGGGTGCTCCTCTACCCGCTCTACCACCCGGCGGCGGCGCTCTACACTCCCTCCATGCTGGCCGTACTCGAGGAGGACTTCCGCCGCATTCCTGCGCTCCTCGGCCGCGATCTCGCCGCTCCTCGTACGACCCGTCCCGAGGAGCGTGCGCCTACCCCTGTCCCCGAGACGGCTGTTCAGCTCGGCCTCTTCTAGCCTCATCTGGCTCAGACCTGGCCCGGATCGAGATCACCAGCGCCTCTCCCGCAGAGACAGAAGCGGTCGCCGGCCGACTGGCCGCGCGGCTTCGCCCGGGAGACGTGGTGACCGTGGCTGGCGAGCTGGGATCGGGAAAGACCACCTTCGTCCGGGGTGCCTGCCGGGCCCTGGGCGTCGTCCGGCCGGTGACAAGCCCCACCTTCACGGTGGGGAGCCGCTACCAGGGGAGCGTCCCCGTCTCCCACCTCGACCTGTACCGCTTCCAGCGGATGACGGAGGCAGACTGGGCCGCTCTCGAGCCGTACTTCGAGGACGCGATCGCCTTCGTCGAGTGGCCAGAGGCTGGGGAGGGCTGGCTTCCCCAGCCTCTGGTGCGGGTCCGTCTTGCCCACCTCGACGAGCGACGGCGGCGCATTGTGATCGAGAGCGAGCGGGCCGAGCTCCTGGCCGGGATAGTCTCCGGATAATCTGACCGGCGGATGCGGCCGGGCCTCGTTCTCGCCTTCGATACTGCCACCCACGTCGCCACCGTCGCTCTCGTCCGCGACGGGGAGCTCGTGGGCGAGCGGACGGGACGGGCGGTGACGGTGCTGGCCGAGTCCTACGACCTCCTCGGCTTGGCGAAAGCGGAGCCGGGCGACCTGGACGCCCTCGTGGTGGGGACGGGGCCGGGCAGCTTCACCGGCATCCGAGTCGGCCTCGCCACCGCTCGCGGCTTGGCGCTCGCCCTCGATCTCCCCGTGGCCGGCGTCTCCACCTTGGAGGCGCTCGCCTCCGCGCTCCCGGGGGCACTCCCCGTCATCGACGCTCACCGTCGGGAGGTGTTCACCCTCGTCGACGGCCGCCCCTCCGCTCTCTCCCCGGCCCAGCTCGCCATCGACCCAGGCACCGTGTGCATCGGGGACGGGGCCGTCCGCTACCGGACCCTGCTCGAGGCGAAGGGAGCTGACATCCCTCCCGACGAGGACGCCGTCCACCTGCCCCGAGCCCGGCTGCACGCGCTCCTGGCGCGCGAGTTCGGGCCGGCCGAGGCGGTGGAGCCGATCTACGTTCGCCCCCCTGACGCGGAGCGTGCCCTGGCTCGATGAGGGAGCCCCTCGTCATCCGCCGCCTGCGCATGGACGACCTGGGCGCGGTGGAGGAGATCGAGCGCCGGTCGATGCCTGCCCCGTGGTCGCGATCGATGTTCGCCGGCGAGATCGTTAAGCCGTCTTCTGTCTGCTTGGGCGCCTTCGAGGGGGAGAGGCTGGTGGGATACGTGATCGTGGCCCGGCAGGTGGAGGACTGGCACGTCATGAACCTCGTCGTCGCCCCCGAGCGGCGGCGGCAGGGGATCGCCACTCGGCTTCTCGACGAGGTGTTCGCCCGCACCGCCGACGACCGCGAGCGCGGCTACACGCTGGAGGTGCGCGTGTCCAACCTGCCTGCGATCCGGCTCTACGAGAGCATGGGCTTCCGCGCCCAGGGCGTCCGCCGCGGCTACTACACCGACAACCGGGAGGACGCTCTGGTGATGTGGCGGGGTAAGACGTCCGAGGAGACGTCGGAATGAGGAAGGCGGCCGCTTTCACCCTCCTCGTAGGAGCGCTCTTTCCCTCCCTCCTTGCCGGGGGGACGGGCCCTCTCGGCGGCACTCGGCCGACCGTGGTCTTCGCCGATCTCCGCCACGGTCTCGCGGCCGGAGCCGGCGGCATCGTGCGCACGATTGACGGAGGGAGGACCTGGCGGCGGGTGTCGCCTCTGCGGACGAGCGCCCTCGACGTCGTCGCCTCCGGCACCGCCTTTGCTTTGGTCAACGGAGCGGTCTACCGGGCAGCCGACGGGCGCCGCTGGCGTCTTGTGTCCACCCCGGGCTTGGTGGCGCTCGAGGCGATCGACGAGCGGCGCGGGTACGGTCTGGACGGGCAGGGCCGGCTGTGGCGCACCCTGGACGGGGGTAGTCGGTGGCGACGGCTCCCGGCTCCCTCCCGCCTCCAGGCTGTGTGCGCTACCGTCGCCGGAGCATGGATCGCTCGCGGCCCCCTCGTCTGGCGGCGAGCGGGGGGAGGCTGGCGCCTGGCGCTACGGGCCCGCCTGTATCGGGGCGGGGAGCGCCCCTCCTCTGAGCTTGGCTGCCGCGGGCGGGCGGTGTGGGCGCTCGTTCGCCGTGGTGTCGCTGCTGGAAGCGAGGGCTACGACGTCTTCCGCTCGCTCGACGGGGGGAGGACCTGGCGGGCCGTGCTCGCCAACCTCGATCCGCTGCGGCCCCGCCTGCCCCGGATCGCTGCCCAGGCGGGGCCGTTCGCCGTGCTCGGGGAAGGCGGCGCCGTCTTCCTCGGCTGGTGCCCAGCCTGCGGTTGGGGCGCCATCCTTCTCGT
>PSLH01000051.1:6818-9629 GCA_040289505.1 Thermoleophilia bacterium | reverse complement strand
CCGGGGACGGAGGCAGGTCCTGGCGGCGCTCGACCCCGCTTCGGGGCTACGCCCCGGTGGCGGCCGCCTTCGTCGACGCCAGGCATGGGTGGCTGCTTACCACCTCCCGGCCTGGGAGCGCCCCCTCCGGCCTCCTCTGGTCGACCGTCGACGGAGGGCGTCGCTTCCGCCTGGTGCTGCGCTCGCCCGCTCTCGGCCTCTCGCCGCCGTGATCCTTGCCCTCGAGACCTCCTGCGACGAGACAGCGGCTGCGGTGGTGGCCGAGGACGGCCGCGTGCGCTCCAACGTGGTTGCCTCCCAGGCCGACCTCCACGCCCGCTTCGGCGGGGTGGTGCCCGAGGTCGCCTCACGCCGCCACCTCGAGCTCGTGTCCCCGGTCGTGCGCGCGGCGCTGGCCGACGCCGAGACGACGCTGTCGGAGGTGCGGCTGGTGGCGGCTACCCAGGGGCCGGGGCTCATCGGAGCCCTGCTCGTGGGGCTGTCGGCGGCCAAGGCCCTTGCCTTCGGCCTGGGGCTGCCCCTGGCCCCGGTCGACCACCTGCACGGGCACGTGGCCTCGCTGTTCCTGGAGCCAGACCCAGTCGAGCCGCCCTTCCTCTGCCTCCTTGCCACCGGCGGCCATACGCTGCTCCTCGAGGTGCGCGAGCGGGCGACCTACCGGGTGGTGGGATCCACGCTGGACGACGCTGCCGGGGAGGCCTTCGACAAGGGGGCCCGTCTCCTTGGGCTCGGCTACCCCGGAGGGGCGGCTATCGACCGGCTCGCTCGCCAGGGAGATGCCGACGCCTTCCCCTTCCCGGTGGCCCGAGTCCCCGGCCTCGACTTCTCCTTCTCGGGGCTCAAGACGGCTCTCCTGTACACGACCCGCCGTCTAGGGAGGGCCGAGGTCGAGCGGAGGAAGGCCGACCTCGCCGCCTCCTACCAGCGGGCCATCGTCCGCCAGCTCGTAGAGCGGACGAAGGAGGCAGCGAGGGCGCTGGGGCTCGCTCAGATCGCTGTGGTGGGAGGAGTGGCGGCGAACTCCGAGCTTCGGGCCTCTCTCCCCGACGCCGCCCTCGCTCCTCTCTCGCTGTGCACGGACAACGCGGCCATGATCGCCTCGGCTGCCCGCTACGTGCCGCATCTCTCCCCTCCTCAGGCTTTCCTCGTCGATGCCTACGCCTCCATCTAGGCTGGTCGCGGCCGCGCTGGCGGTGGGGGTGGCAGGAGGGGTGGCGGCCTTCTTGCTTGGGGGCGAGTCGGGGCTCCCTCCCCCGGCGCCGGCCACGGCGGCGGGGTGGCGGGCGTTCCTGCCCCAGAGAGGATCATCCTTCCTTGGCCAGCGCGCGATCGTGCTCTTGGCCGCTCCCTCCTTGGCTGACCGGGTCAGAGAGGCAGGCGGCCTGGCCTCCGACGCGGAGGAGCGGGCGTGGACGAGTGCGGCCCTGGTCGAGCAGGACGAGCTTCTTCGCCGCCTGGCCTCAGCCGGGGTCAGGGTCGCCCCCGAGCGCCGCTTCCTCCGGGTGGTGAACGGGTTCTCGGCCGTCCTCGACTCGGGGACGCAGCTGGCGCTCGAGCGTACGCCCGGCGTGGCTGGCGTCTTCCCGGCGCGACCGGCCTACCTTGCCACCCTGGAGAGATCTGGCGTTCCCCTGTCCTTCTCCGTCGGCCTCTCCCCCTTCCCTGGCCGCGGCGTGACCATCGGCCTCCTCGACACTGGCGTCGCTCGCTCCCACCCCCTCTTGGGCGGGCGGGTGCTGCCGGGCGTAGACCTGGTAGACAGCTCCATCGACGCTCGCCCGCGCGCTCGTCCTGGGCATCCGGCCTCGCGCGAGAGTCACGGCACCGCCCTCGCCGGCATCCTGGTGGGACGGGACGGCCAGGGGGAGCCGATCGGGCTCGCTCCCGAGGCCACCGTCTTCCCCATCCGGGTGGCGGGCTGGCAGCGGGACGCAGCCGGGCGGTGGTCGCAGTACGCCCGCGCCGACCAGATCGTGGCTGGGCTAGAGCGAGCGGTCGATCCCAACCACGACGGAGACGCCCACGACGCTGTCCGGGTGGCGCTGGTGGGCGTTGCCGATCCAGGAGGCTCGTTCGCGGACGGGCCCCTGGCCCAAGCGGTGGAAGGGGCCCAAGCCTTGGGCACGGTGGTGGTGGCTCCAGCCGGCAACGGCGGCGGTCGGTCGGGCGTCGCGGTCGGTACCGTGGCTAGTCCTGGGGGCGCGCCGGCTGCGCTGGCTGTGGGCGCGGCCGACCTGCGTCCCTGGATCGCCTCCGTCCCCGCCTCGTTCCGAGTGGGGCTCAAGATCGTGTCTTGGGGCGAGCTCCCCCTGCTCTCGGCGGCAGAGCCAGAGCCAGCCACGATGGAGGTCGTCTCGGTGCTGGGGCGTCCGCTATCGCTCGTCACCAGCGACGGCCTGAGCCGTGTGGCTGGCAGGGCGGCCCTGGTCTTTCCGACGGGAGGTCTCGAGCAGGCGGTGGCCGCCGCCACGCGGGCAGGAGCGGCGCTCGTCCTTGTGGCCGGCGGGGCGCTTCCCGCCTCTGCGCTTGGCCTGGCAGCCAGGGACGTGCCGGTCCTGGCCGCGCCCTCGGGCCTGGCCAGCGAGGTAGAAAAGGCGGCTCTGCACGGGCGTCGCCTTGCCCTCAGCGTGGGGAGAGCTCGCCGCCAGGCCAACCCCGAGCTCGCCTCCGTGGCCCCTTTCTCCTCGACGGGCCCGGGTTTGGCTGGCCAGCCCAAGCCCGACGTGGTGGCGCCAGGAGTGGGGCTGGTCACGGTCGCCCCCCTTTCCCAGGGAGGAGGGCTGGTGACGGCCAGCGGCTCGAGCGCGGCCG
>PSLH01000051.1:4673-6661 GCA_040289505.1 Thermoleophilia bacterium | reverse complement strand
CGCTCGGGCCGCTACCGCCGAGCTGGTGGCCGAGCCGCCTGGGCTTGCCTTCCCGCGAGCCCTCCGCCCTCGCTCCCAGTCGCTCCTTCGCCTCCGACTGCGCAGCCTGTCTCCGCGACCGCTGTCGGCCACGGTGACCGTCCGTCCCCGCTCGGGCAAGGGCTGGGCGGTGGAGGCGGAGCCACGCCGCCTCTTTCTCGCCCCCGGGGCCACGGCGATCGTGCGCGTGCGGGCGCGGATGCTGGCGAGCGAGCGCGGTATCGCCCTCGGAGCCATCGTCGTCCGTCCTAGCGCCGGGCCGATCCTGCGTGTCCCTTGGTCGCTCGTGCTCGGGCCTCCCCGGCCCCACCTTCTCGCTCGCCCTCGCCTCGTTCCCTCCCGGCTTGATCGCAAGGCCCCGGCGCCGCCCGTGCTCGCGCTCGACGTGGCTCAAGGCGAGGGTGTTGCCCGCTTGGACGTGGAGCTCCTTGGTCCAGGAAGGCGCTCGCTCGGCCTTGTCGCCCGCGCCCGCCACCTCCTTCCTGGGCGCTACGCGCTCAGCCTCCCCGGCCTCGAGCTCGACGGGAACAGGCTCCCGCCCGGTCGCTACCTCCTGCGACTGGTCGCCTACCCCGCCGCTGGCGGGGCGGTGACCAGGACGGTGCAGCTCGTGGTCGAATAGCCGATATACAGAGGCGTATACTCGACCGCGCCGTCTTCCACGGACTAAGCGAGGAAGGAGTGAACGTGTCTGCAGTCGAAGCCCGTGTCTCCCACCTGCGCGAGAACCCTTTCCACATCGCCCAGCAGCAGCTCCGGCTGGTGGGGGAGACGTTCAACATCGACCCCAACCTGATCGCCGTCCTCGAGCAGTGCAAGAAGTCGGTGATCGTCTCGGTGCCCGTGCGCATGGACGACGGCTCGATCCGCACGTTCGAGGGCTACCGCGTCACCCACAACATCGCCCGGGGCCCGTCCAAGGGCGGGATCCGCTACCACCCTGACGTCACCCTGGACGAGGTCAAGGCCCTGGCCATGTGGATGACCTGGAAGTGCGCTCTCATGGGTATCCCCTTCGGCGGCGCCAAGGGAGGCATCGCGTGCGATCCCAAGCGCCTCTCGGTGGGAGAGCTGGAGCGCCTCACCCGCCGCTACACGACGGAGATCATCACCGAGATTGGGCCGGAGCGAGACATCCCTGCCCCTGACGTGGGCACCGGCCCCCGGGAGATGGCCTGGATCTTCGATACCTACTCCATGAACAAAGGCCACTCTGTCCTGGGCGTCGTCACCGGCAAGCCGCTCACGGTGGGCGGGTCGGTGGGGCGGCTGGAGGCGACGGCCCGCGGCGCCCTCTACTGCCTGCTCGAGGCGCTGGAGAAGCTGGCCATCGACGTGCGCGGCTTACGGGTGGCCGTGCAGGGGTTCGGCAACGTGGGAAGCAACCTCGCCCGTTTCCTCCACGAGGAGGGAGCGACGGTGATCGCCCTCTCCGACGTGACTGGCGGCATCTACAACCCGAGGGGCATCGACGTACCCGCCGCCATCGTCCACGAGCGGGAGGCCGGCACGCTACAGGGCCTGAAGGGGACGGAGCCGATCACGAACGAGGAGCTCGTGCTTCTCGAGTGCGACGTCCTCGCTCCCTGCGCGCTGGAGCAGGTGATCACGGCCGAGAACGCCGATCGAGTCAAAGCCAGGATCGTGCTCGAGGGAGCGAATGGCCCCACCACCCCCGCTGCCGACGACATCCTGGAGGAGCGGGGCATTCTCATCCTGCCCGACGCCCTGGCCAACGCGGGCGGCGTGGTCGTCTCCTACTTCGAGTGGGTGCAAGGCCTGCAGGAGTACTTCTGGAAGGAGGCGGAGGTGAACGAGAAACTCCGCGACATTACCTCCACCGCCTTCCAGGCCACCTGGGCTGTCCGCGAGGAGAGGCGCACGAGCATGCGCACGGCCGCCTACGGCCTGGCGGTGACGCGGGTAGCCGAGGCGACCACGACGCGGGG
>PSLH01000051.1:0-4642 GCA_040289505.1 Thermoleophilia bacterium | reverse complement strand
GGAGCCACAAAGTGCGGCACGAGAGGCCTGTCATCGGCTCCCCCTGCGGGCCTGGGTGCCTAGCTGGCACAATAGTTCCGCTTTGTCACAAACCTCGACACAAGGAGTTGCTGGAGTGGGCGATCGGCTGACGGTGGGTGTCGCGGCGCGTCTCAGCCGCTACCTGCAAGTACTCACGCAGGCCAAGAAGATGGGCAAGGATCGGATCTCCTCTCAGGAGATCTCCGACTACACCAACATCAACGCGACCCAGATTCGGCGCGACCTCTCCACCTTCGGCAAGTTCGGGAAGCGGGGGGTCGGCTACAACGTGGACGGGCTTTTGGCCGAGATTCGCAAGATCTTGCGCACGCAGGGCCAGCACAACATCGCCCTGATCGGGGCTGGGCGGCTAGGCCAGGCGATCGCCAGCTCGCCGATCTTCGCCGAGCACGGCATCAACATCGCCGCCGTGTTCGACCGAGACCCGGAGGTGATCGGGCGACCGATCGGGACCGGGGTCGTTCAGGACGTGAGCCGACTCAAGGACGTCGTCCGGGAGAAGAACATCATCGTGGGGGTCATCGCCGTACCGGCGGCGGCCGCGCAGGAGGTGGCCGACGCCTTGGTGGACGCTGGCGTCAAGATCATCTTCAACTACTCCGAGGCGCTCCTCGACGTCCCTCCCGACGTGCAGGTGCACACCTCGAACCCGGCTGTCGAGCTCCTCCACGCCTTGTACTTCCACCTGGCCTGAGGGCGCAAGCCCGCTCCAGGACTCGCGCTCTCGGCCTCCCTAGCGAGTCGATCGCGCTCTTGGGGACGGAGGGAGCGGCGCCGCCATCGCCCTGGGGCCAGAATGGGGGAGACGGCGAGGGCACGACCTATGCGCATCCTCCTCTGGCACGGATACCTTCTCAGCGGGACGGGCTCCAACATCTACACCCAGGCCATCGCCCGCGAGTGGAGCCGAGGCGGTCACGAGGTGGTGGTCGTCTGCCAAGAGCCCGAGCCGGAGCGCTTCGACCTGGGCGGGGCGAGCGTCGCGCGCCCCGAGCTTCCCGGCCGGCTCCTCCCGGTGTTCGTCCTCGATCGGTACCAGGGCTTGGAGGCGCGTCTTCTCGCCGATCTCAGCCCCGGGGAGCGGGCTCGCTACGTGGAGGCGAACGCGGCCGCGGTACGGCGTCTCCTCCCCGCCGACCTCGTCTTCTGCAACCACGTCCTCCCCGGCGGTGCCGTAGGTCGGGCGAGCGGGGCTCGCTACGCGGTCAAGGTCCACGGCTCCGAGATCGAGTACGCGATCCGGGGCCGGGTCGACCTGGTCGAGGAGGCCGCTCGGGCGCTTGCCGGGGCAGAAGCGGTGTTCGTCGGCTCCGAGCACGCTCGCCAGGTGCTCGACCAGGTCGTCGGCTCTGTGCCCCGGGTGTACGAGGTGCCTCCGGGAGTGGACGTGGAGGAGTTTCGACCCAAGGACCGAGAGCAGGCGCTCCGCGATCTCCTGGACGAGTGCCGCCGCGACCCTCCCAATCCCGGCAGCGCCAACGAGCGGCTCCCCGACGAGGGCAACGCCGAGCGGCTCCGCCGCTTCTTCGAGGCCGACCGGCCCACCGTCCTCTACGTGGGCAAGCTGCTCTACAACAAGGGCGTCCACCTGCTCCTCGAGGCCTTGCGCGGCCTGGAGGCTCGCGCCCTCATCGTCGGCTTCGGCGACTACCGGAGGAGGCTGGAGCAGCTGGCGCCGGCGACCGCCCTGTTCACCGGCCCGCTCGAGCACCGGCACCTTGTCAACCTGCTGTCGCTGGCGGACGTGGCCGTGGTGCCCTCCATCTTCCCGGAGGCCTTCGGCATGGTGGCGGCGGAGGCAGCGGCGGCCGGCTGTCCTCCGCTCGTGGCCCGCCACTCCGGTCTGGCCGAGATCGCCCAGGCCTTGGAGGCTGCCTACCCGCCCCAGGCCAGGCACCTAGCCTCGTTCGCGAGCGGCGACTCGATCGAGCTCCAGGACAAGCTGCGCGAGCTTTTGTCGCTCTCGCCTGACCGGCGGCGGCAGCTAGGCGAGATCGCGCGCAGGGTCGCCTGCGAGCGGTGGTCGTGGGCGACCGTGGCCAGGCGCCTCCTCGATCCGTTCGAATAGCCTTTCCGCCCAATGGGCGAAGCGCAGAAGGTCCCCTGGCCCGAGCTTTTGCGGGCCGCCCGGGAGCGGTACGAGTCGGCCGACGACCTCACCGTGGCGGTGGAGGAGGAGTTCGCCATCCTCGACCCGGAGACGCTCGCCCTCGTCAACCGGTTCGAGGAGCTGCAAGCCGCTGCTCGCGGCAGCGAGCTGGAGGAGCACCTGGTGGGCGAGCTGATCGCGTCCGAGGTGGAGGTGCGCACCGGTCGCTGCCAGGCCTTCCCCGAGGCCGCCTCGCGCATCGTCGAGCGGCGCCAGCAGCTGCTCGAGCTGGCGGGGAGGATCGGGGTGAGGCTGGGGGGCACCGGCACCCACCCCTGGAGCCCTTGGCAGGAGCAGCGGATCATCGATACTCCGCACTACCGTCGCAACGACGAGATCCTTCGCTACGTGGTCTGGCGCAACAACACCTTCGGCCTGCACGTCCACGTGGGTATCCGCGGACCCGATCGAGCGGTAGCGGTTCAGAACGCTCTCCGGGGCTTTTTGCCCGAGCTCCTGGCGCTGTCTGCCAGCTCGCCCTTCGTCGAGAGCTGCTACACCCACCTCCACTCGGCCCGCACCCAGATCTTCACCCGAATGTTCCCGCGCTGCGGCGTGCCCGATGCCTACGAGGGATGGGAGGGGTTCGAGAGCTACGTGCGCGCTCTCTACCAAACCGGGTCGATCGACGAGCACACCCAGCTTTGGTGGAGCGTACGCCCCCACCTTGCCTACCCGACGGTAGAGATCCGGATCTGCGACGGCCAGCCGCGAGCAGGGGAGGCACAGTCCCTGGCTGCCCTCGCCTACGCGCTCACCGCCCGTATCGCGCGGGCGGTCGACGAGGGCGAGCCGCTCCCTGACCCCCCTCGCCGCATGATCGAGGAGAACCTGTGGCGGGCGATTCGCCATGGGCTCTCGGGGGAGCTCATCGATCTCGCCACCCTGACGGTGCGGCCAGCGCGGGCAGCCATCGAGGAGCTGATCGCTTGGGTGGAGCCGATGGCGGGCGAGCTGGGCGTGTCCGGGCTCCTCTTTGTCCCCGGTGCGAACGCCGCCGAGCGCCAGATCGCTCGCTACGAGCAGGGGGCGACGCTGGAGCAGATCTACGCCGAGCAGGTCGCAGAGACAGAGGCGGTGCCAGCGAGAGAGATCGTCGGTGGCTGAGGGGAGCGAGGAAAAGGGGGGCGAGAAGAGGGCGCCGAGCGCCGACGAGCTGGCAGCCCAGCTTCGCGACTACCTGAAGAAGGCCACGGTGGCCGACCTGCTGGTCCAACAGCTCTACCCCTTGGCCTCGCTCGGCTTCTGGCGACTGAGCAAGGAGGGGCGTGACCTCGCCCAGGCGCGGCTGGCGATCGAGGCGGTGCGGGCGCTTGTGGGCGTGCTCGAGGGGGAGGTACCGAAGGAGCTCCTCCAGGACTTGCGCCAGACGCTTGCCAACCTCCAGCTCGCCTACGCCCAGGCGACCCGAGAGCAGGGTGGACGCTGAGATCGGGGTCTTCGGCGGCTCCGGCTTCTACGCCTTCCTAGAGGAGGCGGAGGAGGTCGAGGTAGAGACGCCCTTCGGGAGGCCCTCCGCGCCCGTGAGCGTGGGCAAGCTGGAGGGTCGGCGGATCGCCTTCCTGCCCCGGCACGGCCGCAGGCACGAGCTCCCTCCCCACCGGATCCCTTACCGGGCCAACGTCTGGGCGATGCGCGAGCTAGGAGTGCGCCGCCTCTTGGGCCCCTGCGCCTCGGGGGCGCTTCGGCCCGATCTCGCCCTGGGCGAGCTAGTGGTGTGCGACCAGTACGTCGACCGCACCTGGGGCCGCGGAGACACCTTCTACGATGGCCCCGAGACGACGCACGTGTCGAGCGCCGACCCGTTCTGCCCCGACCTGCGGCGAGTGCTCGTGGAGACCGCCCGCGAGCTCGGTATCCCTGTGCGGGACGGGGGTACGGTGGTGGTGATCCAGGGCCCGCGTTTCTCCACCCGGGCGGAGTCCCGCTGGTTCCAGGACATGGGCTGGGATGTCATCAACATGACTTGCTACCCGGAGTGCCACCTCGCCCGCGAGCTCGAGCTCTGCTACGCGACCGTGGCTATGGTCACAGACTACGACGTCGGCGTGGAGGGCGGCGAGGCGGTGAGCGCCGATCGGGTGGTAGAGGTGTTTCGACAGAACACCGAGCGGCTGCGCCAGCTCCTGTGGGCGGCGATCCCCAGGATTGGCCCCCAGCCCGAGGACGTGTGCGCGACCGCCCTGCGCAGCGCCCGTCTCTAGCGGGGGTTAGGTCTTGCATTAGCGCATAAGCGAGCGCTCGCCCAGCTCGCGGGGGCGTTGTGCGCTGCTTCACGACCTGATCCTCCCAGCGCCGGCTTCGCGCCGCGCTTGGCAAGCAGCCACGAAGTCCTCGAAGAGGGAGAGGAAGCGGCGATCCACGCGCCACTCCTCTTGAAGCTCCCACTGAGCGGCCAGGCCGTACCCTTCGTCCTCCCCTCTCTGTCAACGTCCGGCGAGACGCTCAGGA
>PSLH01000050.1:0-16000 GCA_040289505.1 Thermoleophilia bacterium | reverse complement strand
GCACTCCAACCGCTCGCCCAAGCCGCCTGACCGTGGGGGTTGACAGAGGGTGTCTGACTTCTGCCGGAGGACCGCGTACCGTTTCTGAGGTGCGCCTCGCTCGCTGGCTTTCCCGGCCTCCCTACCTCCTCGTAGCCGCAGCCGCCGCCCTGCCCCGGCTCGCCGCCCTCCTCTACGAGCGGGGAGACATCCTGGCCGCGTTCACCGACAAGAGCGACGACTTCGCCCGCGTCTTCGTCGAGAGCGGCACCTACGGCCTCATCCCCGGCATCCCCTCTGCCTACACCCAGCCACTGTACGGCTTCTTCCTCGTGCCCATCTACGCCACGGTGGGCCGCCACTGGTGGGCCGTGGGGCTCGCCCAGATCGGGGTGGCTGCGGCCACCGCCCTTCTCGTCTACGAGGTGGCCCGCCGAGTCGTCTCTCCCCGAGCTGGGGTCGTGGCCGCCCTCCTCGCCACCCTCCACCCCTACCTCGTCTGGCATGACGTCCACCTGAACAGGGAGATCTTGGACGGCCTGCTCGCGGCCGCGCTCGTCCTGGTGGCGCTCCTGGCCGAGGAGCGGCCGACCGCGCTCAGGGCAGCGCTTCTCGGCGGTATCGCCGGCCTGGCCATCCTGGGAAACGCCCGCCTTGCCCTCCTGCCCTTCCTCCTCGTCGCTTGGCTGCTTGCCCGCCGCGGCCTCTCCCGCCGGACGGCGAGCCTGGGGCTCGTCGTGCTCGCCGCCGCCGCCTTTGTCGTCTCGCCGTGGGTCGTCCGCAACCGGGTCTCCGTCGGCTGCCTCACCCTCACGACCGACGCCCGCGCGCTCTGGAAGGCGAATAACCTGAGCACCTACCGCGTGCTCGCCGGGGGCGGCTGGATCGACGACGTGCCCGATCTTCCCGGGGCTCCACCCACGCCTGAGATGGCAGGAGCGCTCTACCGGGAGACCGGCCGCGTCCTCCGCCTCGACGAGTGCGCCCAGATGCGCCTCTACCAGGGCGAGGTCGTGAGGTTCTGGCGGGAGCACCCGGGCGAGAAGCTACGGCTGGCGGGGCAGGCGGCGAGCATGCTCTGGCAGCCCACCGTGCACGAGACCAGGGGGCGGCCAGGCAAGGGGACCTGGCTCGACCGCGCCCGGCGGCTGGGGGAGCCCCTGTACATGGCCTCGCTCTACGCGGCCGCCGTCTTTGGTCTCGTGGCCGCGAGCCGCAGGTTCCTCGGCTTGGCGTTGGCCCTGCTCGCCTACCAGACCGCGCTCGCCATGCTCTTCGCCGGCGCCACCCGCTACCGCGTCCCCTGGGACTTCCTCGTCGCGGTCATGGCGGCGGCCGGCTTGCGCGCGCTCGCCCTGCGCTTGGAGCGCCCAGGGCGGGAGCTGGGCCGAGCTCTCCTCCGCCGCCCGAGCGGCCAGGCCCCGTAGGGCGGCAGTATAGTGGCGGCTGGCCATGGCCCGTACCGCCCCCAGCCTGGGCCTCTCCCTCTGGCGTAGCGCTCCTTTCGGACGGCCCCTGCCCCTGCTCGCCGGCCTCCTCGCCGCCTGCCTGCCGCTCGTCTTCCTCCACGTCCGCTACCAGCCGTCGCTGGAGGTTCGCGCCGGCTCCACAGTGGTCGGCGTCCAGCTCTCCGACCTGGCCATCCTGGCCGTTGTCGGGGCCGGCCTGGCCGCTGCCCTCGCGCTCGGACTCTCCCCGCTTCGGACCTCCCTCCCTGTGTGGGGCGCCGCAGCCGCCTTCCTCGTCCTCGTCGGCGCCTCCACCCTCCACCCCCTCGCATGGCGGCAGGACTACGCGTTCCTCACCCACCTGGTCACGGCGCTCAAGTTCGGCGAGTACGCGCTCATCGCGCCTGCCCTTGCCCTTCTCCTACGCAGGCGCTGGACCCTCGACCTTCTGGTCGCGACTGTGGTGGCGTGGAGCGCCGCTGCCACAGGCTGGGGGCTTCTTCAGTTCCTGGGAGCCGTCCCCGGCTTCGAGGGAGCCGGGGCCGGACGGAGGGCCCCCTCCTTCCTGGGCATCCACGATCTCGCCGCCCTGTCCGGAGCGGCCCTGGCGGTGGCGGTGGCCGTGCTCGCGCTGGGACCTAGCCGGCCACGGGACAAGTCCGTCGCCTGGCTGGCTGGCGTCGCCGGCGGCCTCGGGCTCGTCCTCTCGGCCGCCCTGGCCGCCTTGGTCGGCGTGGGCCTGGCGGCAGCGACCGCCCTCGGGGTAGCAGCCGCCCGAGGCGCTCTCGTCGCCCGCCGCGCGGCGACGCTCGCCCTGCTGGTTGGCCTGGTGACAGCGGGCGTCGTCCTCATGCGCTCGGGAGACATCGGCGACTTCGCCCGCTTCCTGGGCCTCGGCCAGAGACGCGAGGGAGGGGTCGAGACCTACACCCAGCGGACGCTCCTTGCCTACATCGGCCTTCGCATCTTTTTCGACCACCCCTTGACGGGAGTCGGCTGGCAAGGGTCGGGAGAGCCTGAGAGCTTTCGGCCTTACCTCGCCGCCGCACGCCGCCGCTTCCCTGGGGCTCCTTCTATCGCCTTCCCCTCGGCCGCGCACCCTTGGGGCGTCCAGAACGCCTACCTGCAAGCGGCGGCAGACATGGGAGTGCTGGGCCTCGTGGCCCTGGTCGCCGTCCTGGCGACTTCATTCGTGCAGGGCGCGAGGACGGCCCGGCAGGCCCCTCGGGCTGTGGCCCTGCCCACCCTGGCGTGCCTGGGCTGGCTGCTCGTCGCCAGCGGCACCTGGAACGGGGTAGGGCTCGTGGCAGGCATTCCTCTTCTCGCCCTCACCTGGATCGCGGTGGGAGCCCTCGCTGCCTGCTCGGCGCTCGCTCGTCAAGCAGGAGATGGCAGAGGGTAACGGCCACTCCGGGGGGGAGCACCGCCGTCCCCGACGAAGCTCGGTCACCTACGCCGTGCGCTCGGCCCTCGCGTCCTGGCTAGCCGAGGAGGCCAAGCGAGCCGCCAGCGACCTCGGTCCCTACCGCCTTCTCGACGTGGGCTGCGGCATCAAGCCCTACTACCCTTTCTTCCAGCCGTATGCGACCGAGTACGTGGGCGTGGACGTCGACAACCCGGCCGCCGACCTCGTGGGGGCGGTCGAGGCGTTGCCCGTCCCCGACGAGTCGTTCGACCTCGTCCTCTGTACCCAGGTGCTCGAGCACGCCCCCGATCCCAACCGCGCCGTCCGGGAGCTGTGGAGGGTGACGGCACCCGGCGGCCGCGTCCTCGCCTCTACCCACGGCGTCCAGGTGTACCACCCCGCGCCGGAGGACTACTGGCGCTTCACCCACGCCGGGCTCGAGCTCCTCTTCCGCCGAAACGGCCAATGGAAGGGGCTCGTGGTGCGGCCGGCCGGAGGCACTGCCACCTGCCTCGCCGCTCTCCTCGCCATCTACGCCGACCTCCTCTGGCGCCGGCTAGGCCTCGTCTCCCTGGCCAGGGCCTCTGTCTTCGCCCTCAACCTGTTGGGGCCAGCCCTCGACCGCCTGCTTCCCACCCTCCGTCGCCCAGGGCCAGGGACGCTCTTTCTCAACTACCACCTCGTCGCCGACAAGCCAGCATGACCGCCCCCTGCTCCACCCTCGTGTTGCGCAGCACGAGCGCCCCTCGAGCCGCGACCGGACACCCCTGGGCACGAGGTCGTGACAGTACAACACAAGCCCCGAGCGGGAGCGGGTAGTGGGGCGGCGGGTCCTCGTCACCGGCGGGGCCGGATTCATCGGCTCCCACCTCGTGCGGGCGCTCCTCGAGCGGGGCGACGAGGTGCGCGTCCTCGACAACTTCTCCACCGGCAACCGGGCTAACCTCGAGGGCCTCGAGCGCGACGTGGAGGTGATCGAGGGCGAGCTCAGAAGCTACGAGCGCGTGCACAACGCGGTGCGCGGCTGCGAGCTCGTCTTCCACCAGGGGGCGCTTCCCTCCGTTCCCCGCTCGGTGCAGGATCCGCTCACGACCGCCGCCGTCAACGTGGAGGGAACCTTGAACGTCCTCCTCGCCGCCCGGGACGAAGGCGTGCGCCGGGTCGTCTTCGCCTCCTCCTCGTCCGTGTACGGAAACCAGGATGCCCTGCCCCTGTCGGAGCAGGCCCGCCCAGACCCCATCTCCCCCTACGGCGTGGCCAAGCTCGCAGCCGAGCGCTTCTGCGTGAGCTTCAGCCGCGTCTACCCGCTCGAGACAATCGTCCTCCGCTACTTCAACGTGTTCGGCCCCCGGCAGGACCCGCGCTCCGAGTACGCCGCCGTCGTCCCCCGCTTCATCGTCGAGGTCGCTGCCGGCCGGCCCCTCCCGGTCTACGGCGACGGCGAGCAGCGACGTGACTTCACCTACGTGGCCAACGTGGTCGAGGCCAACCTCCTCGCTGCCGACGCCCCCGACGGGAACGGAGCTGTGGTCAACGTCGCCACCGGCCAGGCGGTGAGCGTCAACGAGCTAGCCGACGCGATCGGCCGCGTCCTCGGCCGGGCGGTGGAGCGCCGCTACCTTCCGCCCCGCCCAGGGGACGTTCGAGCTTCCTGGGCCAACGTCTCCGCCGCCCGGGCGCTCCTCGGCTGGAAGCCACGAGTGGGGCTGGAGGACGGCCTCCGCCTGACCGCCGAGAGCCTTGTCGGTAGCTGAGCCGATCCGCGTGCTGCGGGTGATCGCCCGCCTCAACATGGGGGGTCCAGCCCTCCACGTCGCCTACCTCTCGGCCGGCCTCCGCGACCGTGGCTACGAGACCACCCTCGTGGCTGGGACGCTCGCTCGCGGGGAGGGATCCATGGCCTACGTGACCGAGGAGCTGGGGGTGTCCGTCCTCGCTTTGCCGGAGCTCTCGCGCGAGATCTCCCTGCCTCGCGACCTCAAGGCGGCCCTCCGGCTCGCTCGATTGATCCGCGACCTCCGCCCCCACATCCTCCACACCCACACCGCCAAGGCAGGCGCCGTGGGGCGCATCGCTGCCCTCCTCGCCGGCCGGGCTCGCCCGCCCATCGTCGTCCACACCTTCCACGGCCACGTTTTGCGCGGGTACTTCGACCCCGTGCGGGCGACCCTCTTTCGGCTCCTGGAGCGGTGGCTGGCCGCCACCACCACCGCTCTCGTGGCCGTGAGCCCGGAGGTGCGCGACGACCTCGTCGCTCTCCGCGTGGCTCCGCCCGAGCGCTTCGCGGTCATCCGCCTTGGCATCGAGCTCGCCCAGCGGGTGGAGGCAGGAGCGGACGGCCGAGCCCAGGCCCGCCGTATGCTCGGCATCCCGCCTCAGCGGTTCACGGTGGGCTGGATCGGTCGCATGACCGGCGTCAAGCGGGCTGACGACGTCCTGGCCGCCTTCAAGCTCCTCCGAGACCGAGGCGTGGACGCCTGCCTGTGCCTAGTCGGCGACGGGCCCGATCGGGAGTGGGTGGAGAAGCGGGCGCACGAGCTCGGCATCGTCCGCCACTGCCTCTTTCTCGGCTACCAGGACGAGGTCGCCCCGTTCTACGCCGCCTTCGACGCCTTGCTCCTCCCATCCGGCAACGAGGGGACGCCGGTATCGGCTATCGAGGCCCTTGCCGCGGCCAGGCCGGTCGTCGCGACCCGGGTGGGTGGGGTGCCCGACGTCGTCCGGGACGGCGAGGACGGCTTCCTCGTCCAGCCCGGGGATGTGGCCGCCCTGGCCGACCGGCTCGCCACCCTCGCCGCCGACCCCGCCCTACGGGCGCGCATGGGAGCGGCCGGGAAGGAGCGCGTGCTCGCCCGCTACGGAGTCGATCGCCTCCTCGACGACGTCGACCGCCTGTACCGCTCCCTCCTCGCCGAGAAGGGGCTCTCTCCCCCGGGCTGAAGCGCTCACCGGGGGAGGCGCTGGAAAGCGAGGAAGGCTGGCTTCTTCTTGCCGGCGGCGGTCATCAACCCCGACTGCCAGCCGGACAGGCGCGGCTCGTCCCGGAGGAGGAACCAGAGCATCATGTCGATCTGGGGGTGGCGACGGGCGATGGCGAAGGCCTGGCGCAGGTACTCGGCCTGCTTCTGCCAGGAGACGCCGAAGAAGGGGTCGGGGGGGTTCGTCTGGTAGCCGTACTCGGTGATCCAGATGCGGGTGGGTCCGTACAAGCGTCGAAGCTCGTCGGCGAGGAGGTCGATGGTGGCCATGGTGATGGCGGCCTGCTCAGGCTTGAGCGTGCCCCGCGGTCTCGTGGTCGGGGTCTCCTGGGGGTAGGTGTAGTACGGGTGGTGGGCGTAGGCGTCGAAGCGGCGAAGGCCCGCCTTCCACGCCGCCCGCAGGAAGGCGATGGGGGCGACCGAGGGCCGGGAGCTCGTTGGGTTGTTGTTCCCGCGGGGGGCGGTGACCCCGCAGGCCACCTTCTCGTCGGCCACCAGGGTAGCGTGCACGCCCTGGTAGACAGCGCGGCAGATCTTGGCGTAGTCGATGGCGCTCTGCACCACCCAGCGGGTGCCTTGTCGGCGGTACTGAGGGGAGAGGAAGACCGGGTTGTTGGGCTCGTTCCAGGCTGTCCAGTAGAGGACGCGGGGCAACGGGTTTCCGGCGTCGTCCGTCCAGGTGCCGCTGTAGCGGGTAGCGGCGGCGAAGGCGAACTTGCGCAGCTCCTCGAACGAGGAAGGCGCTCGGTTGAGCCCCTTTCCCCCGTTGGCCCAGGCGGGAGTGCCGAAGATAGTCAAGACCACCTTGATCCCGAACCGCTCCGCGTAGCGGAGAGTGCGGTCGTAGGCGTCCCAGTCGTAGGCAGGATCGTTGGGGTCGGCGCCGTTGAACGGGCGACGCTTGGCCACCCCGAATCTCCCTCCCCAGTAGAGGTTGAGCCGGAGCACTTGCACCCTGAGGGCGCGGAGCAGGGGGAAGGAGACCTCGGGGCTGCCGTACAGGGTCTCGGGCTCGTCGTAGATCCCGACCAGCATGCCCGGAGCCGCCGGAGCCGCCGGGGAGACGAGGAGGAGGCCGGCGGCCAGCACGGCCGCCGCCAGCGCGACCGACCTACGCACCTACCGTCTCTGCCCGCGGCCGCAGCGAGTCGAGCAGCCGGCGCAAGCCCTCCTCGAGTCCGACCTCCGGCTCCCAGCCCAGGAGCTGGCGCGCCCGGGTGATGTCGGGCTGGCGCACCTGGGGGTCGTCCACCGGCAGAGCCTCGAACACGATCTCGCTCTGCGACCCCGTCACCCGGAGCACGGTCTCGGCTAACTCTAGGATGGTGTACTCGGCTGGGTTGCCCAGGTTGACGGGCAGGTGCTCGCCGCTCTCGGCCAGCAGGCGCAGGCCTCGCACCATGTCGTCCACGTAGCAGAAGCTCCGGGTCTGCGAGCCGTCGCCGAATACGGTCAGAGGCTCGCCCGCCAGAGCCTGGCGCATGAAGGTGGGGATCGCCCGCCCGTCGTGGGGCCGCATCCTGGGGCCGTAGGTGTTGAAGATGCGGGCGATGGAGGTGTCGACGCCCTGCTGGCGGTGGTAGGCCATGGTCAGGGCCTCGGCGTAGCGCTTGGCCTCGTCGTACACGCCTCGGGGGCCGATGGGGTTGACGTTGCCCCAGTAGCTCTCCGGCTGGGGATGCACCTGGGGGTCGCCGTACACCTCGCTGGTCGAGGCGAGGAGGAAGCGCGCTCGCTTGTGCTTGGCCAGCCCCAGGGCGTTGTGGGTGCCGTAGGAGCCCACCTTGAGCGTGTGCAGGGGCAGCCGCAGGTAGTCGATAGGGCTGGCCGGGCTGGCCAGGTGGAAGACGACGTCGACCGGCTCCTCCACCGCGATGTGCTCGGTGACGTCGTGGTTGACGAACACGAAGTCGGGCGAGCGGATGTGCTCGATATTGGCCAGGGTGGCCGTCTCCAGGTTGTCCACGCATATGACGCGGTAGCCCTGGGCAAGGAGGTGATCGCAGAGGTGGGAGCCGAGGAAGCCGGCTCCTCCGGTGACGACGGCGGTAGCCACTGGCGGCTCATGCTACCGACGCCTGCTGCCGCAGGCCCCGGATGGGCAACGGCGATCTCAGCGCAAGTCCTTGTTGCGCTCCATGTCCAGCCACATGGCGAAGAGCACGAGCTGGGAGCCGAAGACGAGGAGGAGAGCCACGAGCACGATGGTGGCGGCGGGGATCGCGTTACCCAGCGCCCGCAGCACGACCTCGGCCAGACCCAGGCCCAGGCCTGCCAGGAAGAGGGCGATGCCGAGTACGTAGAAGAAGACGAGAGGGTGGAAGTCCCGGATCACGTACTTCTGCCACAGCCGCCAGAAGAAGGCCTTGACGAGCAGGCGGGAGATCGCCGGCACCACCCGCGAGTAGCGGATCCCGGAGCGCTCCCCAACCCCGTACACAGGACGGGAGGGGATGTCGCGCACGCGGGCGTCGATCACGTTCAGGTGCACGAGCATGTCGTTGGGGAAGCCGTAGCGTGGGTAGAGGCGATCGAGGTCGAGTCGCTCGAGCGCTCGTCGGGCGATGGCCGTGTAGCCGGCCTGGGAGTCGGCCACGTGCCAGTAGCCGGAGGCGATCTTGGTGAGGAGAGAGAGCGTCGCGTTGCCCAAGTAGCGGGCCCGGGGCATGAGCGTCCAGGCCTCGCCCGTGGCCAGCCTGTTTGCCTTGGCGTACTCCACCTGGCCGTGTGCCACCGGCTCCACCAGTTGGGCGAGCTCGCCGGGATCCATCTGGTTATCGGCCGCCATGACGCAGACAACGTCCATCCCCTCGGCAAGCGCCCGCTTGTACCCGCTCACGATAGCTGCCCCCACCCCCCGGTTTCGCTCGTGCACGATCAGCTCCACCCGGCGGTCGGAGGCTTGAGCCTCGCGGGCGCGGTCGGCGGTGCCATCCCGAGAGGCGTCGTCCACGACGTAGACGCGATCCACGAAGTCAGGGATCCCAGCCAGGGTGATTGGGAGCAGCCGCTCCTCGTCGTAGGCCGGCACAACCACCGCCACCGTCTTGCCGGCGACCACAGCCAGGCTGGCTAGGCCGCCTGGCGAGCCCGCACCCTCGCCACTAGCGGCTCCCAGACGAGGGCGACGCCCGCGCCTAGGAGGAGGCCGATGACCGCTCCCACGATCATGCTCGATCGGCGGCTAGGCGGCTCCGCTCGGCTGACCGTGGCCGGCTCCACCACTCGGGCCCGCTCGACCTGCTCGGCCAAGGTAATGAGGTCGCCCAAAGTGAGAAGCGTCCCCTCTAGCGTGGACTGCCGCGTCTCGTTGAACTGCAGACTGGCGCTTAGGTTCGCGAGCAGCAGGTACTTCTCGGTGGGGGGGAGGCTCCGATCGGCGATGATCGCCTCCTGCTGGGCGCGAGCGCTCTCGATCTCGGCGTTCACCCGCTCCAGCCTGCTCTGGGCCCGGGCCCGCCGGGCCTGGTAGGTCTTGAGCTTCTGGTCGACGTAGGTGGAGAAAGCGCGCGCTACCAGATCGGCGAGGGCGTTGGCTGCTTCAAGCCCCTTGGCTCGGGGAAGGCCTGTCACCTTGATCTCGACCAGAGGCGCGATTTGCGCGACCTTACCTTGGGTCAGGCCAGCCACGGGGCGCGTAGAGGTCCCCCGGCGAAGCCGCGATGGCCGCACCCCCACCTGGCTAGCGACGCGCCGAATGGTTGTCTCTGAGAGCACGAGCTGGCCGGCAAAGCCGAACTTCGTGGGGAGGTTCAGGATCTGGCTCGTCCCTCCGGGCGCGTAGGGCTGGCCCAGGTAGACGATCGCCTTGGCCTCGTACGGGCGACTGGTGCCGATAGTCGTCGTGAGGCCGATGACGAGCCCCAGCACGAGGCCGAGAGCGGGAAGCCACCAGTAGCGAAGGAGCAGCCGGAGGTAGCGACCGAAGTCGACCTCCTGCTCGCCAGGGACCTCCGCCGGGACCGGACGGGACTCGGGGTCGGGCGTCATCGGGCGCCGACTCTAGCCGAAGCCCAGGCCCACTGGGCGCGAAGGCCTTCCTCCAGCGACACGCTCGGCTCCCATCCGAGGTCGCGGCGGATGCGGCTGGTATCGGGAGCGGTGCGGCGCACGTCCCCTGGCACGGGGGGAAGGAGACGCACGGCGAGCCGCCGGCCTGCGACCTCCTCGGCCGCGGCGATCGCCTGGAGCATCGTCGCCTCCACCCCCCCGCCCACGTTGTAGACGGCTCCTGCCGGCGCCCGCTCCATGGCCGCGATCGTGGCCGCCACCGCGTCGGCGACGTAGGTGAAGCCCCGGGACTGGCGGCCGTCGCCGTAGAGCTCGAACGTCTCTCCCTGGGCCAGCGCCGTCAGCATGCGGGCGAAGGCCATGTCCGGCCGCTGCCGGGGGCCGAACACGGTGAAGTAGCGCAAGCACACCCAGTCGAGCCCCGACCCGGCCGCGTAGGCGGAAAGCAGGTGCTCGCAGGCGAGCTTGGTCACGCCGTAGGGGGAGAGCGGGCGCAGAGGGGCATCCTCGCTCGTCGGGTAGCGCTCGGCCTCCCCGTACACGGACGAGGAGGAGGCAAACACGAGCCGGGCGACGCCAGCCGCCGCCGCCGCCACCCTCTGGGTGGCGAGGATGTTGTGACGGACGTAGAGGGCGAAGTCGGGGCCGAAGCTGGCCCGCACCCCCGGCTGGCCCGCTAGGTGGAACACGCCGTCCACCCCGACCAGATCGAGCGACTCCTGGGAGAGATCGAGGCGCACGAGGTCGAAGGAGCGGGCGTTCTCCTCCTTGAGGGCGGGGTCGTAGTACTCGGTGAGGCAGTCGACGGCGACGACGTCGTGCCCAGCGGCGATGAGAGTCTCGGCCAGGTGGGAGCCGATGAACCCTGCCGCTCCGGTGACGACGTAGCGCACGGGCGCTAGGGGTCGTCCCGGTCGCCGGCCACAGGCTGGGGCAGCTCCTCGGCGTAGGGCTCGAGCTCGCCGTTCTCGCCCGCGGCCAGGCTCAGGTGGGAGAAGAAGCGGGTCATGACGATCCCCTCCCGGAACTTGCCCAGACGCGGCTTCGGCCGCTCCCCCTCGGCCAGGGCCAGGGCCAGCTCCGGGTAGCGGCTGCCGGCGGCGCGGGGGAGAGGGAAGGCCCCGCCGAAGCGCGGGTTGACGTCGGTGACAGGCAGGCTGCCATCGGGTTCCCGGAAGCACTGGATGTTGGCCGGGCCCACCAGGCGAAGCGTCTCCGCCACCCGCCGCCCATGCTCGATCAGGTCCCAGTCCTTGATGGTCATGCCCTTGATTGACTCTCCGCCCTTCGACTGGATCATGGTGCGGGGAATGGCGTTGAGGCAGCGCCCTTCCCAGTCGCAGAAGACGTCGATCGAGAACTCCTCCCCCTGGCACATCTCCTGGACGAAGGAGTCGACCGGGGTGCGGGCCAGGAAGAAGGCCAGCGCCTCCGGGTCGTCGGCCCGGTAGATGTGGCGAGACCCGAACCCCCGGCGGGCCTTGACGAGTAGCGGGTAGCGAGCGTCCGCCGGCACCTCGCCAGGAAGCCAGCTGCGGGGGCTGGAGATCCCGCGCTCGGCGAAGAACGAGTGGGCGAGGTACTTGTCGCTCACTCGCTCGCACACCTCTGCCTCGGGGAGGAGGACGAGGGCAGGCCGGAGAGCCGCCCGCGAGCGCGCCAGCAGGACCTGGTCGAGGTCGGCCAGGGGCACGATCAAGCGCACCTCGTACTCAGCCACGAGCTCGGCTAGAGCAGGAATGTAGGCCGGGTCGTCGACCCGAGGAACGAGGGCCCGGTGGTCGGCGTGGTAGAGAGCAGGCGCCAGGGCGTCCACGTCCACGGCAACGGTGGTAGCTCCTGCCCGCCCGAACTCGCTGACGATGTCCACCCGCTGCCCGGCGCAGGTGAAGAGAACCACGGTCACGGCGGAAGAGCCTAGCGGCTGCCGGCCGGCGGCTGCCTCAACGAGCGCCTGAGCCGCTCAACCAGGTCTTCCAGGGAGACGAATTCCACTACCACCTCGCCCTGCCGCTCTCGCCAGGGGGGTTGACGTCGCTCGGCCTCCACTTGCGCTCGATGGCCATGGGAGGCCTGCCGGAAAGAGCGAGGACGAAGTCCACCTCGTGGCCGCGCTTGTCGCGCCAATGGTGGATACGGCGGGTCCAGAGTCGGCCGTGAAGCTTCGTCGAGCCCGTCGCGGTCCTGTAAGACGTCGAGATCCTCCTCGCGAAGCTCGCCCCAGCCACGGTGGCGTAGCTCGCGCCGCGCTCGCGCGCGTAGCGGCTGGCTTGGAAGATGCTTCCGCTCCCGGCGAGCACGATGTCAGTCAAGCGCAGGCAGGAGTCGCGCCGCTCCAACCGGAAGAAGCTCCTGTGAACCCTTCGCCCAATCGGCATCGATCCAGTCCTGGAGGTCGCGCTCGACGGGCGACTCGGCCAGGAGGAAGGGGGAAAGACCCTGCCGCGCTGGAGTCGACATTTGACGTCGGGGCGCGCGAACGCCTCTCGATCGAGACTGGCCATGGGGGTAAGCCACACCGACCACACCTGCTCACGGCGGCCGACCAGGGTGTCGCGGAACTTGGCCGAGGCTCGAGCATCGATGGCCGTGTCTCTTTCAAAAGGCGGAACCAGCGGAACCAGTAGCACTATTTGAGAACTGGGTGGCGCACGGTGAGCGCAGAAAGGGCTCTCCTCCTTCCCTAGTCACGCCAGCCGCCCGTGTCGCCCTTGTAGGTGCCGCGAAAGAGGGCAAGCGGCGTCAGGAGGAGGATCTTCAGGTCGACCCAGGGGGAGCGGTGCTCCACGTACCACAGGTCGAGCTCGATCCGCTCTGCCCAGGGAAGCCGCGCCCGGCCATGCACCTGCGCCCAGCCGGTGAGACCGGGCTTCACCTCCAGCCGCCTCCGCTGGCGGGGCGTGTAGCGCTCCACCTGGTAGGCGAGGGTCGGCCGCGGCCCGATCACGCTCATGTCGCCGCGAATCACGTTCCAAAGCTGAGGCAGCTCGTCCAGGGAGAGGCGCCGTAGCACCCGGCCCACGCGGGTAATCCGGGGGTCGCCCTCGTCTACCGCCCAGCCCGCCCCTTGGCTCTCTGCTCCCATCACCATCGTCCTCAGCTTGAGCAGCTCGAACTCGACCCCGTCCTTCCCTACCCGGCGCTGCCGGTACAGGATCGGGCCCCCGTCCTCGAGCTTGATCGCCAGAGCAGCCAGGGCGAGCACGGGCGAGGCGAGCACGAGCCCAAGCCCGGCGATGGCGACGTCGGCGGCCCGATTCATCCCTCTTTCCGCCTTGTGACCGCTGGGAGCGTGGCGAGAATCAGCGGGTCCCCTCTGCCTTCTCCCATACCGCCGGCACCCCCCGCTCCAGGTAGTTGAGGAGCGCTTCCACCGTCGCCCAGCTGACGAGCGCGTAGTAGCGGGCGAGACCTGGACGGCGAGCCGCCTGGGCGAGCAGAGCGAGCTGCCCAGCTAGGGCCGCTCGGTAGATCCCGCCCCGGGGCGCCAGGGCGAGGCTCGAGCCGAGCAGGGCAAGGTGGAGAACGCCGCTCCCGTAGCGCAGATGGCGATGCGACACGAGCTTGACGAGGTAGCCGGGCGGGAGCCCCTCCAGCATCCGCCCCCGGTGCAGGATCAGCCAGCAGTGCTCGAGCATCCGCACCTTGCGCCGGTACTCGTCCTCGACGTCGCGCGAGGGCTTCTCGTAGGCGAGCGCCTCCGGCTCGTACACCGCTCGCCGCCCGCGCTGGACCATGAGGTAAGGGAAGGCGAGGTCGTGGCCGAAGCGGGGGTCAACCTCAACGTAGTCCTCTCGCCGCAGGGCGTAGATCGCCCCGTTTCCGCCCGTGATCGACCCCGTCAGCGACTCCTGCTCGCGCAGCCAGGTCTCCAGTCGCCAGTACGCACCCTCGCGGTTCGTGCCGTCTGGCTCTTTCAGGACGAGACGACCGCAGACGTAGGCCACCTCAGGATCGGCGAGCGGGCGCACGAGCTTCCTCAGCGCGTCCGGCGCCCACAGGGCGTTGGCGTCGGAGAAGGCCACTACCTCTGCTCTCGTCCCCCTGACAGCGAGGTTCTGGGCCGCCACCTTGCCCCCGCGGGGGCAGCGAAGGAGCCGTACCCGCGGCTCCCGGGCGGCGATTTCCTCCACGATCGCGTCTGTCCTGTCCTGGGAGGCGTCGGAGGCAACCACGATCTCGAGCACCTCGTCCGGGTAGTCGAGGGAGAGGAGGTTCTCCACCCGGCGGGCGATCACCGCCTCCTCGTCGTGGGCGGCCACGATCACGCTCACGCTGGGCGTCCAGTCCCGCTTTGTCACCGGACGAGGGCGCAGCCGGGCAGCCAGCGCCGCCGCCGCCGGGTAGCCGAGGTGCGTCCACGCAAGCCCGACCAGGCTGCCCCAGAACACGCTCTTGAGCCCGCTCACGCCCAGCGAGTCTACGCGGGAGCCGCCGCTTCCTCGGCTCGGTACCCGTCTCCTAGCTCGGCCAACACCGCTCGGTAGCGGGCCAGCGCCACCCGCGTATCTGCCTGGGCCACGACGTAGGCCCGCCCCCGCCTTCCCATCTCCTCCAAGTCGAGCCGCCCCTCGTAGGCGTCGCGAATGGCCAGGGCCACCAGCTCGGGTCGGCCGGGGGGAAGGACGATGCCGCAGCCCACCTCGGCCACCAGCCGGGCCGTCTCGCTCTCGGCGTCGGCGGCCACGATCACCGGCCGACCGGCGGCCATGATCCCGTATAGCCGGCTGGGAACCACGTAGCCAGCAAGCCCCTTCGCTAGCCCCACGAAGTGGACATCGGCCGAGGAGAGCGATTGGGCGAGCACCTCCCGCGGCTGGTAGGGGAGGAACCGCACCGCATCTGCCTCCAAGAGCTTGGCTAAGCCCACCGTGTGGGCATGGCGGGCGCCGAAGCCGATGATCACCACCTGCAGCCGGTGGAGGTCGCGGAGGAAGGTGGTCGCCCGTACGAGGACGTCCAAGTTCTGGGCGTGACCCACGTTGCCCGAGTGCATGACCACGAACCGATCCACGAGCCCGTGCTTTCGGGCCCACTCGTTGTCCCTGGGCTGGGGCGACACCGCCTGGGTATCGATCCAGTTGGGAATGACCCGGATGCGCTCGGGAGCTGCCCCCTTCTCCTCCAGGCGAAGGCGCATGGTGTCGCCGATGGCCACGATCCGGTCGGCCCGCTTGAGGTAGAGCTGGACGAGACGGCGCAGCGCCCCCACCACAAGGCGGTTCTCGAGGCGGCCGAGCTTGGTGGCGATCTCGGGGAAGACGTCCTCGCTGATCACCACCAGGGGGACGCCGAAGCGTCGGGCCACGGCCAGGGCCACGGCGCCCACCATGGGCGGGTCGGTCATGCACAGGACGAGGTCGGGGCGGGGCCCGAGGATGCCCGCTACGAGCGCCCCGACGATGTAGGTGGCGTAGTTGAGCGCCCTCAGGCCGAGGCGGGAACGCTCGAAGGCCGTCGATGGCACGCGCACGACCTCCACCCCGTTTCGCCCCTGGCGCCGAGGCAGCCCCTCGTGGCCGCGCACGACCCCGGTGAGGACGCGTACCTCATGGTCCTGGGCAAGCGCCTCGCACAGCTGGGTGAGGAGCTGCGCGGTCGCCTCCACGCCTGGCCAGTAGTACTGGTTGAGCACGAGGAGGCGGGGTCGGCCCGCCTTCGAATGGGTCTCCGCCACCGCAGGAAGGCTAACGTGCCAGCGAATGGCCATGACACCCCTGCGCGTTCTCGTCGCCGCGCCGGCCTGGTGGCCCGCCGTCGCCTTCGGAGGGCCGGTGGCAGCAGGGCGAGAGCTCGTATCTCGGCTGGTGGGGCGCGGCCACGCCGTGCGGGTGGTCACCACCACCCTCCGCGACGCCCGGAAAGGGCAGTCCTTCCGCTCTCGCCACGACCTCGTGGACGGCGCCGAGGTCACGTACCTCGCCACCCCTGTTCGCTACCGCTGGATGGGGGTGACGCCGACCTTGCCCTGGGCCTTGGCTCGCCAGCCCTGTCCCGACGTCGTGCACCTGTTCGGCTTCCGTGACCCGGTCACGACCGGGGTCGCTACCTGGGCCCGGCTGCGCGGCATCCCCTACGTGTTCGAGCCCGCAGGCATGTTTTTGCCTCGGCTGCGCAAGGTCGCCCTCAAGCGGGCCCTCGACGCCACCCTCTGCCGCGGCGTGGCCGCCAGCGCAGCA
>PSLH01000049.1:14284-16304 GCA_040289505.1 Thermoleophilia bacterium | reverse complement strand
GCCTGGAGCGGCATGGGCCCGGTGGCCCAGCCGGTCTTCAAAACCGGTGAGGTCTGGTAGCCCCAGGCTGGGTAGGTTCGACTCCTACGCCGCTCCGCTACTCGTGCCGTCTTCAGCCGAGCGAGACAGGGGCGCGATCCGCGTGAGCAGGAAGGCGAGCAGGGCATGCTCTCGGTGTCGGCGTCGAACGAGACGCACAGCTGTGCCCGTGAGCCGCCTGTGTCTCGGGTCATTTCCTCGCAGGTGCCCATGGGACGGGGGCCGGCGCCGGGCAGCGCCTGCCTGACCGAGAGCCCGCACGACTCGTCCGGCTCCACCTCGGTCGCGTCATAGAGGGATGTCAGGGACGTCCATGCCTCTGCCTTCGGCCTTGGCCAAGCCCTGCCCCAGTACCGTCGCCGAACCCGATTACGTAGTGCCCTTCGAGCTTGCGGATGGTGTGGCTTACGACGTCCGTGTACTGGCCGGAGCACTGCTTGACAAGGAAAGCTTGACGGCTCGCCGACGGCCCGGGGGAAGCGCCTGCAGGACGTAGAAGACTCCTGCACCTCGAGGGCGTCGAGCCGCGCCCAGGCAGTAGGAACTGTGCCTGGCAGACATCGACGTTTCTTCGGCTCTGGCCCTCTGAGGCGGGCACGCCCGCGGCTGCCGCCTCCTACGAGCTACCCGTGCTGACGGCCAGCGTCGGCCGAAGGCGAGCGTCCGGGCAGGCGCCCCACAGCCCCCGCCGCTCCGCTTTGGCCCGGCGGGCGGCGGCCAGGAGGGAGGCGGCGTAGCGGCCTCGCTCGCCCCGGTAGAAGTAGGGCGCGGCTGCACCTCGGCGCACGAGCTCGAGGTTGACGTCCATGTCGCCCTTGAAGACGTAGGCGAGCAGGCGACCGTAGCGGTCGAGCCGATCGAGGGCAGGGTCGGTCTCTACCCGCACGCGGGAGCCGACAGGAGCAAGCTGCTCCAGGGCTCGGCGTGCCTGCTCGCCGTAGCACTCGCCCTCTCTCTCGGGCGCGTCGATCTGAGCCAGGCGCACCCGCGTGCCGCTCTGGAGCAGGATGGTGTCCCCGTCTACCACTTCGGCCACGATCGAGGAGATCCGCTCCTTGGCTCTTCCCCCTCCCACCCCAGCCAGGCGCGGGTAGGGCCCGCGTCGCTCCAGCGAGCCGAAGACGAGGAACAAGACGATGGCCCCGACGAGGGCCAGGGCGGGGAGGGGGCGGCGGGCCCGACTCCGTCTCATCGCTCCTCCTTCGCTCGCCTGCGGAGCACGCGCTCGTCTCCTACCCGTCGGGTGAGGCCGTCGGCGTCGAAGCGCTCGAGCAGAAGCTGGGCTGCCCGGCGGCCGACACCGAGGAGGTCGCGGTAGCGAGCGAGCGTGATCGAGCCCGCTCGCTGGCACTCCTTGACGAGCACCTCTCGAGCGTGGCGGTAGGCTTGGGGGGATACTGCCCAGCTCTCGCCCACCCGTACCAGCCGACCCTGCTCCTCGAGCACGCGAGCGAGGAGCCGGTCGTCTACCCGCACCGGCTCCAGGCCGAGCTGGGCCTCGATCTCGGCTGCCGCCTGCTCCCGCCCTCCCAGGGAGGCTCGTGCCCCTGGGCGGTAGAGCTTCCCTCCCCGTCGCTCGAGGCCGAGGAGGGGGAGGACGTCTGCTACCCAAGGCTCGCTGGGGAGAGCGATGCCAGGGTCGAGCGGATCGGCGGCGTCATGCGCCGCCGCTCCATCTCGGAGCGTAGCTCCTCCAGCCACCGGGAGGAGAAGACCCAGCTCCCGGCCCGTTGGAGGCCCGTCTCCTCCCCCTCGAGTAGGTGGCGAATCGTCCTTAGGGGCACGGGGGCGTGCACGGTGAGGGCGACCTCTCCCCGCTCAAGGGCCTGCATGCGCTCGGCGCTTCGGTGGCGGGGAGGGGCAGGATCGATGACGCGTCCGCCTCCCACCGTAGTTTGCCCGCGGAGAACGACGCGGTCGCCGCGGGCAGCCACGGCGGGCGTGGACAGGCGTAGCTGGGCGTAGCGCTCGCCCACGCGCC
>PSLH01000049.1:10772-14196 GCA_040289505.1 Thermoleophilia bacterium | reverse complement strand
GGGCCACATCCAGCCGGTAGCTGATCGGGTAGGCGCCGGGGGTGACCAAGGCCTGCCCTCGCCGAAGCTGCCAGCGCTCGACCCCCGGGAGGCTGACCGCGACCCGCTGGCCCGCCTCCGCTACCTCGACCGGGCGATCATGGACTTGCACGGTGCGCACGCGCACGTCGAGGCCGACAGGCTCGGCGCGCAGCTCGTCGCCGACGGCGATCTGACCCGACCAGAGTGTGCCGGTGGCCACGGTGCCGATTCCGCGCAGGGTGAAGACGCGGTCGACGAAGAGGCGGGTGGGGCCGGCGACGTGGGCTGGCTCGACCTCGTCTGCCACCGCGGCCAGGGCGGCGCGAAGCTCGTCCAAGCCACCGCCGGTCTTGGCGCTGCAGGCGACGACAGGGGCGCCAGGGACGAGGTCGCGGCCTTCCTCGAGGGCGAGCTCGAGGGTCTCCGCGTCGACCGCGTCCGCTTTCGTGATCGCGACCACGCCCCTATCGATGCCCAGCAAGCGAAGGATGGCCAGGTGCTCGTGCGTCTGAGGCCGGGCTCCCTCGGCGGCGTCCACGACGAGGAGGAACATGTCGATCCCGGTGGCGCCCGCCACCATGGTGCGGACGAAGCGCTCGTGGCCGGGGACGTCGACGAGCGAGAGCCGTCGGCCTCCGGGGAGGTCGAGCGGGGCGTAGCCGAGCTCGATGGAGATGCCTCGGGCCTTCTCCTGGGGTAGGCGGTCGGTGTCTTTTCCCGTGAGCGCCCGCACGAGCCAGGTCTTGCCGTGGTCGATGTGGCCGGCGGTGCCGACGACGAGGGAGCTCACCGTCCCTCCGCCTCCTCCTCGTGTTGCGTGGTCACGAGCCCAGACGACCGGCTTTGTGTTGGGCCGTCACGAGCCGCTCTCTCGTGTCGATGCAACGGAAATTCGCTTGTATCGACGCAACACAAATACCGATGCGACACAAAGGCGTTTGCTCGATGGCTCTTGAATCGCCCCTTGTATCGATGCAACACAAAGCTCGCGTAGGTATCGGCGTATGTATCGGTTTGTATCCGGTATCGGTCCCACGAGGCAAGGCTGGCGGTCAGACGAAACAAGGCTGGTCGGCGCGACGGGGAAGCGCTGTATCGATGCAACAAGGGCTAGTATCGATGCAACACAAGGGCGGGGGTCAGCCTCGCGTGCGGGCGGCGGCCACGCAGGCAGCGACCTCGTCGACCTCGGACTCGGTCAGGGTGCGGCAGTCGAGGAGGAGACGTCCGTCCCGGACGATGCCCACCACCGGCGGCTCGCCCAAGCGGAGCGGCAGAGCCAGCGCCTCGTCGAGGGCGCAGGCAGCGCTCGGCAGCTCGACGAGGGGGAGGGCTCCCCCGCCGACTCTCGCCACCGTGTCCTCGACGGTGCCGCCCACGAGGGAGGCCAACCGCTCTGCCCGCGCTCGCACCGCTGCCAGCGGCTCCTCCAGCATGCGCAAGGGAGGGATCTTGCGCCGGGCACGGTCGGGATCGAGGTAGAGACGGAGCGTCCCCTCCAAGGCGGCCAGGGTGAGCTTGTCGGCGCGCAAGGCCCGCTGCAGAGGATGGCGACGGAGCCGCTCGACCAGGTCGGCGCGGCCGACGACGATGCCCGCCTGAGGGCCGCCCAGAAGCTTGTCCCCAGAGAAGCAGACGAGGTCAGCCCCTGCGGCCACGCTTTCTGCTGCCTGGGGCTCGTCGCCCAACGGAACCAGCGCTCCCGACCCGAGGTCGTCGACCAGCACCACCCCATGGCGACGGGCGATCGCCGCCAGCTCGGGCAGGGCTGGCCGGTCGGTGAACCCGATCAGGCGGAAGTTCGACTGGTGCACGCGCAGGAGGACTGCCGTGTCCGGCCCGATCGCCTGCTCGTAGTCGGAGGCGCGAGTGCGGTTGGTCGTCCCCACCTCGACCAAGCGCGCGCCGGAGCGGGCGAGCACCTCGGGGATGCGGAAGCCGTCGCCGATCTCGATCAGCTCTCCCCGGGAGACGAGCGCCTCCCGCGCCTCGGCCAGAGCCGCCAAGGCGAGGAGGAGGGCGGCCGCGTTGTTGTTGACCACGAGCGCCGCTTCCGCCCCGGTCAGCCGGCGCAGGAGGAAGGCGACGTGATCCTGGCGGGAGCCTCGCTTGCCCTGGGCGAGGTCGTACTCGAGGTTGGAGTAGCCTCGACCCACCTCGGCTACCCGGGCGAGCGCCTCCTCGGCCAGGGGAGAGCGGCCCAGGTTGGTGTGGACGATGACGCCGGTGGCGTTCAGGGCCCGCCGCAGGCGCGGAGCCTGGGCTTGGACGAAGGCTTGCTCCACTCGCTGGACGAGATCGCCGGGCTCGAGCCCTGAGCGAATCTCCTCTCGAGCCTGAGCGAGCGCGGCTCGCGCTGCCTCGACCAGGAGCGGCCGCGGCAGCTCCGCCAGCCGAGGGTGGCGGAGGAGCTCGTCCACCGAGGGCAGGTCTCGCAGCCTCACGTGGAGAAAGTGTAGGGAGGCAATGAGCGATGGAGGCAGCTTTCCCCAAGGCCGCTGCCGTCGCGGCCGGCGCTACACTCGCCCCGCCGTGCTGGCCGCAAGCCGAGGAGGCAGGCGCCGGAGGCGCGCCTTGAGCTGGGCTACGGGAGCGAGCGCCGTCGCTTTCGCGTGCGGGCTTGCCGCCTTAGCTTGGGGGGCCGTTCCTCAAGGGAAGGGGACACGGGCCTTTGCGGCCACGGCGGTCTCGGTTCGGGCAGGCGTGATCGGGGCGCTCGATCGAGGCCTGTCGCCGCCGCTCCTCGCTCTGCGTCGACCCCTCGCTCGCCCCGCTTTGGGGATACGCGCCCCCTCTGCCATCCTGGTCGATGCCGATACAGGCCTCGTTTTGTGGGCCAAGGGGGCCCACGTCCGCCGACCTATCGCCTCCACGACCAAGATTATGACCGCGCTTGTGGCCATGAGCCGGCTGCGCCCCAAGGACGTGGTCGTCGTCCCGGTCGAGGCCACCCGAGTGGAGCCGTTCAAGGAGGGACTCCGCTCCGGCGAGCGGGTGGCGGCGTGGAAGCTCTTCTACGGCCTTCTCCTCTCCTCCGGCAACGACACCGCCGTCGCCCTCGCCGTCGGTGCCGCTGGCTCGCGCGCGCGCTTCCTCGCTCTGATGAACGAGAAGGCGCGCCAGCTCGGTTTGCGCGACACCCACTTCGCTAGCCCCAGCGGCCTCGTCGACGAGGGCAACTACTCCAGCGCCTGGGACCTGGCCGCGCTCGCTCGCTACGCCATGAGCAAGCCCCGCTTCCGGGCCGTCGTGCGCACCAAGGAGAAGCGCGTCCCTTGGGCTGGGCCCGTCCACGCCAAGCTCTACCGAAACCACAACAAGCTCCTGTGGCGCTATCCAGGCGCCGATGGGGTCAAGACAGGCTGGACGAGGCGGGCGGGAGGGTGCTTGGTCGCCTCGGCCA
>PSLH01000049.1:4990-10695 GCA_040289505.1 Thermoleophilia bacterium | reverse complement strand
CCTCGACTACGGCTTCTCCCGCCGCGGCTAGGCTCGGCGGGGGTTGGGGAGAGCGTGGGCGCAGCGACGCTCGTAGCAGGCGAGCACCGTCTCCACCGCCTGGGCGGGGTCGTCGGTGACCGACACGAGCTGGAGGTCGTCGGGGGAGACGAAGCCTCCTGCCACAAGGGTGCCCTCGACCCAGCCTTGCAAGCCGGCCCAGTGCTCGGGGCCGAACAGGACGACGGGGAAGTGGAGAATCTTGCGGGTCTGGAGGAGGACGAGGGCCTCGAAGAGCTCGTCCAGCGTGCCCAGCCCTCCCGGGAAGAGGATGAAGCCCTCGGCCGCCTTCACCAGCATTGTCTTCCGGGCGTAGAAGTGGCGGAAGGTGAGCTCGATGTCGAGGTAGGGGTTGGGGAGCTGCTCCGCCGGAAGCTCGATGTTGAAGCCGACTGAGAGTCCTCCTGCCTCCTTGGCCCCGCGGTTCGCCGCCTCCATCACCCCCGGCCCGCCTCCGGTGACCACAGCCAGGCCGGCTGCGGCCGCCAACCTGCCGACCTCGCGAGCCTGCCGGTACACAGGGTGGCCCTCGTCCACCCGGGCGGAGCCGAAGATGGTCACGGCCGGCCGGCCGATCTTGTCGACTGCGGCGAACCCAGCCCGGAACTCGTCGGCGATGAGAGCAATGTGGCCCTCGAGCTCGCGCTCGACGCGCTCGAGCATGCTGCGGTCGTTCGCCACTACAGGCGATCCTGGCCCACGTGGGTCGCTGCCATGCCCAGGACAAGGAGGAAAGCCACCGCCACCGCCACCGAGGCCAGGACGTAGGCCCGTCTGGGGGCGCCTCCCAGGCGCAGGTAGCGGTAGGAGCGGGCGATCTGGCCGCCGTCGAGGAAGCCGATGGGGATGAGGTTGAAGAGGTTGAGGAGGAAGCCGCTGTAGGCGAGGGCGGAGAGGAGGCGGGAGCCGGTGACATCGGCGGCAACGAGGAACGCGACCGCCGCTAGCGCTCCTGCGACAGGCCCAGCCAGGGCGATGCGAGCGTGCTGCCAGGGGTTGAGGCGAGCGTCCTTGATCGCCACGTAGGCGCCCAGGAAGGGGATGAACACGGGGAGCGAGGGGCGGAGACCGAGTCGCCGCGCTTCCAGGAAGTGCCCGAGCTCGTGCACGAGAATGAGGAGCACGAAGCCGATGGCGAACCGCCAGCCCCAGATCAGGGCGTAGCCAGCCAGCGCCACGAAGATGGAGCCGAGCTTGGCGAAGGCGACGCCGAACTTGAGCGCCAGGGCCACGATGGCCGCGATCGGGGCGAGGACGATCCTGGCTAGCCGCCGCCAGTCGGTGCCCCGGGGCTGGATCGGCTCGTAGTCGCGCAGGGGGCCGGGAAGCTCCGCCACGGGCCTACGGTAGCGCGATGAGGCGCCCGTCTGCGATCAAGGTCGGGCAGGAGAAGACCCAGTCGACGTGGATGGCGGCCTCGTTGTTGCCTCCGTAGGAACCGGTGTTAAGCGGAGGGCGACCGGCTGAGCGAGGATGCCGGAGACGGTGTAGAGGATGGTCGAATCGACCACCACTAGCCCGTCCGCGCCATCTCGGTGGGAAGCGGCGAGCACCGCTCCGCCGGGTACGTTCACGATCTGCCCCGGCTGGGCGGGCAGGGGTGACCCAGGGCTGGCCCTCCATGCGCAGGATGATGTCGGTGCCGGCCCCCGCGCAGGCGAAGCTCCTCCGTCCCCGCCAGCTGGTCGAGGAGCCGGCGAGCGCTTGGCGCCAGGTCGGGCAATGGGCGAGGAGAGCTCGGCTCGGACGAGGGCGCGATCGACGAAGGCGAGGTAGACGTAGCGGCCGCCCCGGTCGGTGACGGCCCGCATGAGCGCGAACCGGGCCTCCCCTGCTCGGCCACAGGGCGCTGGTGGAGGAAGACGACCACGTCGGCTGTGGCCGCCGCTCTGAGGGCGAGAGGAGGCGGGGCAGCAAGCGGGCGCTCGCCGCTCCACAGGGCTCGCTCGACTCGGGCCCCCGCGGCCTGGGCCGTCTCGACCAGCTCTTCGCCTCGTCCTCCAGCGACTCGTTCGAGACGATGAGGGCCGCTCGTTGGGAGGGAGCGCTGCCTGCCTGACGCCGTTGTAGCGCCAGCCTCCGCTCATGAGCCCCGCCCGATCCACTCCTCGCCCCCCTCGTAGACCTCCTTCTTCCATAGGGGGACGATCTCCTTGAGCCGGTCGATTGCCTCCTTGCAGGCTGCGAGCGCCTCTGCTCTGTGGGGAGCGGACACGGCAATGACCACCGACAGCTCGCCCACGTCTACCCTGCCCACCCGATGGGTAATAGCCACCTGGCACAGGCTGTACCGGCGCTTGAGGTCTTCGGCTAGCTCGGCCATGACCTGCTCGGCCATGCCCTCGTAGGCCTCGTACTCTAGGTAGCGGACGACCCGGCCCCGGGAGTGGATGCGGGTGGTGCCGATGAAGGTCGCGATCCCGCCCGCGTGCTCGTCGGCGACCTCCCGGATGACGGCGGCGGGGTCGATAGGCTCCTCGCTCAGCCGGAAGGCCCCGCCCGACACTGGGGGAATGAGCGCCACCTCGTCGCCGTCGCGAAGCTCGGCACCAGGATCGGCGTAGCGCCGATTGAGGGCGTAGAGCAGGCCCTCGGGTTCCTCGCCCAGGCTCAGCTGAGGCCAGACGTCGGCCAGCCGGGCGCCCTCGGGAAGCTCCAGGCGCCGCGTGCCCGTCCCCGCCCGCTCGCGCAGGCCGGCAAACAGTCTCACCGTGACGTACATGCCCGTAGCGTAGGGGCTGGGCCCGAGCGGGGTCAGGTCTTGCATTAGCGCATAGCCTTCTACCCCATCCCGCGCGTGTGCGCTAATGCAAGACCTGACCCCTTAGCTGGGTGACGAGACCACCCGGATCCCCCGCCGGCCGAGGACGGCTCGCAGCCGGCCGGTTGGATCGACGAGCTCGGAGACAGGTCGGTGGCCGTGCCGCTTCTCCAGAGGGGAGACGACCTTCCTGTGCGTGAAGGCGACCAGGCGCCGTCCGCGCTGAAGCGAACGGGCGGCTCGACGCCCCCGTCAGCGAGCACCCGCTGGCGGCTGGCCGCAGGTATACGGCGTGGGCATACGATGTAGCGCGTGGCTCGCGGCGAGGATCGCAGGGAGACCGAGTCGGGCATCGAGGTCAAGCCTGTGTACACGGCGGAGGACATCGCCGGGCTGTCTCTGGAGCGCCCGGGCGAGTACCCCTTCACCCGCGGCCCCTACCCCACCATGTACCGGGGCCGGCCCTGGACGATCCGCCAGTACGCCGGCTTCGGCACGGCCGAGGAGACGAATGCTCGCTTCCGCTACCTGCTGGAGCGGGGCCAGACGGGGCTGTCGGTGGCCTTCGACCTGCCTACCCAGCTCGGCTACGACTCCGACCATCCCCTGGCTCGGGGCGAGGTAGGACGGACGGGGGTGGCCATTGACTCCATCGAGGACATGCGCATCGTCTTCCAAGGCATCCCGCTCGACCGCGTCTCCACCTCCATGACCATCAACGCCCCGGCGGCCCTCCTTCTCCTCCTCTACGAGCTAGTGGCCGAGGAGCAGGGGGTGCCGGGAGACAAGCTGCGGGGCACGGTCCAGAACGACATTCTCAAGGAGTACATCGCCCGGGGTAACTACATCTTCCCGCCCCGGCCCTCGATGCGGCTGACGACCGATCTCTTCGCCTACTGCGGCGAGCGGCTGCCCAACTTCAACACCATCTCTATCTCTGGCTACCACATCCGGGAGGCGGGGGCGACGGCGGTGCAGGAGCTCGCCTTTACCTTGGCCAACGGGATCGCCTACTGCCGGGCGGCGATCGAGGCCGGTCTCTCCCCCGAGGTGTTCGGCGAGCGCCTCTCCTTCTTCTTCAACGCCCACAACCACTTCTTCCAGGAGGTAGCGAAGTTCCGGGCGGCTAGGCGCTTGTGGGCTCGGATCATGCGGGAGCGTTTCGGAGTGGAGAGCCCGCGGGCGCAGGCGCTCCGCTTCCACGCCCAGACAGGGGGATCGACCCTCACCGCCCAGCAGGCCGAGAACAACATCGTGCGAGTGGCCGTCCAGGCCCTCGCTGCCGTGTGCGGAGGGGCCCAGTCGCTGCACACAAACGCCTTCGACGAGGCACTGGCGCTCCCCAGCGAGCGGGCGGCGCGCATCGCTCTGCGCACCCAGCAGATTCTCCAGCACGAGGCGGGAACGACCGACACCGTCGATCCTCTGGGCGGGTCGTACTTCATCGAGGCCCTGACGATGGCTCTGGAGGAGCGGGCGCAGGCCCTGATCGACGAGATCGAGGCCATGGGCGGGGCGGTCGCGGCGATCGAGGAGGGCTTCGTCCAGGGCGCCATCGAGGAGTCGGCCTTCCGCTTCCAGCGGGCGGTGGAGTCGAGAGAGCGGATCGTAGTGGGGGTGAACGCCTTCGTCGAGCCGGAGGAGGGCGAGATCGAGCTCCACCGCATCGACCCCGCGCTCGAGCGCCGGCAGCGGGAGCGCACGGCCCGGGTCAGGGCGGCACGGGACGCGGCGGCAGCAGAGGCGGCTCTGGCAGCGGTGCGGCAGGCGGCGGAGGGAAAGGACAACCTGCTGCCGCCGATGCGGGAGGCCCTACGAGCCCGCTGCACGATTGGCGAGGTCTGCGGCGTCCTGCGCGAGGTCTTCGGCACCTACGACGCTCAGCGTGTGTAGTCTCGCGGCCCAAGGCCCGGGCATGCGCATCCTCCTCGTGTCCCAGATGTACCCAGGGCCTGCCGACCCCGATCTGGGAGCGTTCGTCGCCAGGCTGGAGCGGGCGCTCAGCGACCGCGGCCACGCCATCGCCAGGGCCGTGGTCGATCGGCGGCAGGGGGGCGTCGGCCGGCACCTGGCCCTCCTCGGCGAGGCGTTGGCCACGGCCTATCGCTTCCGGCCCGACGTCGTCTACGCCCACTTCCTCGTACCCGCGGGTTTGGTGGGCGCCGTGGCGGCTGCCCTCGGGCGGGCGCCGCTCGTCGTCACGGCTCACGGTCAGGATGTCCGCAACGTGGGCGTCCTCCCTGGAGTGCGGGCCGCCACGCGATGGACGTGCCGGCGGGCAGCAGCGGTGATCGCCGTGTCTGACTCCTTGCGCCGGGAGCTGGAGGCCAAGGTCCCCGAGGCCCGGGGCAAGATCGAGGTCGTGAGCTGCGGCGTCGATCTCGACCGCTTCTCGGTCATGCACGCCCCCGAGGCCCTCTTCTCGTACCTCTTCGTGGGCAGCCTGACGGAGCACAAGAACGTCCTCGCGCTGGCTCGTGCCTTTGAGCGCCTATCTGCCCCTGGAGCCACCCTCACCTTCGTCGGAGACGGACCGTTGCGGCCAGCGCTCGAGGGCCGGCCGGGCGTGGTCGTGACCGGGAGAGTTCCCGCCGAGGAGGTGCCTGCCCGGATTGCCGCTGCACGGGTCGTCTGCCTCCCCAGCCGCAGCGAGGCGCTCGGTCAGGCTCTGCTCGAGGCCATGGCCTGTGGCCGATCGGTGGTGGCGACCCGGGTAGGAGGGCCAGCGGAGATCGTTCCCTCGGAAGCGGGCATCCTGGTCGATCCCGAGGACGAGGACGCCCTCGTCGCCGCCCTCCGCGCGGCTGCCTACCTGCCTTGTCCCAACTGGGCGGCGCGAGCGGCGGCCGAGCGACACGACCTCCGCCTGCAGGCAGCTCGCATCGAGGCGATCCTTGCCCGTGCT
>PSLH01000049.1:0-4959 GCA_040289505.1 Thermoleophilia bacterium | reverse complement strand
CTAGGACCGCCCCCGGATGGACCCGGTTACTGACCCACGCTCCTAGGCGGGCGTCCCTCCTCCGCCTACGTCCTCTTTGATCCGCTGGACGGCGTCGCGCAGGCCGGTATCGCCGCGGACGACGACGCTGTGCGCGAGCCAGCCGATGATCGCTCCCACCGCCGGCCCCAAGAAGTAGACCCACTCGCTGTCCCAGTGATCGCCGACCAGGGCCGGCCCCAGGGTGCGGGCGGGGTTGACCGATGAGCCGGTGAACGGGATAGCGGCGAAGTGGATGACGAGCAGCGTGAGGGGGATGGCGACGAGGGCGCTCGACCGGTAGCCGGGGCTACGGGTTGCCTGGAGGATGACGGCGACGAAGACGGCGGTCATGATGACCTCTATGGCGAAGGCCGCTCCATCCCCCACGCCGGGCACGGTGGCCGTGTTGGCCACGTCGTCGTCGGTGAACGGCAGGAGCAGCACCGCCGAGGCGAGAATGGCGCCCACGAACTGAGCCAGCCAGTAGACGAGGAGCTCGGCCGCGGACAGCCGCCGGTCGAGGTACATCGCCAGCGAGACGGCGGGGTTGTAGTACCCCCCCGAGGCCTCGCCGAACGCGTACAGCCCTGCGAGGAGGGCTAGCCCGAAGCCGAAGGGGGCGATCAGCTCCACCGACCCGGTACCGCCCCCGCCGAGGCGGAGGGCGGCGAGGATGGAGGTGCTGCCCACCGCCACCAAGGTGAACGTGCCGAGGAGCTCGGCCAGGCACGTCTGCCAGCGCTTCATGGTTACGACTCCCTCCTTTCCCTCCTTGCGAGACACCACGAGGGTGTTCGCTCCTTCGACAAGACCAGAAGCGGAAAGGTAACACAGACCTCGGACGGAGTCAGCGGCTCTCGCGCTCCAGCCTGTCGAGCTCGGCCAGGCGCCCCTCGACGAGAGGTCTCGCCCACTCCTCCAAGCCGGCCTGGCGGGCCAGGGCCAGCGCCCGCTCGTACGTCTCCCGGACCTTGGCCGCCGCTACTCCCTGCTTGAGCCGGTTATCCCCCAGGATGAGGAGCTCCCGGACCCGTAGGCACGCCGACTCGCTCTCCACGTCAGCTAGCCTATCGGCGTGGTCGCTGCCCTGGCCGTGATCCAGGTCCTCCTCGCCGCCGCCCTGGTGACGCTCGTCCTGCTCCACTCCGGGCGCGACACAGGCTTCGGCGGCATGGGCTTCACGCCCGCCTCGCAGGGAGGCACCCACATCGTCGAGCGGAACTTGACCCGGCTCACGGTGGTGGTGGCCGTGCTCTTCTTCGCCAACTCAATCGCCCTCTTCCAGCTCTTCCAGTAGCCCCCTGCCGGAAGCGGGCGGGGGGCCGCTACAATGCGTTGTGCCTGCGCTGGTGGCGGAATTGGTAGACGCGCTAGGTTGAGGGCCTAGTGGCCGGATAGGCCGTGGAGGTTCAAGTCCTCTCCAGCGCACCTCTCGCAGACAAGACGTCAAGGGCGGAGGGATCCGCCCTTGACGTCGTCCGGACGGGTGGCTACTGTGTGCACGAACGGGTGTTCGTGCAAAGGAGGCATCTCGCCTATGCTCACCCCCCGCCAGCAGCAAATTTGGGACTTCGTGGTCGAGTACCTGGATCGGTATGGCTACCCGCCCACCGTGCGCGAGATCGGGGAGGCGGTGGGGCTGGCCTCGCCCTCGACTGTGCACGCCCACCTCGTCAATCTGGAGCGGGCGGGGCTTCTCCGGCGGGATCCCACCAAGCCCCGCGCCCTGGAGCTGACCGCTCGGCCTGCTCGGCCACGTCGGGCGGCCGGGCCTCAAGCGCTTCCCCTGGTCGGCCAGATCGCCGCTGGAAGCCCGCTGCTGGCCGAAGAGCACATCGAGGACTACCTGACCGTGCCGGAGGTTTTGGGTCCAGCCGACTTCGTCCTCCGCGTGAGAGGCGACTCGATGGTCGGCGCCGGCATCCTCGACGGCGACTTCGTGATCGTTCGCCGTCAACCCGACGCGCATGACGGGGATATCGTCGTCGCCTTGGCGGGCGAGGACGAGGGAGCTGAGGAGGCGACTGTCAAGCGCTACTTCCGGGAGGCAGGGCGCGTCCGGCTCCAGCCCGAGAACGAGGCCATGGCGCCGATCTACCCGAAGCACGTACGGATCCTGGGCCGGGTGATCGGCGTCTTTCGGAGGCTGTGAGTGGGGCTGCTGGCCGCCCTCCAGCGCACCCTCGACCAGGAGGTCCTCGCTCTCCTTGGGGGGGCACGCCTGGAATGCCTGGTCTGCGACCAGCCTGTCATGCGCCTCGGCGACGGGTCGCTCCTCTGCCTTGAGTGCGGGAGTAGCCTCCGCTCTCAGGCCGCCTCCCAGCCAGAGCTACAATTAGAGACGCAGGCCGGGTGACCGCGGGCCGGGAGAGCCGGTCCGAGGAAAGTCCGGACACCGCAGGGCAGGACGCTGGGGAAACCCCAGGCGGCGAAAGCCGACGGAAAGTGGCACAGAAAGGAGACCGCCACCGGCGAACGGTTATCTCCGGAGACGCCGGCGGTAAGGGTGAAAAGGTGGGGTAAGAGCCCACCAGCGCCGTGGTGACACGGCGGCTCGCCAAACCCCGTCCGGTGCAAGGCGAAGCAGGCCCCGATGACGCGGCCCGCCGAGGGGCCGGGTGCGCCGCTCGAGCCGCCGGGCAACCGGCGGCCTAGATAGATGGTCACCCTCGACAGAATCCGGCTTACAGGCCTGCTACGGAAAACCCCCGTCACGCGGGGGTTTTCTACGTTCTCTCCCGGGACGACCACAGGTGCTCGTGCGCCGCGGGGTCAGGCGCACCGTGGCCAGCGCCCTCCACCACCGCAGGGGGGACGCGGGGGCTGGCGCTCGCGACCGTCCGTGCCGACTGAGGGCCGCGCTTCCCGGCCCACCCCCTGGACGCGAACTAGGACCCTTCGTCGAATCCCCGCAGCGTCGCCGCCACCAGCCGCGGCAAGGTAGCGAGGTTGTAGCCGCCCTCGAGCACGGCCGCCATCCGCGGGGCCAGGCCTGCCGTCCGCTGGGCCATCTCGCGAAAGCCCTCCTCTGTGAGGCGCATGTGGGCTAGGGGGTCGTCGACGTGGGCGTCGAAGCCGGCCGAGACGACGAGCAGGTCGGGCTGGAAGCGCTCGATCGCCGGCATCACCGTGTGATCGAAAGCCCGCAGGTAGTCCTCGTCGCCCGACCCGGCCGACATGGGCACGTTGAGGACGGTCTCGGCCTGCTCGGTCGGGCCTCCCGTGCCCGGGTAGAAGGGCCATTGGTGGAGGGACACGTAGAGGACGGCCGGGTCGTCCCAGAAGATGGCCTGGGTGCCGTTGCCGTGGTGGACGTCCCAGTCGAGGATTGCCACCCGGGCAAGCCCCAGCTCGGCCTGGGCGAAGCGGGCAGCGACGGCGGCGTTGTTGATCAGGCAAAAGCCCATGGCCCGATCGGGGAGGGCGTGGTGACCGGGTGGCCGCGCCAGGGCGAAGCCCCCCAGCTCCACGGCTTGGAGGGCGGCTCCGGCGGCAAGCAACGCAGCCTCGTAGCTCGTCTGCGAGGCGGGCGTGTCCGCGTCCAGCCAGGTGGGCTCCTTGATAGCGCGGAGGAGGCGGAGGTAGGAGGGGTGGTGGCAGCGGAGGAGGTCCGCTTCGCTGGCCGGACGGGCCTGGGTCCACTCGGGGAAGGCGCGGTGCAGGACGGCCAGGCGCTCCGGCCGCTCCGGGTGGCGCCCGGTTGGGTGGAGGCGGGCGAGGTCGGCGTGGCTTACGAGCTCGATCGCCGTACCGCGTCGGCCAGGGTGGACAGGTCGGCGCCGCTCTTCTGGGCGAGGCCGACGAGGTAGCAGAGGAGAGGCGCGTTCGTCCGCTGGCCGCTGTCGTGGGCGGCGATGCGGGCGAGGTCAAGGAGGGTCGCCTCTGCCTCCTCGCTCAGCTCGAGCGCCCCAGGCTCGAGGCCCGCCGCCTGGGCGATCGCGTCTCGAGCCTGTCTCAGCCAGGCGTCCATACCGAGATCCTAGTGCGCGTCATTCCCGGCGTCCGTGGCGACGCGCTCCGCCAAGGCGTCCAGGCCGAGATCGGCTAGGAAGCGGGACGCCTCCGCCCGGTCGAGCGCTTGGTCGGCAGGGGAGGGGAGAGGAGCGGAGGCGTCCAGAGTGGCGATTCGCCGGTAGAGCCGAAGCTCCTCCCCCTGATCCGAGAATCGCCCCTCGGCCAAAGCGGCCTCCAGCGACCCATAGCGAGCGAGGATGGCGGCGGCTGTCTTGGCGCCGACCCCGCGGGCCCCGGGGAGACAGTCGGAGGGATCGCCGCGCAGGGCGACGAAGTCGGGCACCCGAGCAGGTTCGACCCCGTACAGGGAGCGCACCTGGGCCGGGCCTACCCGCTCGAGCTGGCTCACCCCACGCAGAGGGCGGAGGATGGTCGTGCGCTCGTCGGCGAGCTGCAAGGCATCTCGGTCGGAGGTGACGACCAGAGTCGAGCCGCCCCGCCCTCGCTCGCTGGCCGCAGCCGCGGCCAAGAAGTCGTCGGCCTCGTATCCCGGCGCCTTGGCCGAGGCGAAGCCGAAGGCGTAGACGATCCGGGGAAGGAGGGCGAGCTGCTCCAGGAGCTCGTCGTCGAAGCGCCGACCCGCCTGGTAGGCGGGGAAGAGCCGGTGGCGGTACGTCGGGGTATCGAGGCTGTCCCAGCCCACCACGATCGCCCGCGGCCTCTCCCTCTCCCACAGGCGAAGGAGGAAGCCGACGAAGCCCACGATCGCCCCCGCTGCCTCGCCCCCGGGGGCCTGACCGTCTTGGGGAGACCGTGGTAGGCCCGGTGGGCGAGGGAGTCGCCGTCTACCGCCAGGAGCGGCCTAGAGGGTGGCGTAGAGGGCGTAGATCGCCTCCATCAGGCGGTCGGTCGCCAGGCGGGCGGCCTCGCGGGAGGGACGATCGGCCAGGTCGCGCAAAGGGACGGGAGGGCCGTAGGCCACCT
>PSLH01000048.1:6429-16459 GCA_040289505.1 Thermoleophilia bacterium | reverse complement strand
CGGGGCGAGGGCTACGCGGGCGAGATCTACGCGGCGATCGACTACGTGCGGTCCCCGACGGGGAAGCCCTGGCTGAGCGGCTGGAGGAGCAGGGCTTGGTGGTGCGCCGCTATCCCCAGGCCATCCGCATCACCGTCCGGCTTCCGGCTGAGAACGACCTTTTGCTGGCCGCGCTGGGAGCCTCGCCTCCGCCTAGCCCTACCCGCTCGGCCTTGGTCGTCCGGACCACGGCCGAGACGGCCATCCGGCTGGCGCTGGCGCTGGAGGGGCAGGGGCGAGCGCGGGTGTCGACCGGCATCGGCTTCCTTGACCACCTCCTGCAGCAGCTCGCCTTCCACGGCGGCCTCGATCTCGAAGTGGTGGCGAGCGGCGACTTAGAGGTGGACGAGCACCACACGGTGGAGGACGTCCTGGCTGCTCTGGGAGAGGCGCTCAGCCGCGCTCTGGGAGGGAGAGAGGGGGTGGCCCGGTACGGATGGGCCACTGTGCCTATGGACGAGTCGCGGGCGACTGCCGCTATCGATCTCGTGCGCCGGCCCCATGCGGAAGTCGCGCTTGCCTTTCAGGGCGAGCGGGTGGGAGGACTCGCCCTTCCCCTGCTTCCCCACGCCCTCGAGCGTCTGGCCATGGAAGGGCGCCTCACCCTCCATGTGCAGGGGGCAGGTAAGGACGATCACCACGTGGCCGAAGCAGCCTTCAAGGCCTTGGGTCGGGCGCTGCGGCAGGCATGTGCGCTCGACGACGTCGGCGTCCGCTCGACAAAGGGGGGCTTGTGAGAGTGGCGGTCTTGGACTACGGCGCTGGCAACGTGCGCTCGCTGTGCGCGGCGCTGGAGAGGGCAGGGCTCCGGCCGCAGGTCACGCGCGACCCGAAGGTCGCCTGGGAGGCGCCGCTAGCGGTGGTGGCGGGAGTGGGCCACCTACGGGCGGCGGGGGCAGGCCTAGAGGCGACGGGGGTGGCAGAGGCCCTGCGTCGACGGGCGCAAGCGGGCCGCCCCATTCTGGGCATCTGTGTCGGGATGCAGCTCCTCTTCGAGGAAAGCGAGGAAGGGGGGCGCGGTCTCGCGCTCCTGAAGGGGCCAGTGCGGCGGCTCCGCGCGCGCCGGGTGCCCCACATGGGGTGGAACGCTCTCTCTCTCCGCGGGGAGACTCGCATTCTGCAGGGGCTCGAGGGAGCCGACGTCTACTTCGCCCATTCCTACGCTTGCGTCCCGTCCGACCCTGAGACGGTGGTGGCCGAGGTCGACCACGAGGGCTCTATCGTGGCCGCGGTCGAGCGGGAGGCTTTGGCCGGCGTCCAGTTCCATCCCGAGCGAAGCGCCGCCGCTGGCGCCCGCGTCCTTCGTAACGTGCTGGCATGGTCAAGAAGCGCGTGATTCCTTGCTTGGACGTGGCCGGGGGACGGGTCGTCAAGGGCGTCCGCTTCCAGGGCTTGCGCGAGGTGGGCGACCCGGTGGAGCTCGCCTGGCGCTACTCCCAGCTCGGCGCCGACGAGCTCGTCTTCCTCGACATCACCGCCACCGTGGAGGGACGGGGGCCCATGCTCGAGCTGGTGGGGAGGGCCGCCCAGGAGCTCGAGATTCCCTTTACCGTGGGCGGCGGGGTGGATAGCCTGGAGGATGGCCTTGCCCTCCTCCATGCCGGCGCCGACAAGGTAGCGGTGAACCGGGCGGCAGTCGACGACCCCAGGCTGGTTCAGCGGCTAGCGGACGCCTTCGGCTCCCAGGCGGTCGTGTGCGCCATCGATGCCCGCGCAGGGGAGGTGGTCACCCACGCCGGGCGAAGGCCGCGAGGGATAGACGCCGTCTCGTGGGCGAAAACGGCGGTGGAGTACGGGGCTGGCGAGCTCCTCGTGACGTCGATCGACGCTGACGGCACGCGCCAGGGGTACGACTTGGCGCTCACCGCGGCCATCGCTGAAGCCGTGGAGGTACCGGTGATCGCCTCCGGAGGGGCAGGGTGCGCTCGCCACTTGGCAGAGGCGTTCGCGGCTGGGGCGGAGGCAGCGCTCGTCGCCTCGATCGTGCACGAGCGCCCAGAGAGGTTGCCCGAGCTGAAGCAGGAGCTCGCGCAGGCGGGGTGGCCGGTTCGGACATGAGGGAGGGACAGTCTCTGGGCCATGGCCCGCGGGGCCAGCTGCGTCCGGTGATCGTCCAAGATGCGGACGATGGCCGCGTCCTTCTGCTTGCCTACGCCGACGACGAGGCGCTGAGGCGAACCCGAGAGAGCGGCGAGGCCTGGTTCTGGAGTCGGACCCGGCGTCAGTATTGGCACAAGGGCGACACATCTGGGAGCGTCCTTCGCGTCGAGGAGATCCGCGAGGACTGCGACGGGGATGCCCTCCTCTTCCGCGTACGCCCGGTCGGGCCAGTCTGTCACACAGGGTCTCGCTCCTGCTTTGCGCCCTGGCTTTGGCTCAAGGTCGCCCAGAGGGCCAGGGAGCGCCCTCCTGGCTCGTACGTCGCCAGCCTTCTCGACCAGGGGGTAGCCGCCTGCGGCCGCAAGGTGGCAGAGGAGGGACTCGAGGCCGCACTGGCGGCCGCGACCGAGAGCGACGAGCGGCTGATCGAGGAGCTGGCCGACCTATGGTTCCACTCCTACGTCCTCCTCGCCGCCCGCGGACTTGATCCCGACGCGGTGGAGGCCGAGCTCCGCCGTCGGGCAAAATAGGGAGCAAAAGGAGGCGACGTGGCCAAGACGCTGTTCGACCGTATCTGGGAGAGCCATCTGGTGGCCGAGCCGCCGGGAGAGCCGGCGCTCCTCTACATCGACCTCCACCTCGTCCACGAGGTCACCTCGCCCCAGGCCTTCGACGGCCTCCGGCTCAGCGGCCGGCGCGTCCGCCGCCCCGACCTCACCCTGGCCACGATGGACCACAACGTGCCCACCGACGATGGGCCTGTCTCCGACCCGCTCGCCCGCGCCCAGCTCGACGCGCTCCGACGGAACTGCCAGGAGTTCGGCATCCCTCTGTTCGCCCGCGGCTCGGGCAGGGAGGGGATCGTGCACGTGATCGGCCCCGAGCTCGGGCTGACCCAGCCGGGTATGACCATCGTCTGCGGCGATAGCCACACCTCTACGCACGGAGCCTTTGGGACCCTCGCCTTTGGCATCGGCACGTCGGAGGTGGAGCACGTGCTCGCCACCCAGTGCCTGCCCCAGCGACGTCCCAAGACGATGCGGCTCCACTTCCGGGGGGAGCTGCCGCTGGGCGTGACCGCCAAGGATCTCATCCTGGGCGCCATCGGTCGGATCGGGGTCTCCGGCGGGGTCGGCCACGTCATCGAGTACACAGGCGACGTCATCCGCCGCCTGTCTATGGCCAACCGTATGACGATCTGCAACATGTCCATCGAGGCGGGGGCCCGGGCCGGCATGATCGCTCCCGACGACATCACCTTCGCCTACATCGAGGGTCGGCCTGGCGCTCCCAAGGGGGCGGCCTGGGAGCGGGCGCTCGACCGATGGCAAGCGCTTCCCTCCGACCCTGACGCTACCTACGACCGGGTAGTGGAGATCGACGTGTCCGACCTCAAGCCTCAGGTCACCTGGGGCACGAATCCCGGCATGGTGGCGCCGGTGGACGGCGTCGTCCCCGACCCTGCCGACTTCGCCGACCCCGACGAGCGGGCGGCTGCCGAGCGGGCGCTGGAGTACATGGGGCTTGAGCCGGGAACCCCGATCCAGGACATCCGGATCGATCGCGTGTTCATCGGCTCCTGCACGAACTCCCGTATCGAGGACTTGCGGCTGGCGGCATCGATCGTGGCCGGAAAGCGGGTCGCCCCTGGAGTGCGGGCGCTGGTCGTGCCTGGCTCAGCCGCTGTCAAGCGCCAGGCCGAGGAGGAGGGCCTGGACGAGATCTTCCGCTCCGCTGGCTTCGAGTGGCGCAACGCCGGTTGCTCGATGTGCCTGGGCATGAACCCCGACGTCCTCCAGCCGGGCGAGCGGTGCGCCTCTACCTCAAACCGGAACTTCGAGGGGAGGCAGGGGGCTGGCGGCCGCACTCACCTCGTCAGCCCCGCCATGGCTGCCGCTGCCGCCATCGCCGGGAGGTTCGTGGACGTGCGCGAGCTCGACCTGGAGCCAGTGGCATGAGGCCTTTCGTTCGCCATACGGGGCGGGCTGCCGTTCTCGATCGACCGGACGTCGATACCGACCAGATCGTTCCTAAGCAGTTCCTCAAGTCGATCAGCCGTACCGGGTTCGCCCAGGCTCTCTTCTACGACTGGATGAAGGATCCTGCCTTCGAGCTCCGTCAACCGGAGGCCCAAGGGGCAACCATCCTTCTCGCTGGGCCCAACTTCGGCTGCGGATCGTCGCGCGAGCACGCTGTTTGGGCTCTCATGGACTACGGCTTCCAGGTGGTGATCGCCCCCAGCTTCGGAGACATCTTCCGCTCCAACGCGCTCAAGAACGGGCTCCTGCCGGTCACGCTCCCAGCAGAGGAGGTGAAGCGGCTCATGCAGGCGGCGAGAGGGGGAGGCGAGATCACCGTCGATCTCGAGGCCCAGGCCATCACCGCTCCCGACGGCGAGGTCGTCTTCTTCCAGATCGAGACCTCGGAGCGGTACCGCCTTTTGAACGGCCTCGACGACATCGGACTCACCTTGCGCTACGAGAAGGAGATCGCCGCCTTCGAGGCAGAGCATCCCGCCCCCATCGACACGACCAGCGTGGCCGCGTAGCAGAAGGTCAGTCGGCTGCCTTCTCGGCGGCCGCCTCCTCGGCCCGCGCTACCTCGCGCTTCGTCAGGTCGAGGATCTCCTGGAAGAGCTCCTCCAAGCCGTCTGGGGACAAGGGCCCGCGATTTGCGCGCTGCAGGTAGCTCAGCATCCAGGCCTCCCGATCGGGATCGACGAACTCCATCCCCCGCGAGGCCTTGTAGCGCTTGATCTGGGCCACCAGCTTGAGCCGCTTGTTGATGAGCTCGACGATGGCCCGATCGTTGTCGGAGATCTGCTCCCGAAGTTGCCTCAAGAGCGGGTCACGGTTGTCGCTGGTCACTCATCTCCTCCTTCCGGTGCTGCTGGGTACGAGCCGAAGACCTGGAGCCGCTGAGTACGGCTACGCACCTCGGCCAGAGCGCCGCGGACGACCTCGTCCAGGGGGTGGCCGGCGAGCACGGCGTCGAAGCGGTACCTCCAGCGCGAGTCGGGAATGGGCCGAGAGACGAGCTGGACGAGATCGATCTTGTGTCGAGCGAAGGGCTCGATCGCTCGGTGCAGGGCGCCCGGCGAGTGGTCGGTGACGAAGGTGAAGGCGGTGCGCCAATCCACCCCCCCGTCTCGGTCGAGCCGGGTGTAGGTGGAGACGGCCACGAACCGGGTATAGGCGTCCTGGTGGTCCCCTACGTCTCCTGCCAGGATGGTCAGGCCGAAAAGCCGGGCAGCCCGCTCGCTGGCGATGGCGGCTTGGCTCCGGTCGCCTGCCTCGGCCACCTCCCGCGCTGCCTCGGCAGTGGAGGAGCAGGCGACGGCTGTAGCCCAGGGCATGGCGGCGAGGAGTCCCCGGCACTGGTCGAGGGCCACCGGGTGCGATCGAACGAGGCGGATCTGCTCCAGAGGGACAGCCTCCACGCCGACCAGGCAGTGGCGGATGCGAAGCGCCGTCTCCGAGACGATGGACAAGGGAAGCTCGTGCAGGAGGTCATGGGTCTCGGCTACCGGCCCATGCAGCGAGCTCTCGATAGGGAGGACGCCGAAGTCCACGGTCCCGGCCACCGTGGCCTCGGCCACGGCCGTGAAGCTGCTCAGCGGCCTGAGCTCAGCTCCCTCGGGAAACAAGCGCTCGCAGGCGGCGGCGCTGTGCGCGCCGTCACGGCCTGGGTAGGCGACGGCGATGCTCATGCGTCCCGACCTCGGGCGGGTCTGGACGGGCGAGACCCGGTTGAGCAGGCGGTGCTGATCGTGGTTGGCAAGGAGTACCTCCATGGGGGTGGACGTTCCGCTTGGAAGAGCTAGCCGGCGGGCGCGGAGAGAAGAGCGCCGGCTAGCGCGTAAACGCGCGCGCGAAGAGGAACGAGAAGGCGTAGAGGCGCTCGCTCTTCGTCGGCACGGACACCATCGTCGCTAAAGGGTACGGGCAGCGGCCGCTTCCGTCAATTCCCTGCAGACGGCGTCGGTGAGCTCGACGGTCGTCGCGCTTCCACCCAGGTCGGGGGTGGGACGCTCCACCATGGCCCGGTCGGTTGCTGCCTCGAGCGCGCTCGCCTCCCTCTCTCGACCGAACGCGTACCGGAGCATGAGCGCTGTGGAGCGGAGCATCGCGACTGGGTTGGCGATGCCCTTGCCGGCGATGTCAGGGGCGGATCCGTGTACGGGCTCGAAGAGCCCAGGCCCCTCGTCCCCCAAGGAGGCCGAGGGAGCGAGCCCCAGGCCGCCGGTGACGGCCGCCGCCAGGTCGGAGAGGATGTCGCCGAACATGTTCTCGGTGACGATGACGTCGAAGCGCTGGGGCGCGGCGGCGAGCTGCATGGCGGCGTTGTCGACCAGCATGTCCTCTGCCTCGACGTCTGGGAACTCGGAGGCGATCTCCCGCACCACGCGCCGCCACATCCGAGATGTCTCCAGCACGTTGGCCTTGTCGACCGAGGTCAGCTTGCCCCGCCGACCCCGGGCGAGGGCGAAGGCGCGGCGGGCGATCCGCTCTACTTGGCGCGGGTGGTACTCGCAGGTATCGAACACGGTGCCGTCGGGGCGGACGCCGCGGGCGCCGAAGTAGAGCCCCCCGACGAGCTCGCGCACGATGAGGAGGTCGACCGCTCCTCGTCGCGCTGGTCGCAGGTTGGCGTACACCCCGAGCTCTGCACGCAGGCGGAGGAGACCTTGCTCGGGGCGGATATCGGCGGCGTCGAAGGCGGGGTCGCCGACGGGGCCCTTGAGGACGGCGTCCGCTTGCTTGCAGGCAGCCAGGGTGTCGTCGGGGAGGGGGTCGCCCAGAGCCCGGATCGCCGCCGCTCCGAACAGGTGCTCCTCTACGGCGAGATCGGGGGCGAGGTCGGCTAGCACGCGGCGGGCGGACGCTGCCACCTCTGGGCCGATGCAGTCGCCAGGAAGGAGGACGACCTTCACGGCGGGAAGACTACGCGGCGGTGACCCGGCGGAGCTCGGGAAGCGCGGCTCGGATGCCTCTGGCGGCCTGGCGGAGCCGGTGCTCGTTCTCCACCAGGGCAAAGCGGACGTGTCCCTCGCCGGAGGGGCCGAAGCCAACGCCTGGGCTCACGCACACCCGCGCTTCTTGCAGGAGCCGACGGGCAAAGGCCTGAGACCCTTGTCGACGGTAAGGCTCGGGAATCGGCGCCCACACGAACATCGTCCCTCGAGGCGGCTCCACGACCCAGCCGGCGCGAGCGAGGCCGCGACAGAGCGCGTCCCGGCGGGCGCGGTAGATGTCGCGCACCTGGTGGGGGTAGTGGCGTGCCTCGGTGAGGGCCACGATGGCGGCGATCTGGATGGGTTGGAAAGTGCCGTAGTCGAGGTAGGACTTGAGGCGGGCGAGAGCGGCCAGGATGCGGGCGTTGCCGAGGGCGAACCCGACCCTCCAGCCCGCCATGGAGAAGCCCTTGGTGAGGGAGTAGAGCTCGACGGCTACTTCCTTTGCTCCCTCGGCTTGGAGGAGTGACGGAGGCTCGTGACCATCGAAGGCGATGTCTGCGTAGGCGAAGTCGTGGACGATCACGAGCTCGCGCTCCCGTGCGAAGTCGACTAGGCCTTGCATGAGCCGGGGCGAGGCCACGGTCGTAGTCGGGTTGTGGGGGAAGGAGACGATGAGGACGCGGGGCCGAGGGCGGGAGCGCCGCCAGGCCTCCTCTACCGCGGGAAGGAGCTCATCGTCGAGCTGGAAGTCGGCAACCTCGGCCCCGGCGAGCAGAGGGGCGAAGCGGTGGATGGGGTAGCTGGGGTCGGGAACCAGGGCCACGTCGCCTGGCTGGAGAAGGACCCAGAGAAGGTGGGAGAGGCCCTCCTTGGCTCCGATGGTGGCTACCGCCTCCGTCTCCGGGTCGAGCTCGACGTCGTAGCGGTGGCGGTAGAGCTCGCAGATTGCCCGCCGCAGGTTAGGAAGGCCACGGCTCACCGAGTACCGGTGATTGCGCCGGTCGCGGGCTGCCTCGGCCAGCTTCTCCACGGCAGGGGCGGGGGAGGCGATGTCGGGATTGCCGAAACCGAGGTCGACGACGTCCTCGCCGGAACGCCGCAGCTCAAGCTTGAGTCGATCGACCTCGGCGAAGGCGTAGGGCGGCAAAAGGTCGACGCGGCGAAGCTCGGTCACGAGTGGCGAAGCTCGATCATGGGATCTACGTCTTCCACGTTCCGCGGGCAGGCCCAGGCGGGCGGCAGAGCCGCCCCGAAGGCCGATTCAGCGGGACGCCGGGCGCACTCCCCCCAGCCTACCAGGTTGGGCTCACAAAAGCCGCGCCAGAGCGCGGAGGTCGATGTTTCGCCCGGTGACGAGGGCGACGGCCTTCCCCTCCGACTGGACGCGGCCAGCGAGCAAGGCCGCCACCGCCACTGCTCCCGCTCCCTCTACGACCAGGCCGTGGGCGCGGACGAGGAAGCGCACAGCCTCCTCGATCTCCTCCTCGGCCACTACCGCGACGTCCGCGAGGTAGCGCTGGCAGAGCGCGAAGGTAACGGTCCCCGGCTCGAGGTTTCCCCCCAGCCCATCTGCCAAGGTGGCTCGGACGGGGACGGAGACGATACGTCCGGCATCGAGCGAGGCGCGCATGGCGGCGGAGGCCTCGCACTCCACGCCTACCACCCGCACGCCGGGCACGGCCGACACTGCCAGGGCCACCCCGGCGGCGAGGCCGCCTCCCCCGATGGGGCAGACGACGGTAAAAGGAGGCCGCACCTGACGGAGGAGCTCGAGCCCGAGCGTGCCCTGACCGGCGATGACCTGGGTGTCGTTGTACGGAGAGACGTAGCGGGATCCCTCCCTCCTAGCCAGCTCCAGGGCGTGCTCCTCCGCCTCGTCGTACGTCTCCCCGTGGAGGACGAGGCTTGCGCGCAGGCGGCGAAGCGCCTCGATCTTGGCTGGAGAGGCGCGCAGAGGGCAGACGACGCGGGCTCTCAACCCGAGGAGGGACGCCGCGTGAGCGACGCCCAAGCCGTGATTCCCAGCTGACGCGCAGACGACTTCCGTGTCAGGGGGAAGGAGGGTCAGGGCAGAGAGCGCTCCCCGCACCTTGAAGGAGCCGGTCGGCTGGAGCGTCTCCACCTTGAGGAGCGTCCCCAAGCCAAGCTGAGGGCTGGGAACGAGCGGGCTTGGGCCCAGGTGACGGAAGATGCGCCGCCAGGCCTCGTGCACGTCAGCGCGGCTGGGAGCGGCGACCGAGCGAGGGGCGGGGTCGGTATCGAGGACGGTCGTGGTCGAGGTCATTCGGGCTCCTTTCTCGTTGCGCTTGGCGCCCTTCGCAGGGCGCACGTCTCCTGGAGTTACGAGAGCTGAGAGCGCGTGAGCGCGTGTGGAACCCGATCCCCCTTAGCGGGGGATGATGATGCGGATAATGCCGATGGTGGTGGGGCAGAAGGTCCGCATCGCCTCCGGAAGCTTAGATCCTCGCGAGCAGGGAGTCAACACGAGGCGACAGGGAGGTGGCCAGCGACACCACCTCCCCCACGACGACGAGCGCCGGCGGCTCGAGCCCGCTCGCCGCCTCGGCGATCTCGGCCAGGGAAGCGAAAACCGAGCGCTGCCCAGGCAGGGTGCCCGACGCGATCACCGCCGCCGGGGTAGCGGGATCGCGACCGTGCTCGAGCAAGCTCTGGGCGATGGTGGCAAGGTGGGCGAGGCCCATGAAGACGACCAGTGTCCCCGGCGCGGCCGCCAAGGCCGCGTAGTCGAGGGCGCCAGGGTCGTGCCCGGAGACGACCGTGACCTGAGAGGAGAGCTTGCGGTGAGTGACGGGGATCCCGCAGGCGGCGGGAACGGCGCTGAGCGACGACACCCCGGGCACGATCTCGAAGCGCACGCCCGCCTCCGCCAGAGCCAGCGCCTCCTCGCCACCCCGGCCGAAGAGGAGGGGGGCC
>PSLH01000048.1:0-6373 GCA_040289505.1 Thermoleophilia bacterium | reverse complement strand
GCGCGCTCACCTCCTCTTGGCTCCGGCCCTCTCGGGGGATCCGTAGCGCCTCGGCCGGAGCCTCGGCCACGAGCTCGGGCGAGACGAGCCGGTCGTAGACGAGCGCGTCGCAGCCTCGCACGAGCTCCAGGCCGCGCACGGTGATCAGGCGTGGGTCGCCTGGCCCTGCCCCGACGAGGAAGACCGTCACCGAAGAGCCTCCTCGACCAGCGAGCGGAAGAAGTCGCGCCTCGCCTCGTAGGTGGGGAAGCGGGCCTTGGCCCAGGGTCGAAGGCTATGGAGGCGTCGGGCCAAGGCAGCGTGCTCGGGGCGGACGAGGGAGGCAACCTCGTCCCGCAGTCGTTGGGCGAGGGCGGGGGAGGCCCCGCTAGTAGAGACAGCCACCGCGATCGGACCCTGGCGGTGGACGGCAGGGAGGATGAGGCTACAGAGCTCGGGCACGTCCACGACGTTGCAGAAGACCCGCCGAGCCTCCGCGTCGGAGAAGACGCGGCGGTTGAGGTCGGGGTCGGACGTGGCGGCGACGACGAGGAAGACGCCGTCGAGGTCGCTCGCTCGGTAGGGTCGCTGTCGCAGTCGCACCGGCAGGCGGCGAAGCTCGTCGCACACCTGAGGAGCGACGACAGTGACTTGGGCGTCGCACTCGAGCAGCCCGCGAGCCTTCTCCAGCGCGACTCTGCCGCCGCCCACGATCGCGCAGTCTCGGCCCTCCAGATCGAGGCAGGCCATGTAGTAGCGCTTGTCGGGCATTCTCTCCATCAGGCCGAGATGCGGTCGTGGTAACTACGGAAGACGGGAGGGCTGACCGGCGCTCGCTCCCTGCCGGCGGAGGCGCGCAGGTCCTCGCTGGAGGAGACCCGGTACGGCCAGGGAAATCGCGTGAGGGCTTGAAGGGGGCTCACCTGGGAGGGGCTGCCCACCAGGGCGATAAAGGTTAGTCCCTTCGGCCACGAGCCGGCCAGGAGGGCCAGGGAGAAGCTCTGGTCGTACACGTTCCCTGCCGCCTCGGCTGCCCTGGCCGGGGTGGTAGCGAGCACGCTCTGTCCCAGGAAGGCGCTGCGGCGACGAGACACGACGACGGCGTCGATGGCTTCCGTCTCGAGCAGGCGGCCGAGAAGGGGGGTCACCGCTCCTCCATCCGGGGCATCGGCCGGTCGTCCACGTCGGCGAGCGGGAGCTTGCCGACGGCGAGGGGATCGGTCTTTGAGCTGAGGGCAGGGCGGCCTGCCGCCACCCAGGCGGCCGCTCGCTCGACCACCTGCTGGGGGGTAGCGGCGGCGCGGAAGGCAACTCTGGTCGTCATGGGGACGGTTCCATTACTACACAACATAAAGTTTCTTTCCAAAATGAAGCTTGATCACCGAGCGAGCGGGCGGCGAGGCCATTCGTCCTAGATCCCTACGCTGGCCAAGCGAGCGCCTTGCCGGTCGAGCCGCACTGCCACCTCGCTCCCTCCCGCGACCAGGGAGAGAGCGAACGCTGCCGGGCCCACCGCCTGGATCGACACCGACTCAAGCGGCCGACCTCGGAGCGCAGCCAGAGCCTCGCTCACCGCTCGAGCGCTCTCGACGACCTCGCTTCCCCGGGGAAGCCGGCGGTAGAGGGCCAAGGCTGCTTGCTCGCCTCCTGGGCCGTAGAGCGCCCGGATGCGCCCAGTCTGGAGCCCGAGCTCGACCAGCTCCCCGAGGCTCTCCTGCTCCTCCGGGCCCAGGGCGCCCTCCTGGATGGCAGCTACGAGGTCGGCCAGCTCCCCTCGTCGGCCTGGGTCGGAGACGAGGGCAAGGACGCTCTGGGCCTCCCCCAGCGCTACCTCGCGCTCGGCCTCCGAGAGCGTGAGGCGCTCAGCCACCGTCCTCCTCGCCCACGATCGCCCGCAGCTCGTGCTCCATCCCTCCGGTCTCGATCGCGCAGTGGATGCCACACTCCTTGGGAGCGTTCGTCTCCCACCACCAGCGCCCGGCCCGGGCGGGCTCGCCGGGAGCCACGGGACGGGTGCAGGGGGCGCAGCCGATCGACGTGTACCCGCGCTCGTAGAGGGGATGGACGGGAAGCTCGCGCTCCCGAACGTACTGCCACACCTCCTCCTCGGTCCACTCGGCCAGCGGGTTGAGCTTTACGATGGCCCCGTGGTCGTGATCGATCTCGACCTTGCGGATGTCCGAACGAGAGGCCCACTGGTCGCGGCGAAGGCCGGTAACCCAGGCATCGAGGGTAGCGAGGTGGCGGGTCAAGGGCAGCACCTTGCGCACGCGGCAGCAGAGCAGCCGGTTCTCGACTGAGCGGTAGAAAAGGTTGGGGCCGTGTCGGCCTACCATGCGCGAGACCTCCTCCGCGCGCGGCGAGAGGAGCTCGAGGCTCAAGCCCGGGTACCGCTCGCGCAGCCGCTCGATCAGCTCGTACGTCTCCTCGGGTAGCCGTCCTGTGTCGACCGAGAAGACGCGGATCTGCGGGTCGATCTCGTAGGCCATGTCGATCAGAGCCACGCCGTCGAGCTGAAAGGCAGTGGAGATGGCGATGCGGGGAGAGAAACGCTCGATCGCCCAGGCAAGGAGCGCTTGTGGCTCCTCGCCCTCGAAGGCAACCGAAAGCTCGCCCGCCTCCAGCTCGTCGATGAGCTCGTAGGTACTCACGCTGCCACCGCCTCCTCCCGCCCCTCGCGGCCTCGCGCAGGCTCCCTGCCGGCGAGCGCGCCCAGCTCCTCGTCGCTCAGCCGATCGCAGAACTCTCGGAACCCCTCCCCCGGCCGCCGCCGTGCCAGCCATCCGGATACGAGGCCGCTCACGACCTCGTCCAGCTCCTCGCTGGGGATACGACGGAAGAGCGGTCGGCCGATGGCGGCTTTGGGCCCAAGAGCGCCACGGAGGAAGATGTCGTAGGCCTGCCTGCGCCTTCCCTCCTCGTCGCGGGCGGTCGTCCCCTGGAAACCGATGTCGCCAACCCAGTGTTGCGCGCAGGCGTGCGGGCATCCGTCCAGGTGGAGGCGAAGACCGGCGATATCTTGGCCGAAGCGCTCCTCCAGCCGCTCGATCAACTCGCCCAGGCGGCTCTTCGTCTCCGTCACCGAGAAGTTGCAGTGCGGCTCGCCGGTGCAGGCAAGGGAAGTCGCTCGGACCGGGTTCACGTCCAGGGGAAAGCCGATCGACGCTAGCTCGGCTACGGTCTCCTCCGCACGCGCCTCGGGGACGCCGGTGAGCACGAAGTTCTGCTGGCGGGTGATGCGCACGTCTCCCCCCAGGCGCTGGGCCAGGTCGGCCACGGCCAGCATCTGGTCGCCGGAGATGAGGCCCAGGTGGACAGGGACGCCGATCGAGACGAGGCCGGGGTGGCGCTGGGGTCGAATGCCCATGTGATCGCTCGGCTGGTGGTTGAGGGGAGGAAGCTGGAAGTCGTGGAGGCGCCGCCCGAGCCTGCGCTCCACCTCGGCTCGAATCCCCTCCGGGCCGTAGTCGTCGACCATGAACTTGAGCCGGGCCTTGACCCGTGACAGGCGGTAGCGGAGGTCCTCGCGCCAGGCATCGAGGATCGCCCGCAGCACGTCTACCGCCTCTTCCTTGGGCACGAACACGCCGAGATCGCGAGCGAGCCGGGGGACGGAGGAGAGCCCTCCTCCCACGAGCACCGAGAAGCCCTCCCGGCCCTCGTGGAGGACGCCGACCAGGGCGATGCAGTTGATCTCAGGAGCCGAGCAGCGATCGGTGCAGGCGGCGATCGTGATCTTGTGCTTGCGGGGAAGGTCGGAGTAGACCGGATGGCCGTAGAAGAAGCGGGCCGCCTCCTCTAGCACGGGAGACGCGTCGAAGAGCTCGTCAGCAGCAAGGCCGGCCAAGGGGCAGCCGGTGATGTTGCGCACGGTGTCGCCGCAGGCGCCGACGGAGGTGAGCCCGGAAGCGCGCAGTCGTTCGAGTACCTCGGGGAGGGAAGCTAGCTCGATCCAGTGGAGCTGTACGTTCTGGCGCGTCGTCAGCTCCCCGTCGCCCCGCCCGAAGCGGTTGGAGATCTCGCCGATCGCCCGCAGCCCACCCGGGGAGAGCCGGCCTCCGGGCAGCTTGATCCGGAGCATGAAGGTGCCGACCTTGGGCTTGTCGTGGTAGAGCCCCCACCACTTGAGGCGGACGATGTCCTCCTCCGGTACCCGCTCGTAGCCCGCGGCGATGAGGGCGGGCAACTCTTCCACGATGTCGAGCGGGCTCTTCTCGCGCTTCAGCCGCTCTACCGAGTTTCGCTTGAGCACGAGGTCCCAGCTTGGCTCTGGCTGGATCCGTCGCGCGGGTGTCCTATCCGACATAACGCTTCCTCCTTGGGGCAGAGAAGGTAGCCCAAAAGCTACAAAAAGTAAAGTCACTTCAGAAAGAGAAGCCTCAAAACTCAGAAGGAAAAGGCACGAAGGTCGCGCTAGGCGGCCAAGCGCTCGAGCAGGGCGTCTGCGTCGGGCTCGATCTCGACCGGTCGTAGGCTGTCTGCCACCGGCTCGGGCGTCTTCAGCCCATCGCCAGTGACGAGGAGCACCACCCGGTCGTCCTCGCCCAGAAGGCCGCGGGCGACTGCCTCCCGTAGCGCGCCCAGGGTGACCCCGGCCGCCGTCTCGCCGAAGACGCCGGTCGTCTCCGCCAGCAGGCGCATGTTCTCGCCCACCGCGTCCTCGGGTACGGCGTAGATGGCTCCCCCCGAGTCGCGGGCGGTGGCGACTGCCAGGTCGCCGTCCGCGGGGCTGCCGATGGCGAGCGAGCGGGCCACCGTGTCCGGTCGCACCGGCTTGATCGCCTCCCCAGCAGCGAAGGCGGCGGCCACCGGGGCGCAGCCCTCTGCCTGGCCTCCGTACAGGCGCGGAAGCGAACCCTCCACGAGCCCGAGCTGAGCGAGCTGGAGGAAGCCCTGCCGGAGCTTGGAGAAGAGCGCCCCAGAAGCGATGGGGCAAGCGACAGCGTTGGGGAGCTCCCAGCCGAGCTGCTCGGCGATCTCGAAGGCGAGCGTCTTCGACCCTTCGGCGTAGTAGGCGCGGAGGCCGACGTTGACGAAGGCCCAGGGGAGCTCGAAGGACAGCTCCACGGTGAGCCGACTACAGTGGTCGTAGGTACCCCGCACTGCGTACACCGTGGCGCCGTACACGGAGGTGGCGAGGAGCTTCTCCGGCTCCAAGTCGACGGGGCAGAAGACGGCTGCCTCGAGGCCTTCGGCGGCGGCTCGCGCCGCCACGGCGTTGGCCAGGTTTCCGGTGGAGGAGCAGGCCAAGGTGGTCATGCCCGCCTCCTGGGCCTTGGCTGCGGCCACCGCCACGACCCGGTCCTTGAAGGAGTGGGTGGGATTGGCAGTGTCGAGCTTGAGCAGAACCTCGCCCAGGCCCAGGGCGGCCGCCAGCCGGGGTGCCGGCTGCAGGGGGGTGAGGCCAGGGGCCAGCCGCTGCTCGGCGGGGGGATCTACCGGAAGGAGCGGGGCGTACCGCCAGATCGAGGGCGGGCCTGCGGCGATGGACTCCCTGGTCACCGCGCGCCGCAGCTCCTCCCAGTCGTAGACGGGGTCGAGCGGGCCGAAGCACCGCGAGCATACTCCCACCGGCTCCAGGCCGTGATCGGTCTCGCAGATGCGACAACGTAGGGCTATGGCGGGCATCGATCTCCTCCTTCGTCTCGCTTCACATCCATCCGGGCTTGGCACCTTGCCGCGGGCGGCAGGTTGCCGAGGCGTCGCAGGGCCGGTCCCTCAGCCTCTCTCGATGCGGAGCGGGACGTGATGCCCGCGTCCGGATGCCAGTATACGGGCAATGACGACGTTGCGCGAGTGCATCGAGAAGGAGGCTCGAGCGGCGGCCCACGCGCTGCCGTCCTTGGCGGACGAGGCCGTGGCCGAGGCTCTGCGGACGGCGGCGGCGCTCGTCGGGGAGCGGAAGGGGGCCCTCTTCGAGGCAAACGCCGCCGACCTGGATGCTGGGCGAGGTCGCCTGGACGAAGGAACGCTCGACCGGCTCCGCCTCGACGAGCGTCGACTGCAGGCGCTGGCGGAGCAAGCCGAGACGATGGCAGAGGCAGAGCCGCTCGCCCGCGAGGTCGCTACTTGGACGCTGCCAAACGGCCTGCGCGTGAGCGAGCGGCGGATCCCCATCGGCGTGGTCGGCGCCAACTTCGAGGCTCGGCCCAACGTGGCTCTGGACGTCGCCAGCCAGCTTTTGAAGAGCCTGAACGGGTGCGTCCTGCGCACGGGGGGCGCGGCCCTCCGCACGGTCACCGAGCTCGTGGACGGGGTCCTGAGGCCGGCGCTGGAGCGGGCCGGGCTCCCTGCCGGGGCCGTGGGCCTCGTGCGCTCGCCCGATCGGGAGGGAGCGCGCATTCTCTGCTCGCTCCCTCGGCTCGTGCCTCTCGTCATCCTGCGGGGAAGCGGC
>PSLH01000047.1:13263-16975 GCA_040289505.1 Thermoleophilia bacterium | reverse complement strand
AGGTCGCGCGCCGCCGCCAGGGCCAGGCGTAGCTCCCGGTGAGCGGCCTCCGCGCCTGGAGGCGGGTCGATGCCGGCGGCGATCTCCTCGGCTCGGTGGAGGGAGTACTGGAGCACGGGCAGCGCCTCGGCCTCCTCCACTAGGCGCTCCTCGGGGAAGGCAGCGATCGCCTCCAGCCTGGCCAGGGTGAAGGCAAGCCCGTTGCTCCACAACCCTGACAGGGCGCTGGCGTAGCGCTCGCGCCGACCGGTCGTCTCGATCCGGGCCACCCTGCCTGCGATCATAGCGCCGTAGTAGATTCTCGCCGTGGCGACTGCCGCACGCTCGCCCGACGAGTTCGAGGACCGTCTGCGCGCCTACGTCAGGGAGCGCTCGGAGGAGGCGCGCGCCGTGCGCGTGGGCGCGAAGGAGGTCTCGGAGCAGGCCGCTATCGTCGCCCGCTACGCCGACCTCTTCACCCGCGCGCAGCTCGAGGCCCTGCGCCTGGCGGAGGCGGAGGCGCGGTCGGAGGACGAGCGGGAGCGGCTCTTCCGTCTGCGCAAGACCTGCCAGAGCGGCATCGCCTTCGCCGAGCTGGCTCCCCGCGTCGACGCGCTGGAGAACGCCGAGCTGGCGACCCGAGTCTCCTTCCGGGGGGAGGAAAAGCCGCTTCGCGCTGCGCAAGCCGAGGTGGCCGTGATCCCCGAGTACGACGACCGCGAGGAGCTGGGGCGCCTGGCTGCCGACGCCTCGGCCGAGCTCAACCCCGCGCGCCTCGACCTGCTCAGGGCCTGGGAGGCTCTCGAGGCCGAGCTCTCGGGCGAGCCCGACCCCGTCGCTCGTCGCGAGGAGGAGAAGGGGATATCGCTCCGCCAGCTGGCCGAGGTGGTGGCCGACGCTGCCGCTCTTGCCCGCGATCGCTACCTGGAGATGCGGGCGCGCTGGCTCGACCGGCTGCTCGGGCCCGAGCGCCCCTCCCGGCCTTCCTCCTACCACCTCCCCTACGTCCGCAGGCTCACCCCGCTCGCCCACGTCTACAGCAAGGAGCGGGCGCCCGAGGTATGCCTGGACACGCTGCGCGGGCTCGGCTTCGATCTCGCCTCGGAGCCGAGGATTCGGGCCGACCTCGAGGACCGTCCCCAGAAGACGCCTCGAGCCTGCGTGATCCCGGCCGATCCTCCTCACGTAGTGCACCTGATCACGCGGGCGATGGGCGGGCTGCACGACTACCAGGCGCTGCTCCACGAGGCAGGGCACGCCCTCCACTTCGCCGGCTGCGACCCCGACCTCCCCTACGCCTTTCGGGCGCTGTTGCGCGACCATGCCCTGACTGAGATCTACTCCTACATCGTCCAGGCGGTGGCCCGCGAGCCCGGCTGGCATGCCCGCTACTTCGACCTGGCCCAGGTGGAGGCGGCCGAGCATGCCGAGGCAGCGCTCTTCCTGGAGGCGCTGCTCTTCCAACGCTACGTGGCCAAGCTCCAGTTCGAGCTCGACTTCTGGTCGCGCTTCCCCCAGGACGGGGGAACGCCCGACGGCTACGCCGAGCGGCTCACCGAGGCCGTGGAGCTCGTCTACCGGGCCGACGCCTACCTGGCCGACATGGATGCTGGCTTCTACTCCGCAGACTACTTGCGGGCCTGGATCCGCTGCGCCCAGCTTCGCGCTCACCTAGTGGAGACGGTGGGGGAGGATTGGTGGCGACGGCCCCAGACGGGCGAGCTTCTGCGGGCGCTCTTCCGAGAGGGGACTCGCCCCTCGAGCGAGGAGGTGGCGGAGCGGATCGGCTTCAACCCTCTGGACGTCCGCCCCCTCGTCGCCGAGCTGAACGGGGCCGCCCTCGGCGCCTGAGCGCGCTCTGTAAGGCGTCCGTAAAACCGCGGGCGAGGGGTGTCGTCTTGCCCTGAAAAGGAGTATGGAGAAAGGAGCAGAGACCGCCGACTCTCTGGACCGCAAACGTCCGCCGAATGGAGGGCCCACGATGAAGCACAAGGGAATGCTCGCCACGCTTGTCGCCGCCGCTCTGGCGGTGCCGACGGCGCTGGCCGCGCCGCCCCTCGGCAAGGGGAAGCCGCCCGCGACTGGCCCCGGGTGCAAGCCCAAGGTCACCGTGGTCCTGAAGGGCACGCTCACCACCGACCCCGGGGTCGGCGCCACATCGTTCGGGCTCCAGGTTACGGGCGCGAGCAGGCACGGGCAGAGCTTGGTGACGTCCCCACCCGCGACGGTCACCATCGCTGTGGGCGCTGACACCAAGGTGCGCCGCAACGGGGCCAAGACCATCGACGCCCTCGCTCAGGGGGATCGGGCGGTCGTCCACCTGCGGCTGTGCAAGGCAGATGTCGCCGACGGCATCTCCTCGAGCGAGCTTGGCTCGGCGCCGGCAGTGCGGGTGATCGCTCATCCGCCGACCTCTTCCTCGCCCTAGCACGGGTCGTCTCCGAGGAAACGAGGGGCCTGCCACAAGCGGGCCCCTCGTCTGTGCTCGGGGCACCGTGTGCGAAGGCTGACTCACGGCCGTCTGGCGTGGCCGCTTCTGCGCGCTTCCATCGAGGGTGCGAGCCAGGCTCGCCACGCGCCGGCATAAGGTCGGCGGGCCCCTAAGCCGGCTCCGCGATGAAAGCCTTGTGTTGCAACGCAACGATCTTGAGTCTCAAAGCACGCTCTCCTGGATCGACGGGGACGCGCCTTCCCTGGTCCGCGTCGAACCCCACGGTGTCTCTGCCTGGGCGAGGAGCTCGGGCGCCGCCGTGGGCTCTCTCAGCGTATGGGCGGAGCATCCTGGGCCGTGGACGAGGCTACGGCCAAGCGCAAGGAGCAGGGCTCGTGGAACGGGGCCGTGCGCGAGGCGACCAAGGCGCCTGCTTGTCCACCGTGGCGGGTGGCGACCGAGGCACCGCCTCGACTGTCCGAAGGCGGGGGCGTGAGCGGGCGACGGTGGCGAGGACACCTGTTTGGTCCAGGGCGTACGAGGCGAGCGCCGGCCGGCTGCCTTCGCGCCTCGCTCCCCCATCTGGGTCGGACGCCTCCGTCCGCTGCGTCGAGGCCCGCCCGCTTGACTTCCGCGGCCGCCGCGGCACCCGTCTTTCCGCGGCCTGACCGGCGACAAGATCTCCGCGTGGAAGGGCTTGGCCGGAGGACGCGCCTGCCCGTAGCCGGGGACGCTGGGAGGTCGAGCGCTGTCCAGGCCCCTCTTCCCACGGCTGGGCGAGCGCCAGCCGGCGCTCGCGGCGAGTAAGAGGTAGGCCCAAGCAGGATGACTCAACGGCATGGACACGATCGCCGACTCTCGGCCGCTTCCCCTCTCCCTCGGCGAGCCGCGCTGGTCTTGCTCGCTTACCCTCTACCCGCTCTTTCCCGACCGCGAGCCTGTGCTCAAGTACCTGGGCTTGGACGAGGCGCTAGCAAACGGGCTCCACGTCGGCGAAGTAGGAGATGAAGGAGCGGTGGGTACCCTCGCCGTTACGAACCCGCTCTCTCAGCCCGTTCTGCTGTACGAGGGAGAGGAGGTGGCCGGTATGAAGCAGAACCGCGTGGTGGAGCGAACGGTGCTCGTCCCCGCCCATTCGACGCTCAAGATCCCGGTGGTATGCGTGGAGCAGGGCCGCTGGTCGACCCCCCTCCCCTGCCGGCCGGCGCCCCACGCCGCCTTCCCCCGGGCTTCGCCGGGCCGCGCCCTCGGGCCAGTACGCGGCGTGGCAGGAGATCGCCGACAGGCAGCGCCGGCTCCTCG
>PSLH01000047.1:0-13253 GCA_040289505.1 Thermoleophilia bacterium | reverse complement strand
TGGCAGCTCCTCTCTACGACCGTCTGGGAGCCGTGCTCGAGGCGTACCTGGCAGCCCTCCCTCGACTCCCCGGTCAGGCCGGCTGTCTCGTGGCCGTGGGCGGGCGCCTCCTCTGTCTCGACTACGTCAGCCGTCCCGACGTCTTCGCCGGCCTGTACGGGAAGCTCCTCCGCGGCTACGCCCTGGAGGCGGTGGACGGGGAAGAGAGCGCGCCCCTGTCGCCGGCGTCCGTGGGCCGGTTTCTGGGCGAGCTCGAGATCGCTCCCCGAGCCATGCGGGCAGCGGTGGGATTAGGCCAGGAGAGGATCCTGGACGGGTACGCGATGGGGAGAGAGCTCGTGGTGGAGCGGGAGGTGGTGGCCTTGGCCGCGCTTCCGTCGAGGGCGTAGGATCGGAGAGCGGCACCACCCGCATGAGCCATGCCCGCGACGCCGAGGATGCCCGCCTTCTCGCCTCCGGCGAGTACGCGCGCCTGCTCGCGGTCTACGATCCCGTCATCGTCCAACGCTGCGTGGCCGCGCTCAAGGGCAGCCTGGACGCGGAGGACGTGGCCCAGGACGTGAAGCTGCGCCTCTACCGCGAGCTCAGGGGGGGCAAGACCTACCCTGTGCCGTTTCGGGTGGTCGTGCACAAGGTGATCGACTGGACGGTCAAGGAGTACTTCGACGGGCGTCCCACCGACGTACCTGTGCCGGAGGGATGGGAGCCCTCGAGCGAGGACGACTCGATTGGTCCCATGTACGTGGAGTCGCTGATCGCCGACCTTCCGCCTCGAGACCGAGAGGTCGCTGCCCTCCACCTCGTGGAGGGACTGTCCCCCGCCCAGATCGCCGCCCGCCTGGGGATGCATCGCAACGCTGTCGACCAAGCGCTCCACCGGGCCCGGGTCAAGCTGAGGGAGGCGCTGGCCGCCCATGGCTGAGGACGTCGGGCGCCTATTCGATGAGTACGCGACCCGCTTCGCCCGGGGGGAGCGGCCCGACCTGCGCGCCTACCTCGATCGCGCTGGCGAGGCGAGGGACGAGCTCGCTCGCTTGGTCGAGACCTGGCTTTGCCTGGCTCCGCCCCCCGAGCCGGACGAGGACGCGATCGCCTTGGCCGAGGCCTGGCTTAGGGGAGAGGCGCCGCTCGCCGCCCTGCGCGCCCGGCGGGGGCTTCGCCGAGCCCAGGTGGTCGAGGCCTTGATCGAGCGCTTCCGTCTCGATCCCGCTCGCCGAGGGAAGGTCGAGCGCTACTACCACGAGGTGGAGGCGGGCCTGCGCCTTCCCGCCCAGGAGCGGCTGCTTTCGGCCCTGGCCGACATCCTGGGGGTGCCAGCGAGCCTCATCCCCTCCTTGCGACCGCGGCCGCTCCGGGCCCAGGCGGCCTTCTTCCGGGCCGAGGAGCCTCCGCCCGACATCCCGCCCGTGGAGGAGTCCGCGCCGCCGGACGAGGTGGACTTGCTCTTCCGAGAGCGAGAGTAGATAGTCAGAGATGCCATGTCCGGGCCATACACGGACCCGCGCGCCCATGAGCTACGCCGGCGCTACCTGCAGGCGTTCGGCGGCCCTGAGCTCCCTGTCCCCGTGGAGTCGATGGCCTCCGACCTTCTCGGGCTCCACGTCGAGCTCCGCTCCATCGCGTACTCGGGCCTGCTTCTGCCCCGGGAGTGGCTGATCCTCGTCAACGCCGAGGAGCCGCTCGTCCGCCGCCGCTTTACCGTGGCCCACGAGCTCGGCCACTGGGTATGCCAGGTGCTGGCCGGGCGAGCGGCGCCTGTTTTCTGTCGGCCCCTCGATCTCTCCGCTGCCACCGATCGCTCCCAAGAGCGGGAGGCCAACGTGTTCGCTGCCGAGCTCCTCATGCCCGAGGAGGCGGTGGTGGGGTGCTTCGCAGGCAACGTGGCCGAGTGCGCCGCTCGGTTCCAGGTGAGCGAGGAGGCGATGCACTGGCGCCTGTTCAACCTCGGCCTCGTCCCCGAGCCTCCTTCCGCGAGCGGAGATCGGGCACGCGCCTCCGCCAGCGGCGATCGGCCACGGGCCGCCGCGGAGGTGGAGGGGTCGGCTGGGCACGCTTTTGGCGCAGAGTCGTAGCCCACGCGTGGTCCTCTCTGTGGCTGAATGGGGCTCATGAGCGAGCCCACGATTCAGCATCCCCAGGGGAGGCCGACCGTAAAGCAGGTGTACGCCATCGCTCGAGCCCTCTGCGAGCGAGCCGGCGAGGAGTGGCCGGAGACGCGCGAGCAGGCCTCGCTCCTAATCAGCCGCCTCAGGCAGGAGGCAGAGGCCGCGGTCGAGACTCCCTTCTGACGGGAGCGCCGCTCTCCGGGAACTCGGCGCGTGGGCGACGACCGCGCTGACGGTCGCGCAAGCCGAGCGCTGAGAGGACCGAGGCCCCTGGCGCGCCCCCAATTACGAGGAGGGAGAAGGAGGCGCATACGGGATTCGAACCCGTGCCGCCGCCGTGAGAGGGCGGTGTCCTAGGCCACTAGACGAATGCGCCCGACCGGGCTCAGTGTAGCGCCTCGCCGGCGGCGGCAGGCGCGAGAAGGTGGCGAGAACGGCGGCCGGTCAACCTCGACTCACGCCTTCCGGCTCCTCGTGCACGGGCGCGACCAGGCGCTTCCAGCGGAGGGTGCGGGCCATCACGAAAAGGGCCAGAAGGCCTAGGGAGACGTTGAAGGCGGTAGTGGCGATGTGCATCCCCACGCTGAAGGAGACAAGCGCAGTGGCAGAGAAGGTGGCGTCCCGGAACGCGTAGACGAGGAACCCCTGCTGGGTGCCGATGCCGCCGGGCGTGAGGGGAAGGAGCGTGGACATGCTCTGCACGGCCATGACCAGGGCTACGTTGCGGGGGCTGGCCGGCACGCCGAACGCGTCCAGGAACGCCCATACCGAGGCTGCCCGGAAGCCCCAGGAGAGAAGCTGCCAGCTCGCCACCCCTGTCAGGTAACGACGCGGGGTAGCCAAGATGGCCAGCCCTTGGCGCACCCGCTGCCAGAAGTCGCGCACGCGCCGAGCCCAGATCACCGCCAGAAGGGCGATCACCGTGCCCCAGACGGCCCCGATAGCGATGGCGGGCTTGGGGTGGTCGATGGGCCAGCTCCAGTCGATCGTGGGAAGGTCAGGGAGGACGTCGAGGCTGGGAAAAACGCCCTGGGAGAAGGCCCAGGCGAGCAGCCCTCCGGCAAGCACGGTGTCGAGCATGGTCTCCACGAGGAGCGTGGGGGCGAGGGTGGTGTACGTGGAGCCAGGGAGTCCGTGCTTGAGGAGGACGAGCTTGACCAAGTCGCCCCCTCGGCCAGGGGCGATCGAGTTCACCCCGACTCCGGCCGCGTAGGCGCCGAAGACGCGGCCCAGGCGCACGCGCTCGCTCGGGTACGCAGCGGCGACGATGGAGCGCCAGGCGAAGGCGCGGCAGGTGAGACGGGCGAGGTGGCAGAGGAGAGCGACGCCTACCGCCTCCCACTCGACCGCCGCCAAGTGCGCGAGGAAGGTGGAGACGGCGTCGATCAGCTGGTCGACCACGACCGAACAATAGGTGGCGATCCCCGAGGGGCCGTTCCCCCTCCCTCAGGAGGTCTCGATCGGGCCCGGCGAGAGAGGAGGAAGGTGGCCCTAAGGCTCCTCTAGGTCGCTTGGCCGAAACCCCGAATCTCCCTCTGCTCCTCTTGCGAGAGCGGCTTGGGGACCTCGCCCCGGGCCAGCTTCTCGGCCTGGACGTAACTGCGGATGTCCTCCACCACCTCGGGGTTGGCCAGGGTCGTGGTGTCGCCGACGTCGGCGAAGTTGGAGATGGCAGCGATGACCCGGCGCATGATCTTGCCCGATCGGGTCTTGGGCATGTCGGGGACGATCCAGACGTTCTTGGGCCGGGCGATCTTGCCGATCTGAGTCTCGAGGGCGTGAGCGACCTTGGCCTCTACCCCAGCGGGGGAGCGCCCCGGCTTGAGCGACACGTACATCTCCACCGCCCGCCCGCGTAGCTCGTCTACCACCGGCACCGCTGCCGCCTCGGCCACCTCATCCACGGTCAGCGCTGCCGACTCCAGCTCTTTCGTTCCCAGCCGGTGGCCGGCCACGTTGATGACGTCGTCTACCCGGCCCAGGATGCGGAAGTAGCCGTCGGCGGCCTGCACGGCCCCGTCCCCGGAGAAGTAGGGCCAGTCGCGCCAGTCCGTGCTCGTCCGATCCCGACAGTACTTGGCGTAGTAGGTCTCGACGAACCGCTCGGGCTGGCCCCAGATCGTCTGCATGATCCCGGGCCAGGGGTTGCGGATGCAGATGTTGCCAGCCCGGCCGCTGCCCGGTGGTACCTCCTCCCCGTTCTCGTCCAGGATGATGGGGTAGACGCCGAGGACGCCGGGGCCGCAGCTGCCCGGCTTCATGGGCTGGAGGGCGGGCAAAGTGCTCCCTAGAAAGCCACCCGTCTCCGTCTGCCACCAGGTATCGACGATGACCGCCTCGCCCTTCCCCACCACCTCGTAGTACCACCGCCACACGTCGGGCTCGATCGGCTCGCCCACGGTGGTCATGTGCTTGAAGCGGTAGTTGTACTTCCTTGGCTCGTCGGGGCCGAGCTTGCGCAGCATGCGGATGGTGGTGGGGGCGGTGTGGAAGGTGGTCACCCCCAGGCGCTCGGCGATGCGCCAGGGCCGGCCGGGGTCGGGGTAGGTGGGGACACCCTCGTAGATCACGCTCGTCGTCCCCAGGGCCAAGGGCCCGTAGACGATGTAGGAGTGGCCTGTGATCCAGCCGATGTCGGCCAGGCACCAGTAGGTGTCCTCGGGATGGATGTCCTGGTAGTACTTGGACGTGCCGGCCACGTACGCGAGGTAGCCTCCGGTCGAGTGCTGGCAGCCCTTGGGCCGGGCAGTGGTGCCGCTCGTGTACATGAGGAAGAGAGGAGCCTCCGAGGGCATGGATACCGGCTCCACGGTCTGCCCCCGGAAGTCGGCCAAGAGCTCGTCCACGAACACGTCCCTCCCCTCGACCATGGGGCTGGAGGAGGCGTAGTGGTCAGGCTGGCGGCGGAAGACGAGCACCTTCGTCACCTGCACGCCCAGCCTCTCCGCCGTCGCCACGGCCTCGTCGGCCTTGGCCTTGTGGTCGATGAGCTCGCCGTTGCGGTAGTAGCCGTCCATGGTGAGGAGGACGTGGCTTCGTGAGTCGGCGATCCGCTCGCCGCAGGCAGCTCCGCTGAATCCTCCGAACACCTGGGAGTGGATGACGCCCAGGCGGGCGCAGGCGAGCATAGCCACCGGAAGCTCAGGGACCATGGGCAGGTGGAATGTGACCCGGTCGCCGGCCTGGAGGCCGCAGTAGTCGCGGAGGAGGGCGGCCAGCTCGTTCACCTGGCGGTACAGCTCCCGGTACGTGATCGCCTTCATCTCCCCGTCCTCGGGCTCTGGCACCCAGATCAGCGCCGCCTTGTTGGCGGAGGCAGGAAGGTGGCGGTCGACGCAGTTGTAGCTCGCGTTGAGACGACCGCCCACGAACCACTTCCAGAAGGGAGGGTTGGTCGTGTCCAGGATGGTGTGCCAGTAGCGATCCCAGGTCAAAAGGTCCGCGTACTCACGAAAGCAGTCGGGAAAGCGCTCCTCGCTGAACCGCTCGAAGATGGCGGGGTCGGAGGCGTTTGCCTGGCCGATGAAGCGGGGGGGAGGGTAGGAGTACTCCTCCTCGCGCCAGTGCACCGCGATCTGGGCCTCGGAGACCTGGGCCTCCTGCTCTTGTACCACCTCTCACCTCCGGGGCATGGCTGGACAGACGCTCGACCTGGGCTGGTACGGGAGTAGCTCGTCGGATATATAGCGAATGGCAGCCAGGAGGAAGAGCTCGGTTGCCGCCTGCGGGCGGCATGGCTGCCCAGCCTCCGCGAGCCACTGCGTTGTCGGGGAGAACGATCGTCAGGGCAAGCGTTGGTGAGCACGCTTTCTCCCCTGGCAAATTTCTCTTTTTTCTCTTTTGACGAAAAGGAGATCGTATGTTACACGTAGGCAGCGTCACACCGTCTGTTTACCGCTAATTACCAGGGTTCAGCCTTGGGGGAGGGGGAATACACGGTGAAGGTTCGCACGATCGTACTCGTGGGCGCTCTGGCGGCGAGCTTGGCCTTCGCGGCTCCGGCGCTCGCTGAGGATCCGGCCAACGGAAGCTTCGAGAGCGGCACGCTCGACGGGTGGACAGTTTCCACCAGCGGAGACGGGTCTGCCTTCGTGAGCCCAGGCGGAGCCCCCGGACAGGGGAGCTTCTACGGGGGCGTGGAGGCGGGGCCCGAGGGCGAGTACCAGTCCATCTCCACGTCTGTCGTCGCCGAGGAAGGGGACACGATAGTAGCCTGGGGGGCGTTCTATAACGCAGAGTCCTCGGACGATGAGTGCGAGTTCAACGACGATGCCCAGGTGCTCGTCTACCTGAACGGGGAGCTGATCGCTACCTTCCTCGCTGCCGACAGCTGCTCCTCGCTCGAGGGGCCGACCGCATGGATCCCGGGGATGGTCACCCTGCCAGCAGACGGGGTAGTAACCGTGGTCGCCCGGGTGCGGAACGTGGGCGACTCCGCGGCCAGCAGCGCCGTGTGGGTGGACGGCGTGGGGCGAAGGTGGCAGCACCGGGCCTACTGCTCGGTCGAGGGCAATACCCAGCCCTTCACCGACGCCCCGATCGCCCCGGGGACGTTCCTCGACCTCAAGGCCGATCAGCCCCTTAAGGATTCCCACTACAAGGGAGCGACGCCCGCCATCTACGTCGAGGGGAAAGGGCTCACGTGCGATCCTCCGCCCGCAGGGTACGTTCTCGACGGCCTGGCCGGGGCTGACAAGCTGGTCGCCGCCGGCGTCTACCCCTACTACCGCCCCTCGTCGTAAGGCCTGGGGGCTCGCCGAGGAAGCAGGCCTACGCCCCTCTTTAGGCGGCGTAGGCCTGCCCCGGCGCGCAGGCGGCCTCTGGAGGCTGCGGGGCTAGGATTCGAACCTAGACTACCTGGTCCAGAGCCAGGCGTCCTGCCGTTAGACGACCCCGCACGGCCAGGCCATTCTAGCCACCGCTAGCCCCCGGGCTCCAGCCGGTACACGGGCACGAGCCGCTTCTCGGCCTCGGTGTCGATGTGAGCCTCGACCTCCACGTACGGCTCTAGGCCGGAGCCGCGCAGCTTCTCCTTAAGGAGCTCGTCTACCTGGTAGACGCCGGAGGAGTTGTTCATGGCAATGCCGATCATGATGGGGCGTGTGGCCCCGTCCGTGATCTCCACGTTGTCGATGGCGGCTGCAGACAGGGAGTGGATGGAGACGCGACCTCGCTCGAAGGGGATGCGGGAGCGTCCTTTGGCCATGTCTAGGGCGTCGGCCACGCGCAGGATGCCCGCCTCGAGGGTGAGCGGCTTGCCGTAGGCCCGGTGGCTCGTGATCGCGTGCAGCACCTCGGCCACGAGCACCGTGAGCTCGGGCTCCTCGTAGGTGCCGGCCGCGAGCTCGCGGGCCTTGCGCTCGCCTAAAAGGAGGCTGAAGTCCTCGTGGCCGTCTCGGTGAACGGCCATTCCTACGTCGTGGAGGAGCGCGCCCAGCGTGACCGCCACCTCGGCGTCCTCGCGGTCGAGCCCGTAGTCGCGGACGAGCGAGGGCTCGATGCCGTGCTTGGTGAGCTGGCGCAGGAGCTTGAGGGCGATGTTGGCCACGATCTGGACGTGCACCCAGGAGTGATCGTTGATCTCCAGACGGGCGAGGGCGTTCACGTTGGCCACGTGCCAGAGGGCTTTGAGCTCGAGGTCGGCGTTCACCCGCTCCAGGACGGACCGCAGCTTGCGGTTGCCCCGAGTGGGCACGCGGATACGCATCTTGGCCACCGCCTCGGCGGGCGTGAGCCGGACGTCGCGCTCGGGCTCGCCAGTCGCGCTGGCCTCGACCAGGCGCTCGGACTCCTCCGGGTCATGCTCGTGGCCCACGCGGCAAAGCCTACGTCACCTAGCCCCCGGGGCTGGCGAGCGCCGATAATGGCTCCGTGCCCCTCTCTCCCCCCCGCCTCGTCGTGGCCATCACCGGCGCCTCGGGATCGATCTACGGCATTCGCCTGCTCGAGGTGCTGCGCGAGAGGGGCGGGGTAGAGACCCACCTCGTCATCAGCCCGGCCGGGAGGCGCACGCTCGCCCACGAGACCGACTACACGGTGGAGCAGGTGGAGGAGCTGGCCGACGTCGTGTACGGCTACCGGGACGTGGGCGCGCCCCTCGCCAGCGGCTCCTTCCCCACCGCGGGGATGGTCGTCTGCCCGTGCAGCATCCGCACCCTGTCCGCCCTGGCGCTCTCCCTGGCCGACAACCTCATCACCCGTGCTGGCGACGTCTGCCTCAAGGAGGGGCGGCCTCTTGTCTGCGTGGTGCGGGAGACGCCGCTCCACCTGGGTCACCTCAAGCTCATGGCCAGGCTGGCCGAGATCGGCGGCGTCGTGCTGCCCTTTGTCGAACAGCACGTGCTGCCGCCTGCCCCTGCCTTCTACGCGCGGCCGCGGACGGTGGAGGAGATCGTCGACCACACGGTGGGGCGGATCCTGCAGCGGCTGGGCATGCCCGTCCCCGGGCTCGTCCCCGAGTGGCGGGGAGATAGCGCCCGCGCCGACCGGTAGACGGTCTCAGGCGACGGCGGCCCAGTCGCCGTAGAGCGAGGCGTAGAGGCCGCGTCGGGCGAGGAGCTGGCGGTGCGTCCCCTGCTCCGCCACCCGCCCGTGGGCGAGGACGACGATGAGGTCGGCGCGTCGGATGGTGGAGAGCCGGTGGGCGATGACGAGAGCCGTCCGCCCGGCCAGAAGACGCCTTAGCGCTCGCTCGATCGCCCGCTCGGTGCCGATATCGACCGAGGAGGTGGCCTCGTCCAGGATGAGGATGCGGGGGTCGGCGAGGAGGGCTCGGGCGAAGGCGACGAGCTGGCGTTGGCCCAGGGAGAGCCGGGCGCCCCGCTCCCCTACGAAGGTGTCGTAGCCCTGCTCTAGGCCCATGATGAAGTCGTGGGCACCCACGGCCCGGGCGGCCGCCTCCACCTCCTCGAGCGAGGCCTCCGGTCGGGCGAAGGCGATGTTCTCCCTTACCGTGCCGGCGAACAAGAACCCCTGCTGGGGGACGATGCCGAGCTGGGAGCGGAGGGAGGCCTGGGTGACGTCGCGGAGGTCGACGCCGTCGATCGTGATCGAGCCCGAGCGGGGGTCGTAGAAGCGGGCCAGGAGCTTGGCCAGGGTGGACTTGCCGGCGCCAGTGTGGCCCACGAGCGCCACCGTCGTTCCCGCGGGGATGTCGAGATCGATGTCGTGGAGGACGTCGGGCCCCTGACCGTAGCCGAAGCGCACGTGGTGGAAGCGGACATGGCCCTCGATGCGCGCCAAGGGGCGGGCGCCGGGCCGGTCGCGCACCTCAGGCTCCTCGTCCAGCACGTCCACGATCTTGTCCAGGGCGGCGGTAGCGGAGAGGAAGGTGTTGTAGAGCTGCGACAGCTCCTGCACGGGGTCGAAGAAGTTGGAGAGGTAGCCGATGAAGGCAAAGAGCGTGCCCACGGTGAGGTCTCCGCCGGAGACGAGGTAGCCGCCGTAGCCAAGGACGACGGCGGTGGCGGCTGCGGAGAGGAAGTCGACGAAGGGGAAGTAGAAGCCGTTCAGGACGACCGTGCGGTGGTTTGCCTCCCGGTAGCGAGCGTTGACCTCGCGGAAGCGTCGCATGTTCTGGCGCTCGCGGCTGAAGGCCTGGACGACGCGCATGCCGGCGATGTCCTCGGCCAGGGCGGCGGTGACCAGCGCCAGCCGCTCCCGCACCGCTCGGTAGGCGCGGGCAGAGCGGCGGCGGAAGAGGGCGGTGGCTGCGGTCATGGCCGGGAAGACAGAGAGCGTTGCGAGGGCCAGGCGCCAGTCGAGGACGAACAGGAGGGCGGCCGAGCCGACGAGGGTGAGAGAGCTCCGCACGAGGCTGTTCAGCCCCTCGGTCACGAGCTGGTCGAGGGCCTCCACGTCGTTCGTGAGGCGGCTGATGATCACGCCAGCCCGGTTGCGCTCGTAGAAGCCGAGGGACAGCCGCTGGAGGTGGCGAAAGAGGCCGGCGCGCAGGTCAGCCAAGATGCGCTCGCCGGTCCAGCCCGCGAAGTAGGTCTGGGCGGCGCTCGTGCCCCAGTTGGCGAGGCCGGCGGCGAGGAAGCCGGCGACGATGATCCCCAGCGCCCGCAGGTCGCGGTGGGCGATGCCTCGGTCGATAGCGAGCTTGGCGAGGTAGGGAGGGGCGAGCGAGGTGGCGGTGGCGGCGAGTAAGGAGGCGATGGCCAGGCCGGCCTGGAGCTTGTAGGGCCCAGCCAGGCGAGCGAGCATCTGGAGGCGGCGCTTGGTCCGCCGCCACGACCAGTCCTCGACGCGGGCGCCGCGCTCGGCGACGAGGTGGGAGCCAGACTGCCGGATTCTCATCGGTCCTGCCCCCGTCCGCGAGGCGCCTGGGAGGACCCCACCTCCCCGACCCACGGCCCCAGCCTATCGCGAAAGCTCCAGCCTGTGGGAGCCGGGATCGTGCCAAGAGCGTGCCAACCGGGCCGCCAGGATCCCCGGTCGCTGGATATAGGTCCCTCGCTCGCCCTCATCCTGCCGCCCCCGCCTCCACTCGCGCGGTCACCCCGGCCTCGAGCAGGCTGTGCTCGTAGATCTCCCGGTACACGGGGCTCTCCTCCAGCAGCGCGCCGTGGGTTCCCCGCGCCACCACCTGGCCTCCGTCCAGCACCACCACCTCGTCAGCCAGGGCGATGGTGGACAGGCGGTGGGCGATGATGATGGTGGTGCGGCCGCGCATGGCCTCGCGCAGGCCCAGCCGGATTCTGGCCTCGGTAGTCGCGTCCACCGAGGCAGTGGCGTCGTCGAGGATGAGAATGCGGGGGTCGATGAGGAGGGCCCTGGCGATTGCGATCCGCTGCCGCTCGCCCCCGGAGAGGGTTACCCCTCGCTCGCCGACCAGCGTGTCGTAGCCCTGGGGCAGGCGCTCGATGAATTCGTGAGCCTGAGCCGCCCGGGCCGCCGCCACCACCTCCTCGTCGGTCGCCTCCGGCCGCCCAAAGGCGATGTTCTCGCGCACCGTCGCCGAGAAGAGGAACGGCTCCTGGCCGATGACCCCGATCGCCTTCCGCAGGGAGGACAGCCTGACCGAGCGCACGTCCACCCCGTCCACGCACACCCGCCCGGCGGTGACGTCGTAGAAGCGGGGCAGGAGCGAAGCAAGCGTAGTCTTGCCCGATCCCGTGTGACCGATCAGGGCCACCGAGCGGCCCGGCTCGATGTCGAGGTCGATCCCGCGCAGGACCGGCCGCTCCCGGTCGTAGCCGAACCAGGCCCCCTGGAAGCTGACCCGCCCCGGCCCGGAAGGAAGGTTTGCCGCATGGGGGGCGTCGCCGATCTCCTCCGGCTCGTCGATCACCTGGAAGATCCGCTCGCCAGAGGCGGTCGCCCGCTGGGCCTGGCCGATCCACATGCCCAGCATGCGCAGGGGCATGACCAGCATCAGCAAAAGGACGTTGAACTGGACGAACGCCCCCAGGCTGAGATCGCCGTGGACGACCTGGCGCCCGCCCTCGAGGAGGACGGCGGCCTGGGCGAGCAGGGGGAGGAAGGCAAGCAGCGGCACGTAGAAGGCCCGTTGCCGGTTTGCCTTCAGGCTCTCGCGGAAGACAGCCTCGGAGGCACAGCGAAATCGCTCCTCCTCTGCCCTCTCCTGGGCGAAGGCCTTGACCACGTGCACGCCCACGATGTTCTCCTCGGCGGCGGTGGCAACGTCCGCCATCCGCTGCTGCACCTCGCGCAAGACGGGGTGGGAGGCCTGGCTATAGCGGTAGGCAAGGAGGACGAGGATGGGCGTAATCCACAGGGCGACTAAAGCCAGCTGCCAGTCGACCACGAGCAGGACGGCGGTGACGACGAGGACGGTGACCGCGTGCTGGAAGAAGAAGATGAGGCCGTAGCCGAGGAAGAAGCGCACGGCCTGGAGGTCGACGGTAGCCCGAGACATGAGCTGCCCTGTCTGGTGGCGGTCGAAGAAGCCGAAGGAGAGGCGCAGGAGCTTGGCGTAGAGGGCATTTCTGAGGTCGAACTCGACTCCCAAGGCCTGGCGGCCGGCGATGAGGCGGCGACCGACCATGAGCCCGGCCTTGGCCCCGCCCACCGCCACCACCAGTCCCACGAGGAGCCACAGGCCCTGGGCCTCCTCATGGGCGATGGGGCCGTTGATCGTCTCCCGAATGAGGAAGGTGATGGCGATACTGGCGAGCTGGGAGGCGACGGCAAGGAGCGAGGAGACGAAGAGCGATACGCGGTAGGGGCGGAGGAAGCCGAGCAGGCGGAAGAAGGTCGTCCTCCGGGGAGGAGAGTCAGCCACCCTGGCAATCTAGCCGCCGGCAGGGAGGGAAAGGCCTCCCCGTCCAGCCCGCTCACCCGGCGGCGCCCAGCCGGGCGAGCTCCTCCCGCACGAGGGCGAGCGCCTGCTCCAATCTCCGCCGGTTGGCGGGGGCGTTGAGCCAGCCGCTCGCTCCCGAAGGGTGGGGCAGGGGAACCGCCGGTACCTTGCCCAGCTCGAGCCGCTCGCCTACGACCGGGGTCAGGCGAGGCACGCCGAGGAGGCTGCGGGCGGCCAGCAGGCCCACGGTGACGATTAGGCCCGGGCGAAGGAGCCGAAGCTCCCACTGCCGCCAGAGGGCGCACAGCTCCTGCTCGCGCGGGGTGGGGGCCCGGTCGCCCCGCCCCCCTGGCGCCTTGCCCGGGTAGCAGCGGGTGACGGCAGCGCAGTAGAAGGTGGCGTAGAACTCCTCCTCGTCCATCTGGAGCCAGCGCCGAAGCGTCCTTCCCGCCGGTCCCCGCCAGGGCCTGCCCGCGGCCGCCTCTGCCGCCCCCGGCGCCTGGCCGTAGAGGTAGGCGCGCTGGCCCGTCCGTCCCTCGAAAATCGGCGTCGACTCGATCCGGTAGCCAGCTTCGGCGCAGGCCCGACAGGCCCGGTTAGCGCGCTGGAGGGAGGCGAGAGATCGGAAGCCCACGGCGCCGTAGAGTACGCGCTATGACGTTCCCGCTCGAGGCAGTGCCCAACTTCTCCGAGGGTCGCGACCCCGCCACCATCGCAGCGCTCCGCCAGGCTCTAGCCGAGCGAGCAGTCCTGCTCGACATCCACGTCGATCCCGACCACAACCGCTCCGTGTTCACCCTCGCGGGGAGCGAGACGGAGCTCGTGGAGGCGCTTCTATCCGGGATAGCCTGTGCCCGGGAGCGGATCGACCTGCGCCGCCA